>NZ_CP013979.1:312366-624732 GCF_001660485.1 Agromyces aureus
GCCCATCGACCTGACCTTCACGTTCACGAGCGACCCGGGCATCGACGCCCAGCTCAACTACGTGCTCGCGCACTGGAACACCTACAACACCGCGCAGTACCCCGTGCTCTCGGGCGTGGACTGCGCGAACTTCGCCAGCCAGTCGCTCGCGGCGCGCGGCTTCGCGATGGACGGCGGCTGGTACTTCGACGGCGCGACCGGCGCCATGTCGCCCAGCTGGGCGAGCTCGACGGCCCTCCGCGACTACCTCCTCACCCAGACCGCTCGCGCGACCTACCTCGACGACTCGCAGCGGGGTCTGGTGAAGGTCGGCGACATCGCCCAGTTCGACTGGGACAGCTCGGGCGACCGCGATCACACCGCCGTCGTCACGCGGGTCGAGCACACCGACGCCGGCACGAAGATCTGGACCGGCGGCCACACCAAGGACGCCGACTACTGGGACGTCGACGAGGCGCTCGCCTCGGGCGGCGGTTCGGTGACGTACTTCTCGATCCACTGATCCGGATGCCGCGCGCAGGCGCGAAACGCCCGGTCGAGCTCAGCTCGACCGGGCGTTGGTCGTTCCGACCGCGGCGCGGGTCTCGTCGGCCGATCAGCCGAGCGCGGAGTCGACGACGCGCTTGGCCTCCTCCTGCACCTGCGCGAGGTGCTCGGCGCCCTTGAACGACTCGGCGTAGATCTTGTACACGTCTTCGGTGCCGCTGGGGCGCGCCGCGAACCAGGCGTCGGCCGTCTCGACCTTGACGCCGCCGATGGCCGCACCGTTGCCGGGCGCGTGCGAGAGCTTCGCCGTGATCGGCTGCCCCGCGAGTTCGGTCGCGGCGATCGCGTCGCCGGTGAGCTTGCCGAGGGCGGCCTTCTGCGCCGGGGTGGCCGCGGCGTCCTTGCGCTCGTAGGCGGGGTCGCCGAAGCGCTCGACGAGCTCCGCGTAGAGCGCCGACGGCGACGTGCCGGTGACCGCTCGGATCTCGGAGGCGAGCAGGCACAGCAGGATGCCGTCCTTGTCGGTGGTCCAGACCGTGCCGTCGAACCGCAGGAACGACGCGCCCGCGCTCTCCTCACCGCCGAACCCGACCGAGCCGTCGACGAGGCCCGGCACGAACCACTTGAACCCGACCGGCACCTCCCAGAGTCGGCGCCCGAGCGCGGCGGCGACCCGGTCGATCATCGAGCTCGAGACGAGCGTCTTGCCGATCGCGGCATCCGCTCGCCATTCCGGACGGTGCGCGAACAGGTACTCGATCGCGACCGCGAGGTAGTGGTTGGGGTTCATCAGGCCGCCGTCGGGCGTGACGATGCCGTGCCGGTCGGCGTCGGCGTCGTTGCCGGTCAAGATGTCGAAGCTGCTGCCGTGTTCGAGCACCGACGCCATGGCGCTCGGCGACGACGGGTCCATGCGGATCTTGCCGTCCCAGTCGAGCGTCATGAACGACCAGGCGGGGTCGACGCGCTCGTTCACGACCGTGAGGTCGAGCCCGTACGTGTCGCGGATCGCGGCCCAGTAGTTGACCGAAGCCCCGCCGAGCGGGTCGGCGCCGATCTTGATGCCGCTGCGCTTGATGGCCTCGATGTCGATGATGTTCGCGAGGTCGGCGACGTAGGCGGTGCGGAAGTCGTAGGTCTCGACCGCGCTCGGCTCGGCCTGCTTCACCTCGCGCAGCCCGTCGGCGATGAGCTCGTTGGCCCGGTTCGCGATCCACGACGTCGCGTCGGAGTCTGCGGGGCCGCCGTGCGGCGGGTTGTACTTGAAGCCGCCGTCCTGCGGCGGGTTGTGCGAGGGCGTGATGACGATGCCGTCGGCCTCGCCCTCGGCGCGCTTGGCCGGATCGTTGTTCCACGTGAGGATCGCGTGCGACAGGGCGGGCGTCGGCACGTAGTCGTCGTACTGGTCGACGAGCACGCGCACGCGGTTGCCGACGAGCACGTCGAGCGCCGTCGTCTGCGCCGGTGCGCTCAGCGCGTGCGTGTCGGAGCCGATGAACAGCGGTCCGGTGATGCCCTGCGCCGTGCGGTACTCGACGATCGCCTGCGTGATCGCGAGGATGTGGTGCTCGTTGAAGCTCGTCGTGAAGCTCGAACCCCGGTGGCCCGAGGTGCCGAACGCGACCCGCTGCTCGGGCACCGAGGCATCCGGTTGCTGCTCGTAGTACGCCCTGACGAGCGCTTCGACGTCGATGAGATCGGACTCGGTGGCCGGGGTTCCCGCGCGTTCGTGCATGCACCCAGTCTGGCGCGCCCGCGCTCCCGCCGCACCCCGCATCATGTCCTGATACGGGGCGCGCGTCGAAGGGCGGGTCAGAGCAGCGCGTGCAGGACGGTCGCGACGCTGAAGATCGCGAGGCCGGCGAGGGCGCCGACCACCGTGCCGTTGATGCGGATGAACTGCAGGTCGCGCCCCACCTGGAGCTCGAGCTTGCGCGTGGTCTCGGCCGGGTCCCAGCGCTCCACGGTCTCGGTGATGACGCCGGCGATCTCGTGCCGGTAGGTGCGCACGACGTAGGCCGCGGCATCCGTCACCCAGGTGTCGACCTTCGCGGCGAGCGTCTCGTCGGCGACGAGACGGCCGCCGACCTCGACGATCGCCGAGCGCAGGCTCTGCCGCAGCTCGCTCTCGGGGTCGGCCAGCGAGTCGTCGAGTGCCGCCTTCACCGCGGTCCACGCCTCGCCGGCGAACTCGCGCACGCGCGGGCTCTCGAGCAGGTCGTTCTTGATGCCCTCGACCCGCGAGATCGTCGCGGGGTCGTGCTGCAGGGCGTCGGCGAGGTCGGCGAGGTAACGGTCGATGGCCTCGCGGAGCGGATGCTGCGGGTCGTCGCGCACGGCGTTCACGAATCCGCGCACCTCGCGGGCGGCCCGATCGTCGACGAGCCGGTCGACGAACCCCGGCATCCATCGGGGGAGGCGGTCGGAGACCATGCTGCCGAACGCCTCGGGGTGCGCGACGAGCCAGTCGTCGGCCTTGTCGAGCAGGGCGTCGACGGCGGCCCGTTGCTGGTCGGCGGCCACGAGCCTGGCGCCGACGCGGCCCACCGAGGGCGCCCATTCGGGCTCGAAGAGGTGCTTGCGCGCGAGGCGCTCGATGACGTCCTCGACGTCGTCGTCGCCCAGCAGCTCGAGCACGCCGCGCGCGGCGACGGAGGCCTCGGACGTCAGGCGTTCGGCGTTGGCCGGTTCGGCCAGCCAGCCGCCGAGCCGCCGCGAGATGCCGATGGAGCGCAGCTTGCCGAGCACGACGTCGTCGGAGAGGAACTCGTGCTCGACGAAGGCGCCGAGCGTCGCGCCGATCTCGTTCTTGCGCGTCGGGATGATCGCGGTGTGGGGGATCGGCAGGCCGAGCGGATGCCGGAACAGGGCCGTCACCGCGAACCAGTCGGCGATCGCGCCCACCATCGCGCCCTCGGCTGCGGCGCGAACGTACGCGAGCCACGGGACCTGGTCCTGCAGGGCGAACGCCACGGCGAACACGACCGCCGAGAGGATCAGCAGCCCGGTGGCGAGCCGCTTCATGCTGCGGAGCGCGGCCTCACGCTCGGCGTCGCTCGGCACGGTGCGGGGCTCGCGTGCGGTGCGGGCCGCGCGCGGGGTGCGGTCGACCGGGTCGGGGGTCTCCAAGGTCGTGGTCATCGCGTCCTCCTCACGGTTCGCGCGTTGCGGACGATCTCGACGCTAGACCCTCCGCCTGCGCCCTGTCCCTCGGCGCGCGCCCGCTGGTTAGGCTGGCAGCATGACGGATGCCGCACCCCAACGCCCGGAGGGCACCTACTCCTACCTGGGGCCGGCCGGCACCTTCACCGAGGCCGCCCTCAAGCAGGTGCCCGAGGCGGCCGGCAAGACGTGGCGCTCGGTCAACAACGTGGGCGAGGCGCTGGCGGATGTCACGAGCGGCCGCTCGATCGCCGCGGTCATCGCGATCGAGAACTCGATCGAGGGCGGCGTCTCGGCCACGCAGGACGCGCTCGCGACCGTACCCGGCCTCCGCATCGTCGGCGAGTACCTGGTGCCCGTGAACTTCGTGCTCGTCGCCCGCCACGGCACGACGCTTGACGATGTGCGCACCGTCAACGCGCACCCGGTCGCCTACGCCCAGTCGCGCGGCTGGCTCGAGCGCAACCTGCCCGAGCACGGGCACATCCCCGCGTCGAGCAACGTGCAGTCCGCGGCCTCGCTCTTCGAGGCCGACAGCACGGCCGACGCCGCGGTCGCGCCGCCCGGCATCACCGACCACCACGACGTGACCGTCCTGGCGCGCGACATCGGCGACAACCCCAACGCGGTGACCAGGTTCGTGCTCGTGTCGCGCTCACGTTCGCTGCCCGAGCCCACGGGCGCCGACAAGACGAGCCTCATCGTCGAGCTGCCGAGCGACGAGCCCGGCGCCCTGCTCGCGATGCTCGAGCAGTTCTCGACGCGAGGCGTGAACCTCTCGCTGCTCGAGTCCCGGCCCATCGGCGACGCCCTCGGCCGCTACCGATTCGTCGTCGACCTCGACGGCCACGTCGCCGACGAGCGCGTCGCCGACGCCCTGCTCGGCCTTCGTCGCACGAGCCCGAACGTGATCTTCCTCGGCTCGTACCCC
Source organism: Agromyces aureus (assembly GCF_001660485.1). GTDB lineage: Bacteria > Actinomycetota > Actinomycetes > Actinomycetales > Microbacteriaceae > Agromyces > Agromyces aureus. The sequence continues at coordinate 316,946 of NZ_CP013979.1, forward strand.
CGGGCCGACCAGCGCGAGATCGAATACCACGCGAAGTACGATGACGAGATCTTCATCGAGGCGCGCGACTGGCTGCGCGGCTTGCTGAGCGGCGAACCCGACTGATGCAGAGCCCGGGCGACGCGACGATCGACCGGCACGGGCGGCACTGAGACCGAAGGACACGCGATGAGCGACGAGGCCACGCGAGCGATCGACCCGAGGTTCGATCCCAGATTCCAGCGCGGGTATGTTCCGGATGTCGCGGGCGGCGCCCGCGCGAAGGTGCGCCGCGAGCCGACCGACGCGCCCACCGAGGTCGAGACCGAGCTGTTCGGACCCCGCTCCGCCGTGACCTCCGATCGTCGCCCCGCGCCCCTCACCGCGGCGCCACCCAAGCCCGAAGCCGACCACGCCGCTGCGCTGCTCGCGTATTTCGCTCCCGAGGAACCGACCGTGCCGAATCCGCCGACGGAGCCCGGACCCCGATCGGACCCTGCGCCGAATCCGCCGACCGACCTTGGGCCGGCCTCCGGCGGGATCACCTCACATTCCGAATCGGGTATGCGTCGCGAGGTCGACGACGGGTTCGTCGAGCCGGAGCCCGAGAGCGAGAGCCCGTTCGTGCGCCACCGGTGGCTCGGGTTCTGGGTGGCGCTGGCGGCGAGCATCGCATTCGTCGTGGGCGGCGCGGTCCTGTACTGGAACGTGAGCCTCGAGCAGATGAGCCCGAGCGGACGGATCGCGGGTGCAGCCGAGACGCAGGCCTTCCTCAGTGCGTTGTACGCCCTCGGCATCGGGCTCGTGCAGGCCGGAGCCCTCGGCATCGTCGTGGTGCTCGCGCTGGGTGCCGTGATGTCCGCGCGCCGGGGGCGCGTATGAAGCGCCCGTCGGCGCAGTTGCGCAACCCCGCTCTGCTCGCGCTGGCCGGGGTGTTCGTCATCTCGCTCGTGGGGCTGCAAGGCCTCTCGCGCACGATCGCCGACCGCTACCGGGACTTGAGCAGCTTCAACAGCCAGAGCGGTTCCGAGTCGGACATGAACGCGATGAACCAGTTCTACGCCGCCCTCAACGCACTCGGCCAGGGCACCAGCGCACTCGGATCGCTCGCCGCGGCATCCGCTCTCGCGCTGGTGTTCGTCTGGTGCTTCTGGCCGAGAGGTGCCCGGGCCGCAGCTCAGTCGAGCGACGGCACGCGGATGATGAGCGAGGCGGGGTCGACCGTGAACCTGGCCGACACGACCGTGCCGAACTCGTCGCCGTCGATCTCGAACTCCTCCGAGCCCTCGACGATCTCGATGTCGACCGAGCGTCCGCGCGAGTAGACGATCTCGCTCCGTCGGCTGCCACCCGTCAGGTCCATGATCTGCCGGCCGATGGCCGACTTGCGCAGCACCGGGTTCTCCCAGCTGATCTTGCGCCAGATGAAGAGCCAGCCCAGGAAGTTGCGTGGCTGCAGCACGGCCATGTCGAGGCGCCCGTCGTCGAGCTGCGCGTCGGGGATCAGCTCGATGTTGCCCGGCAGGTAGCCGAGGTTCGCCACGAGGATGGTCGAGACCTTCGACCGGTGCAGGCGGCCGGCATCGGTGCGGTAGTAGGCGCGGTAGGGCTTCGACGCGGGGAGCGCGCGCAGCCCGGCATCGACGTAGGCGAGCCAGCCGACGCGCTTCTTCAGGTCGGGGTTCGTGCTCGAGATCATCGCCGCGTCGATGCCGATGCCCGCCATGACGAGCGACGTGTGGCTCTCGGTGTCGCCGTTCGGCCGCGTGATGTCGGCCACGACCACGTCGACGGCGCGGTCGAAGCCCTCGAAGGCGAGCGTCGCGGCCGCGCGCATGTCGTTGACGGGGATGTCGACGTTGCGGGCGAACAGGTTGCCGGTGCCGATCGGCACGATGCCGACGGGCAGGCCGCTGTCGCGGAGCCCGGCGGCGACCGAGCGCACGGTGCCGTCGCCGCCCGCGGCGATCACGAGGTCGACCCTCGACTCGCGGGCTTCGAGCGCCATGCCCTTGCCCGGATCGTCGACCGTGGTCTCGATCCAGAGCGGCTCGGCGAAGCCCTGCTGCTCGGCGACCGCGGCGATGGTCGTGCGCAGGGTGTCGACGCCCTGCTTGCTCGGGTTGAAGATCACGGCGACGCGCGGCCGGTCGCCCACGGACTCCGCCGCCTGCTGCTTGCCACCCCGCGCCACGGAGCCAACCTATTGCATCGGGATGCCGCGGTTAGACTGGCACGCGTGATCGACCCCGTGCTGCTTCGCGAGAACCCCGACCTGATCAAGCATTCGCAGGAGCTCCGTGGGGAGTCTCCGGCCCTCGTCGACGACGCCGTGGCCGCTGACGCCGCCCGTCGGCACGCGATCACGGCGTTCGAGTCGCTGCGCGCCGAGCAGAACGCCTTCGGCAAGCGGGTCGCGCAGGCGCCGAAAGACGAGAAGGCCGCGCTCGTGGCGCAGGCGCAGGAGCTCGCGGCGAAGGTCAAGCAGGCCAACGCCGAGGTGACGGTCGCCGAAGACGCCTTCACCGCGACCGTGCGCCTCATCGGCAACGTCGTCATCGACGGCGTGCCCGCGGGCGGCGAAGACGACTTCATCCTCCTGAAAGAGGTCGGCGAGGTGCCGACCTTCGACTTCGAGCCGCGCGACCACCTCGAGATCGGCGAGATGCTCGACGCGATCGACATGCACCGCGGTGCGAAGGTCTCGGGCGCGCGCTTCCACTACCTCAAGGGCATCGGCGCCCGCCTCGAGCTCGCGCTCATGACCATGGGCCTCGACCGCGCACTGGCGGCCGGCTTCACGCCGCTCATCACGCCGACGCTCGTGCGGCCCGAGATCATGCAGGGCACCGGCTTCCTCGGCGCGCACGCCGACGAGATCTACTACCTGCCCGCCGACGACCTCTACCTCACGGGCACGAGCGAAGTGGCCCTCGCCGGGTACCACTCCGACGAGATCATCGACGTGTCGAACGGCCCCATCCGCTACGCCGGCTGGTCGACCTGCTACCGCCGCGAGGCCGGTTCGGGCGGCAAGGACACCCGCGGCATCATCCGCGTGCACCAGTTCAACAAGCTCGAGATGTTCAGCTACGTCGACCCCGCCGAGGCCGAGGCCGAGCACGCGCGACTGCTCGCCTGGCAGGAGGGCATGCTGCAAGACCTGGGGCTCAGCTACCGCGTCATCGACACCGCGGCCGGCGACCTCGGGTCGAGCGCGGCCCGCAAGTACGACGTCGAGGCGTGGGTGCCCACGCAGGTCGCGTACCGGGAGCTCACGTCGACCTCGAACTGCACGACCTACCAGGCGCGTCGCCTCGACATCCGTCACCGCACCGAGTCGGGCAAGACGGCGCCGGTCGCGACGCTCAACGGAACGCTCGCCACCACCCGCTGGATCGTCGCGATCCTCGAGACGCACCAGCGGGCCGACGGGTCGGTGCGCGTGCCCGAGGCGTTGCGCGGGTACCTCGGCGGCCTCGAGGTGCTCGAACCCGTCATCCGATGAGCGAGCGGATGCCACGGGCCGACCTCACGACCGAACCGTGGTTCGTGGCGCTCGACGTCGACGGCACGATCATGCACGAAGACGAGACGATCGACCCCGCCGTCGCGTCGGCCGTGGCCTCCGCGCGGGATCGCGGACACGAGGTCACCATCGCGACCGGGCGGTCCTGGGCCGGCACCGCGCCCGTGCTCGATGCGCTCGGGTTGTCGCCCGAGTACGTGGTCTGCGCGAACGGCGCCGTGACGATGCGACGCGACGGCGCGGCATCCGATGCCCCTGCATCCGAGGCGTACGAGCGGTTCCACATCGAGACCTTCGACCCGTCGACCGCGATCGAACGCATCCGCTCGTTCCTGCCCGACGGCCGGTTCATGGTCGAACTGCCCGACGGCCACCGACTCTACACCGCGGGCATGGACACCTGGGACCTCGACTCCGCGAGCCAGGTCGAGTTCGAGGGCCTGTTCGTGCCGAGCGCGACGCGTGTCGTCGTGGTCTCGCCCGAGCACGAGACGCAGGAGTTCATGGACCTCGTCGCGGGCATGGGCCTGCACCAGGTCAGCTACGCCATCGGCTGGACGGCCTGGCTCGACATCGCGCCCGACGGCGTGAGCAAGGCGACCGCCCTCGAGCGGGTGCGCGGGTGGCAGGGACACGACCTGAACCGCGTGATCGCCGTCGGCGACGGACGCAACGACATCGAGATGTTCACGTGGGCGGGTGCTGCCGGCCGCGCCGTCGCCATGGGCCAGTCGCCCGACGAGGTCAAGGCCGCGGCGACCGAGGTGACCGGCGGCATCGACGAAGCCGGCCTGGCCGAGGCGCTCGACACGCTGCCGTAGCCGACCGCCCCGCTTCCCGCGTTCCGCCCTCCCCGTCCGGTTACACTCGGCACTCAGGGGAGGGTCGTCGTGGGCGATGTTCGCGGGGAGAACGACCGGCCGGCAGGCGAGGCCGTGCCGGCAGGCGACGTGCCGCCGTCACGACCCGTACCGCCCGAACCGCCGCGTCACGGGCGCATGCCACGCCACAGCGGCTGGATCTCCGCGGCGAAGCTCGCGGCATCCGTCGTCGCGATCATGGCGATCAGCGGCGTCGCCGTCGTCGCGTTCGCGGCGGTCGACCTCGTGAGCACCGCGACCACCGCGCCGACCCTGACGCTCGAGAACGAGCAGATCCTCGAGGGCGTACCCGACATCGGCGCGATGGACGGCGGGCTCAACTTCCTGCTCGTCGGCAGCGACAAGCGGCCCGACGACGGCGCCTTCGGCGACCCCGAAGAGGACTCGGCGGTGCTGAACGACGTGACCATGCTCGTGCACATCTCGCAGGACCACACGCATGTCGAGGTCGTGAGCTTCCCCCGAGACATGCTCGTCTCGGTGCCCGAATGCCCCGACCCGGAGGACCCCGACGGCGAACCGCTCTCGGCGCTCTCCGGGGTGAAGATCAACACCGTGCTCTCGTACGGCGGCTTCAACTGCGTCGCCGCGACCATCACGCAGCTCACCGGGGTGCCGATCCCGGTCGGCGGCATCGTCGAGTTCTACGGCGTCGCCGCGCTCGCCGAAGCCGTCGGCGGCGTGGATGTCTGCATCGCCGAGCAGATCGACGACGACTACACGGGTGTCCACCTCGAACCGGGAACGCAGACGCTCAGTGGCATGGAATCTCTGCAGTTCCTCAGGGTGAGGCACGGTGTCGGCGATGGATCGGACCTCGGGCGCATCTCGAACCAGCAGGTGTACATGTCGGCGCTCATGCGCAAGCTTCAGGCCGACGGCACGCTCGGAGACCCGGTCAGGCTCTACTCGATGGCCAAGGCGATCCTCGCGAACATGAGCCTCTCGAGCGCGCTGCAGAACCCGACGGTGCTCGTCTCGATCGCCCGCGCGGTGCAGGAAATCGACCTCTCGAAGGTCGCGTTCGTGCAGTTCCCGACCGCGTACACGTCGGATCAGAGCGCCGTCGAACCCACTGAATCCGCCGCCCTCGTCAACGCTGCGCTGCAGGCCGACCAGCCGATCGTCCTCGACCCGGCGTCCACGGACGAGTCGGAGTTCGGAACCGGCGGCGACCCCGCGACATCCGCACCGCCCGGCCCCGAGGCGGCCGAGGGCGGGACGGGTGAGACCACCGAGACCACACCGCCCGCAGGGGCCATGCCGACGGATGTCACGGGCCAGCCCGCGAACGAGGTGCGCTGCTCGACCGCGAACGAGGGCTGATCCGCACCCGAATCAGGGGCTTCCCAGGCTCGACTGGAAGGGTTGGCTGGATACGAGTCGGCTAGAATCGTGGCCTGTCCGCTCCGGAGAACGTTCCAACGAACCCCAGAGCGGCAAGGAGGGCTGTCCGAGCGGCCGATGGAGCTGGTCTTGAAAACCAGTGGGCAGAAATGTCTCGTGGGTTCGAATCCCACGCCCTCCGCACTCGTGTCGAATATTCCCCCTGCCGACCCGAACCGCTCGCGCTCCGCGGCGACCGACCCACCGAGAGAGGGTGACCGTGTCAGACGATCGCCAGTTCAGCTCCCGCACCGCCGCCAAGAACCCCGCCATTGCGCGCCACGGGCGCCTGAAGCCGCATAGCGCCTGGCGCACCGTCGCGAAGGTCACGGCCACCGTCGTCGCCATCGCTCTGGCGTCCAGCACGGCCGTCGTCGCCTACGCCGCCTGGGATCTCGCGAGCACGGTGCAGCCGACGGTCAAGCTCGAGAGCGAGAAGGTGCTCGAGGGTGTTCCTGACATCGGGGCGATCGATGGAGGCGTGAACTTCCTCCTGATTGGCAGTGACAGTCGCGAAGGGCAGGGCGGGGGGTACGGCGATCCCGATGAGGAGACCGCGGTGCTCAACGATGTGACGATGCTGCTGCACATCGCGCAGGACCACTCGCACGCCGAGGTCGTCAGCTTCCCGCGCGACATGTTCGTGAGCGTGCCCGAGTGCACCGACCCCGAAGACCCGACCGGCGACACTCTTTCCGCGCTGTCGAGCGTCAAGATCAACAGCGTGCTGGCTTACGGCGGCATGGACTGCGTGGTCAAGACAGTGTCCGAACTCACCGGCGTGGTCATCCCGTTCGCGGGCATTGTGCAGTTCAACGGCGTCGCCGCCTTGTCCGAGGCGGTGGGCGGTGTCGAGGTCTGCATCGCGGAGCCCATCCAGGACGAGCACACGGACCTTGACCTGCCCGCCGGCATGCAGAGCCTCAGCGGCCTGACCGCGCTGCAGTTCCTGCGCACTCGTCACGGAGTCGGCGATGGCAGCGACCTCGGGCGAATCTCGAACCAGCAAGTGTTCCTGTCAGCGCTCGTTCGCACCCTGCAGAGTTCAGGCACGCTGAGCGACCCCGTCAAACTCTTCGGTATCGCGAAAGCGGCGCTCGCGAATATGACGCTCTCCGACGCGCTCACCGATCCGGCGAAAATGATCTCGATCGCCAAGGCGCTCAAGGACATCGACCTCTCCCAGATCGCCTTCATGCAGTATCCGACCGGATCGACCGAAGGCGGGCTGCTGCCATCCGACTCGGCCGAAGTCGTGAATCTCGCGCTGCAGAACGACGTCCCGGTGTCGTTCGACCCCAACGCGGGCGACACCTCGTTCGCGTCGGTCGCCGATCCGAACGCCGCTGCTCCCGCGCCCGTTGAAGAGGCACCTACCGAAGGAACGGACGCTGCGCCCACCGACGACGCCGCTGCGGTCCCCGCCGCGACGACCGAAGCGCTTCCGAGCGACGTGTCCGGACAGACGGCCGCCGAGACGCGTTGCTCCTCGGGCAGGCCCCTCGAGGACCAGTAGCCGCAGCACGTGACCTTCGACGCCCGGATCTGAGCGACCGAGGAACCGCCGAATCGTGTTTCGCGGCATCCGCGGGTTATGATGGCAGTCGCGTTCGCGCAAGCGTTCGCGAGGAGACGTCGCATAGTCCGGCCGAGTGCACCACCCTGCTAAGGTGGAGTCCCCGTAAGGGGACCAGGGGTTCAAATCCCCTCGTCTCCGCTCTCGCATCGAAACCCCTCCCCGTGAGGGGTTTCGTCGTATCCGGCCCGGCGCTCGTCGCATCAGGGCCTGCCCGGGTGGCAGCGCCGTGTCGACGCGCCTAGGCTCGTGTGGTTACACCAAATGTAGGGAGTGCTGCCACCATGCAGAAAATCATCACCACGACCGCGCTGCTCTTCGCCGGCGCACTGCTGTTCACCGGATGCGCCACGAGCGCGTCCGACAGCGCCTCCGGCGACGACAACTGCGAGGTCGTCCGCGTCGCCGTGCGCGACATCTCGAACGGCGCGCAGAACGCCATCGCGTCGACGACCGACCAGTCGCTGACCGAGAAGCTCGACGGCTACTCGCAGCGCCTCGACGAGCTCGCCGCCGACAACGCCGACAACGCCGAACTCGCGACGGCGATCGAGGGCGTGCAGGACAAGATCGTGGCCGCCGAGGACTACGCCGCCACGCTGCCGGCCGAGGCCGACGAGGAGTTCACGCCCGACGCCGACGCGCAGGCGACGGCGTCCGGCGACATCCAGACCGCAGCGGTCACGGTCACCGAGGTGTGCTCGGCCGAGTAGTCGGCTCCCGCACCACGGCACGACGCGAGCGCGCGGCATCCGGAATTCGGATGTCGCGCGTCCCGCGTTCTGGACGCGTTCGGAGCCCGAGCGGGTCCACTCAATCGAACGGTTGAAATCCCGCTCGTGGGCGCGCAACCCGTTCGACATTCGGGGCCGATGGGGCAGAGTGAGTCCAGCGCCGCGTGACGGCGCCCATCCGAGAAGGGTGCACCCGTGAGCTCATCGCCACGCCGCCGTTGGTTCGGCCTCGTCTTCATCAGCATCGCCGTGTCGCTCATCATCGTCGATTCGACGATCGTGAACGTGGCGATCCCGGCGATCGTCGACGATCTCGGCATCACCTCGACGCAGGTGCAGTGGGTTCAGGAGTCGTACACGCTCGTCTTCGCGGCGCTGCTGCTCGTGTTCGGCACGCTCGCCGACCGGTTCGGGCGGCGACGGATGCTGATCATCGGCGTCGTGATCTTCGCCCTGTCGTCGGTGGCGGCCGCGTTCGCGACCTCGGGCGAGCTGCTGATCCTGGCCCGTCTCGTGCAGGGCGTGGGCGGGGCGATGATCCTGCCGACGACGCTGTCGCTCATCAACGCGACGTTCCGCGGCCGCGAGCGGGGCATCGCGTTCGCGGTGTGGGGGTCGACGATCGGCGGCATGGCGGCCATCGGCCCACTGCTCGGCGGGTGGCTCACGACCGAGTTCTCGTGGCGGTGGGCCTTCGGCATCAACATCCCGTTCGCGATCGTCATCATCATCGGCGTGCTGCTCACGATCGACGAGTCGCGCGCGCCGGGGGACCCGCGACGCATCGACGTCGTGGGCGCGCTGCTCTCGGTCATCACGAGCGGCTTCCTGGTGTTCGCGCTCATCGAGGGCCGAACGTACGGCTGGTGGATCGCCGAGGACGGCATCGCGTTCGGCGACTGGCAATGGCCGTCGGCGATCTCGCCGATCCCGTTCGCCTTCGCGATCGCGCTGCTCGGCCTGGTGTCGTTCGTGCTCTGGGGGCGCCGGCGGATGCGCCTCGGCAGGTCGACGATGCTGCCGTTCGCCCTCTTCGCCATTCCGTCGTTCCGCAACGGCAACATCGCGGCCATGATCGTCTCGCTCGGCGAGTTCGGCATCATCCTCTCGCTGCCGCTCTGGCTGCAGTTCGTGCTCGGCTTCGACGCCCTGCAGACCGGGTTCGTGCTGCTCGCGCTCGCCGTCGGCTCGTTCGGGGCGAGCGGCTTCGCGGGCGCGATGTCCGGCCGGCTCGCGCCGGTCTTCATCGTGCGGCTCGGCATCGTGCTCGAGATCATCGGCGTCGTGTGGGTGGGCCTCGTCATCGCGCCGGATGCCACGTGGCAGTGGCTGCTGCCGGCGCTCTTCGTGTACGGGTTCGGCGTGGGCCTCGCGACCGCGCAGCTGACCGGTGTCGTGCTGCAGGACGTGCCCGTGGCCGACAGCGGCGCCGGGTCGGGCACGCAGTCGACCTCGCGCCAGCTCGGCTCGGCGCTCGGCATCGCGATCCTCGGCACGGTGCTGTTCACGACGACCGCGAACGTGCTCGACGCGAGCCTCGACGAGCGCGGTCTGCCCGATGCGCAGCGCGAGCAGACGGTGTCGGCCGTCGTCGACAGCGCGGGCGCGGCGATTGCCGGACTCGAGGCGAACCCCGAGACGGCCGAGATCGGCGCCGACGCGGCCGAGGCGTTCAGCACGGGCACGCGCTACGCGGCGTTCGCGGCCGCCGGGTTCCTCGTCGTCGGCTTCTTCGCGACGCTCTCGCTCGGCTCGGGTCGCCGCGACGAGCACGAGGACGAGGGCGAGGTGGGGGCGACGGATGCCGCGGCGGACCGCACCGGGCCGGCGGGCCCCTCGGCGGGCACGGCAGACGCAGCCGAGCGCGGGTCCTGACCGACAGGACCCGCGCTCGGGATCTGGCTGGCTTCCGGTCGGGGTCTATTCCTCGACCTTGTGCTCCTCGGCGGCTGCAGCCGCGTTCTCGGCTTCACGGCGCTCGGCGTCGTATCGTGCGGCCGCGGCATCCTGGGCGGCCCAGTCCTCGCCGTTTCGGGGGTCGCGGTCGGAATCGAGCGGTTCTTCGAGCGGGTCGACGAAATCGGTCACGGGTGTGCTCCTGTTCTCATGATGCGGCTTTGCGGGCCTTCGCCTTCGCGGGCTTGGGCTTGTCGGTCTTCGCCTTCTTCGTGGCAGCGCCGGCCTTCGTCGTCTTCGACGCCTTCGTGCCCGAGGTCTCGGACTCGTCGCCCGAGGCATCCGCCCCACCGCGCTTCGACGCGATCGAGCGCCGCAGCGCCTCCATGAGGTCGATGACCTCGCCGCCGGTCTCGTCGGGCTGCTCGCCGAACGTGGCCGCCGTGTCGAGCGCGTCGCCCTGCTCGAGCTTCGCGGCGATGAGGGTGCGCAACTCCTGCTGGTACTCGTCGACGTACTCGTCGGGCTTGAACTCGGCGACGAGGCTGTCGACGAGCTGCTTCGAGAGCTCGAGCTCCTTCGCGGTGATCTTCACGGCCTCGTCGAGCGCGGCGAATTCGGCCTGGCGCACCTCGTCGCTCCAGAGCAGGGTCTGCACCATGAGCACCTTGCCGTGCACGCGGAGCGCCGCGAGGCGGGTCTTCTGCCGCAGCGCCATGCGCACGATGGCGGTGCGATCGGTCGACTCGAGCGTCTCGCGCAGCAGCACGTAGGCCTTCGACGAGGCCGAGTCGGGCTCGAGGTAGTAGCTGCGATCGAACATGATCGGGTCGATCTGGTCGGTCGGCACGAACTCGACGACCTCGATCTCCCGGCTGCGCTCGGCGGGCAGGGCCTTGAGGTCCTGGTCGGTGATGACGACCGTGCGCTCGCCGTCGTCGTAGGCCTTGTCGATGTTCTTGTACTCGACGACCTGCCCGTCGATCTCGCAGATGCGCTGGTACCGGATGCGCCCGCCATCGGCGTCGTGCACCTGGTGCAGGGACACGTCGTGGTCCTCGGTGGCGCTGTAGAGCTTGACGGGCACATTGACCAGGCCGAATGTGACCGCCCCTTTCCAGACGGCTCGCATTCTTCAAGTGAACACCCGTTCCCGCCGTCGGGGAACCCCCGATGGCAGGATGGGGGCATGGCCGAGGGTGCGCGGCAGTTGGTGGAGGTCGACGGCCGGAGGCTCCGGCTGACGAACCTCGACAAGGTCATGTATCCCGAGACGGGCATGACGAAGGGCGAGGTGATCGCCTACTACGCCGAGATCGCGCCCGCCATGGTGCCGCTCGTCGCGGGTCGCCCGGTCACGAGGCTCAGGTGGGTGCACGGCGTCGGAACGGCGGATGCCCCCGAGCGGCCGTTCTTCGAGAAGACGCTCGACGAGCACGCGCCCGAGTGGCTGCGCCGCGGGGTGATCCGCCATTCCGACGGCGACAAGCCGTATCCGATCGCCGGCGATCGCGCCTCGCTCGTCTGGCTCGCGCAGCAGGCGTCGCTCGAGGTGCACGTGCCGCAGTGGCGGTTCGCGGCCGACGGGCAGCCGGCGAATCCCGACCGCATCGTGTTCGACCTCGATCCGGGCGAGGGCATGGGCCTGGTCGAGTGCGCCGAGGTCGCGAGGCTCGTGCGCGCGCTCATCGGGGGCATGGGGCTCGACGCCGTGCCGGTCACGAGCGGCAGCAAGGGCATCCACCTCTACGCGGCGCTCGACGGGCGGCAGACCTCGGAGCAGGTGTCGGATGTCGCGCGCGAACTCGCGCGCGCCCTCGAGTCCGATCATCCGGGCCTCATCGTGTCGAGCATGAGCAAGATCGTGCGCGGCGGCCGGGTGCTCATCGACTGGAGCCAGAACAACGGCAAGAAGACGACGATCGCCCCGTACTCGCTGCGCGGGCGGGCCCGCCCGACGGTGGCCGCGCCGCGCACGTGGGAGGAGCTCGACGACCCCGGCCTGCGGCACCTCGAGGCGCACGAGGTGCTCGAGCGCGTGGCATCCGGAATCGACCCGATCGCCTCGCTCGCGGACTCGGGCGGGGGCGCCGGGGGCGGCGCCGGGCCGCTCGCGACGTACCTCTCGATGCGCACGACCGGCGTCACGCCCGAGCCGATGCCGGGGTCGAGTTGGGCGGCGCCCGGCGGGGGAGCCCCGGGTTCGAGCGCGCTGTCGTTCGTGATCCAGGAGCACCACGCGAGGCGACTGCACTACGACTTCCGGCTCGAGCGCGACGGCGTGCTGAAGAGCTGGGCGGTGCCCAAGGGCGTGCCGGAGGATCCGGGCGTGAACCACCTCGCGGTGCAGACCGAGGACCACCCCCTGGAGTACGGCGGGTTCGAGGGCACGATCCCCGGCGGCGAGTACGGTGCCGGGTCGGTGACGATCTGGGATGCGGGCACCTACGCGACCGAGAAGTGGCGCGACGACGAGGTCATCGTCGACGTGCAGGGCCGGGTCGGCGGACCGCTCGGCGCCGTGCGGCTCGCGCTGATCCGCACGGGCGGCGAGGGCGAGAAGAGCACGTGGCTGCTGCACCGCATGAAGGACCAGCGGCCGGGGGAGGTCGTTGCGACGGTCGGGTCTCGAGACGGCGCCGGCGCGCCTCCTCGACCGGCGGCCGGCGCGAACCCCGCCGGTCGAGGAGGGAGCGAAGCGAGCGTCTCGAGACCAGCGACTCCGGGAGCGGCCGAGCCGATCACCGCGCGCCCCATGCTCGCGTCGCCCGGCACGCTCGGCCTCGTCGGCGCCGGCGACTGGGCGCTCGAGTACAAGTGGGACGGCATCCGCGTGCTCGCGCGCACCGACGGCGGGGGCCTGCGCCTGGTCAGCCGCAACGGCAACGACGTCACCTCCAGATACCCCGAGCTCGCCGGCCTGCCCGGCGCCCTCCGCGGTGATGCGCTCGTCGACGGCGAGCTCGTCGCGCTCGACGACGACGGCCGCCCGAGCTTCGAGCTGCTGCAGTCGCGCATGAACCTCACGCGCACCAGGGAGATACAGCGGCTCGCGACATCCGCCCCCGTTCGCCTGCTGCTCTTCGACGTGCTCGAGATCGCGGGCGACGACGTGACGGATGCCCCCTACCGCGAGCGGCGTCGCCGGCTCGAGCGGCTCGTGCGGCCCGGGTCGGGCATGCCCGTGGAGGTGCCCGCCCTGGCGACCGGATCGCCCGCCGACGCGCTCGCCGAAGCGCGCCGGCTCGGCCTCGAGGGGCTCGTGGCGAAGCGGCCCGACTCGACGTACCACCCCGGAACACGTTCCGAGCAGTGGCTGAAGCTCAAGCTCACGCGCACGCAGGAGGTCGTGATCGGCGGCTACCGCGTCGGCGTCGGTTCGCGAACCGGCCGCATCCGCTCGCTGCTCGTCGGGATCCCGGGCGAGCACGGACTCGAGTACGCCGGTCGCGTCGGCAGCGGCCTGCGCGAGCTGGAGTCCGAGCGCCTGCTCGCGCGACTCGACGCCGCCGTGCGGGAGACATCGCCGTTCGTCGACGTGCCCGAGGCGGATGCCGTCGATGCGGTCTGGGTCGAGCCGCAGCTCGTCGGCGAGATCGAGCTCGCCGAGTGGACGAGCACGGGCGTGGCGCGCCATCCGCGCTGGCGGGGGCTCAGGCCCGACAAGTCGCCGAGCGAGGTCGTGCGCGAGGCGTGAGCCGTGCGGGCAGGCCCGCGAGCTCTGAGCCGCTCAGTCCGCGTCCTCTCCGAGCAGGTCGAGCAGCGCCCGTTCGCGCCCGCCCCGCAGCGAGATCGTGCGGTCGAGCTCGTAGGCGGCGATGACGCGCGGGTCGATGTAACTGCCCTTCGCGATCGTGGGCGTGTTGCCGAGCACGAGGCTCGTCTGCTCGATCGCGTCGCGCACCGACGCGTCGCGCGCCCGCTTCGTGGTGGCCGGCCCGAGCTGGGCGAGGCGCTCGGCCGCCGTGATCGTGCCGCGCAGCGTGCGGAAGTCCTTCGCCGTGAAGTCGCCGCCGGTCTGCAGCCGGATGTGCTCGTTGACGTCCGACGGCCCGAGCGCGCGGAAGCGGCGCCCGTCGAGCCACGCGTAGAGGCGCCCGGCCGACGACCGCTCGCGGGTGCGGTCGACGAAGCCCGCGAGCGCGGCATCCGTGAAGCGCAGATCCTGTCGGATGCCGCCCTTCGCCTGGAAGCGCAGGCGAACCGTCTCGCCGTCGAGCGTCGCGTTGCGCACGAGCAGCGTCGTGAGGCCGCGGCTGCGGAAGCCGGCGAGCGACTCCTCGGAGCCCACGCGGATCGCCCCCAGCTCGAGCGTGCGGAACGCCGCGGCCAGCACCCGCTCGCGCGGCAGGTCGGGCAGCGCGAGGTCGAGTGCGCTCGCACGACGCGCTGCGGGCAGTCGGCGCGCGAGTTCGAGCATGCGATCGAACTTCTCGGCGTCCTGCCGTTCGCGCCAGGCCGGGTGGTAGATGTACTGCCGGCGACCGGCCGCATCGACGCCGACGGCGAGGATGTGGGCGTTCGCGGCATCCGCGATCCACACCTGTTCCCAGGCCGGCGGCACCGCCAGCTCGAGGATGCGCGCGCGCTCGCCCCGACTCGCCGCCGACCCGTCGACGTGCACGAACGCGAACCCGCGACCGCGCCGCACCCGGGTGTACCCGGGCGCGGCGTACGGTTCGACGTGCCTCAGCCGCGGCATCCGCTCAGTGGTTCCGGAGCGCCGAGATGAGCTCGGACTTGCGCTTGCCGCTGTAGCCGGTGAGCCCGAGCTCCTTCGCCCGCCGCTTCAGGTCGGGCACGGTCCAGTCGTCGTAGTCGCCGCTCTCGCCGCCCTTGCGGCCGATCTCGCTGCGGCCCTGCGCGGCGGCGGCGTTCGAGATGCGCGCCGCCTTCTCCTTGGAGGCGCCGTCGTCGCGGAGTTTCTCGTAGAGCTCTGGGTCCTTCAGCGATGCGTTCCTGCGCCCGGGCATGTCGCCCTCCTTCTGCTGGTGGTCGATGGGGAGGAAGCGGGCGGGGTCACAGTCCCCGCCCGCCGGTCACCGGCAGCACCGCGCCCGAGACGTACGAGGCGTCATCCGATGCCAGGTAGACGTACGCGCCGGCGAGCTCAGCGGGCTGACCCGCTCGCCCGAGCGGGGTGTCGCGGCCGAACCCGGGCAGGTGGTCGGGCCACCCGGTCGCCGGGATGAGCGGGGTCCAGATGGGTCCGGGCGCGACCGCGTTGACCCGGATGCCGCGCGGCCCGAGCTCCTCGGCGAGCGCCTTCGTGAAGGCCACGAGTGCGGCCTTGGTCATGGCGTAGTCGACGAGGGACGATGAGGGGTCGAAGCCCTGGATCGACGACGTCGTGATGATCGAGGACCCGGCCGGCATGTGCGGCACGGCCGCCCTGGCGAGGAACACGGGTGCGAAGAGGTTCACGCGCACGACGCGTTCGAAGTCGTCCGTCGGAATCTGCTCGATGCCGCCCCGATCGCGTTGGTGCGCGGCGTTGAGCACGAGCAGGTCGAGCCCGCCGAAGGCCGCCTCGGTGTCGTGCACGAGATCGGCGCAGTGCTCCTCGCTCCGCAGGTCGCCCGGCAGCAGCAGGGCGTCGCGCCCGGCATCGGCGACCCAGACCGCGGTCTCCTCGGCGTCGGCCTGCTCGCTCGGCAGGTACGAGATCGCGACCTGCGCGCCCTCCCGGGCGAACGCGATGGCCACCGCGCGGCCGATGCCCGAGTCGCCGCCCGTGATGAGCGCGCGGCGGCCGTTCAGGCGCCCGGCTCCCCGGTAGCTCTGCTCCCCGTGGTCGGGCTGCGGCGACATGGGGGCGGTCAGCCCCGGCGGCTCCTGCTCCTGCCGCGGGAACGGATCGGTGGTGTGCCGCGTCGTCGGATCGATCAGACGGTCGTTGTGCATGACTGCTCCTCCCGTGATCGCCCCACGCTAGGCGGCGGCCGCTCGGGCTCGCACGGGGTTGACAGTGACGGATGCCGGTGCCCGCCGCCGCGCGATGCGCGACCTAGCAGGTCGCTCGTTCAGCGGTCAACCCCCAGCGTGGTCGCTGCCGTGCGCCATAACGTGGAGGACACGGAGCGCATCCGCCCCGAGGTTCCGCCGATCGCAGATCACCCCCCGATCAAGACGACGTCGGAGGCCGAACGTCCGCCACCCCCATCAGGGGCGAGCGGATCTTGAGAAGGAGAGACCATGAACATCCTCGTCGCCATCATCGCCATCGTGGCTGTCATCCTGCTGTTCACGGGCGGCTTCGTGCAGTCCCTGAACTTCCTGCTCTGGGTCGGACTGGTACTTCTGATCCTCGCCGTCATCGTGTGGCTCGTGCGCTTCCTCGGAGGCAAGCGCACGGTCTGATCAGACAGACCGCACCCGCGGCGCGGGCGACCTTCGGGTCGCCCGCGCCGTTTTGCGTGCGGGGCCGTTCCTCGGGCGGTGCCGCGAGAGCCCTGTTCGAACTGGGACCCGCCAGACGTACAATTGGCGCGTGGGCACCCTCTATTACGGCGATTCCGGTACGCCGATCGGCATCGAGGATCGAGCGCTGGCGCACCTCAAGGTCGCCATCACGACCAAGCTCCGGCGGGGCGAGAGCTTCACGCTCTCGTGGCGGCACACCGACGACCAGCCCCGCGGGCGCACGACGCTCTGGCTGCACGCGTCGATCCCGCTTCGCTTCGTCTTCGACGAGCCCGAGTCGCCCGAACTCAGCCGCGAGTGGATCGAAGAGCTGATGCGCTCGGCGAACAGCACCGGCGGCATCAGCCTCGTGCCCGAGCACCTCGACACGGACCCGATCCCGACCCTGCCCGACCAGCCCGTGCAGGTCGGCGTCGACGTGCAGGAGGTCGAGGCCGACGAGGAGACGTCCCCCAGCTGACGGGTGCCGCGGCCCGGCTCAGTCGTCTTCGATCGGCTCGTTCTCGTCGGGTTCGGGAACCCAGTGCAGGCCCGACGTGCTGTTCGCGGTGAGCAGGAGCTGCTCGATCCACAGTCGATTGAGTTTGGCGGGGCGATTGCCGCTGAACACGAACTGCAGCGGAATCGACTCGTGCACCCAGAGCGTCGTGCGGCCGCTGCCATTGGCGACGCCGTGATCCCACGACATCGAGAAGCTCTCGGAGCGGCGCAGCTTGTTGAGGATCGCGACCCGCAGGTGGGCCAGCGTGCGGTCGTCGATCTCGAGCTCGCGCGGTGAGGAGTTGTAGATGAGCCTGCCCATGCGCCGACTCTAGTCCCGCCGAGCCGAGGAATGACGGCCTGCGAGCCCTGTGCGCCCCCCTGTCGAGTTCTTGCGCAGCCTGCCGTAGCATGGCGCACATGTCGAGGAGGCTGGCGGATGTCGCGCGCAAGGTCGGAGTCAGCGAGGCGACCGTCAGCCGGGTGCTGAACGGCAAGCCCGGCGTGTCGGCGTCGACGAGGGACGCCGTGCTCACGGCACTCGACGTGCTCGGGTACGAGCGGCCGACGAAGCTGCGCGGCGAACGCGCCAGGCTCGTGGGGCTCGTGATGCCCGAGCTGCAGAACCCGATCTTCCCCGCGCTCGCCGAGTCGATCGGCGGCGGCCTCGCGCAGAACGGGTACACGCCCGTGCTCTGCATCCAGACGGCCGGCGGCATCTCCGAGACCGACTACGTCGAGCTGCTGCTGCACCAGCAGGTCTCGGGCGTGATCTTCGCGGGCGGGGCCTACGCGCAGGCCGACGCGAACCACGAGCACTACGAGCGCCTGCGCGAACTGAAGCTGCCGACCGTGCTCGTGAACGCACCGGTCGACGGCATCGGGTTCGCCACGGTCTCGTGCGACGACGTGACGTCGATGGAGCAGGCGTTCGGCCACCTGCTGCAGCTCGGGCACGAGCGCATCGGCATCCTGCTCGGGCCGCGCGACCACATCCCCTCGCGGCGCAAGCACGAGGCCGCCGTGCGCATGGCCGAGCGGCACGGCGTCGAACTCGGCGAGGATCGCGTCGTGCACTCGCTGTACTCGCTCGAGTCCGGGCAGACCGCGGCGACCAAGCTCATCGCCGCCGGGGTCACGGGCATCATCTGCGCGAGCGACCCGATGGCGCTCGGCGCCGTTCGCGCCGTGCGTCGTGCGGGTCTGCGCGTGCCCGAGGACGTGTCGGTGATCGGCTACGACGACTCGGCGCTCATGAACTGCACCGAGCCGCCGCTCACGACCGTGCGGCAGCCGATCGAGGCCATGGGCAAGATGATCATCGAGCTGCTCATGCGCCAGATGTCGAGCGAGCGCAGCATCGGCGACGAGGTGTTCTTCGCACCCGAGCTCGTGGTGCGGGCCTCGACGGCGCCCGCTCCGCGCTGACGGACGTGCCGGTCGAGGAGGCGCGCCAGCGCCGTCTCGAGACCAGCGCCCCCGCACGACGCTCGCTTGCGCGGAATTCGCAAGCCTGATCCGCAATTTCGCGCAAGTCGTCGCAAACTTCTGTCGATTTGTTGAAGAGTTGCATCATTCTGTTGCCTTCAATACCTTGACGGTCATCGACGCCGTCGTCTCCAGCTGACGCGGCGCGCCCCGTCCAGGAGGAGACCACCGCGTGACCACGCCACTCACCGCATCCGGCCCGGCGACCGCCCCGGTCCTGCCGACCGATGACGCGCTGTGGTGGCGCAGTGCCGTGATCTACCAGGTGTACGTGCGCAGCTTCGCCGACTCCGACGGCGACGGCACCGGCGACCTGCGGGGCGTCCGCAGCCGGCTCGGCTACCTCAAGGAACTCGGCGTCGATGCGCTCTGGTTCAACCCCTGGTACCCGTCGCCGCTCGCCGACGGCGGGTACGACGTGAGCGACTATCGCGACATCCACCCGACGTTCGGCACGCTCGAGGACGCGGAGCTGCTCATCAGCGAGGCGCTCGCCCTCGGCATCCGCACGATCATCGACATCGTCCCGAACCACGTCTCGAGCGAACACGCCTGGTTCCAGGCCGCACTCGCCGCCGCACCTGGCAGCCCGGAGCGCGAGCGCTTCTGGTTCCACCCGGGCAAGGGCGAGCACGGCGACGAGATGCCGACGGGCTGGACCTCGAACTTCCAGGGCGACACGTGGACCCGCACCACGAACCCCGACGGCACGCCGGGGGAGTGGTACCTGCACCTCTTCACGCCCGAGCAGCCCGACCTGAACTGGAACCACCCCGACGTGCGCGCCGAGCACGAGGACGTGCTGCGGTTCTGGTTCGACCGCGGCGTCGCCGGCGTGCGCATCGACTCCGCCGGGCTGCTGATCAAGGACCCGGCCCTGCCCGAGGTGCCCGCGCAGGTCGAGCCCGGCGGCCACCCCACCGAGGACCGCGACGAGGTGCACGACGTCTACCGCTCGTGGCGGCGCATCGCCGACTCCTACGAGGGCACCCGCGTGCTCGTCGGCGAGGTGTGGGTTCCGGATGCCGCCCGCTTCGCGGCCTACCTCCGGCCCGACGAGATGCACACGGCCTTCAACTTCGATTTCATGACCCGCCCGTGGCAGGCCGACGAGCTGCGCGCCTCGATCGACCTGATGCTCGCGGCGCATGCTCCCGTCGGCGCTCCGAGCACCTGGGTGCTCTCGAACCACGACGTGACTCGCCCGGTCACCCGGTACGGCCGCGAGGACTCGAGCTTCGCGTTCGCGAAGAAGCGGTTCGGCACGCCGACCGACCCCGAGCTCGGCCGCCGCCGCGCACGTGCCGCCGCGCTGCTCACGGCCGCCCTGCCCGGCTCGCTCTACCTCTACCAGGGCGACGAACTCGGCCTGCCAGAGGTCGAGCTGCCCCGCGAGGTGCTCGAGGACCCCATGCACTTCCGCTCCGGCGGCGTCGACCCCGGGCGAGACGGATGCCGCGTGCCCCTGCCCTGGCGCGGCACCGAGCCGCCGTTCGGGTTCTCGCCCGACGCCGGCCGCGGCGCGGCATCCGCTTCATCCGCGACAGCCGACGCACTGGTGGGCCGGGTCGCCCCGTGGCTGCCGCAGCCCGCGGACTGGGCCGCGCTCACCGTGCAGGCGCAGGAGGCCGACCCGGGCTCGATGCTCTGGCTCTACCGGCAGGCGCTCCGCATCCGCAAGCGCGAGCACTCGCTCGGCGACGGCCCCATGACGTGGTTGCCGAGCGCCCCCGGCGTGCTCGCGTTCAGCCGCGGCGACGACGTCGTGAGCGTCACGAACCTCGGCACCGAGCCGATCGCCCTGCCCGATCACGACCGCATCCTCCTCAGCAGTTCACCGCTCGTCGGCGGACTGCTGCCACAAGACTCCACGGCCTGGCTGCACCGAACCGCCTGACCGTCGAGGCCGCAGCCGACACCATCCGCACCACCGGCACCCCGCGGCATCCCTCACCACACACCGCATCACACAGCACCGAAAGGACTGGACAATGAAGTCACCGAGAACAGTCGTGATCGCCGGCATCGCCGCGCTCGCGATGGTGGGCTCGCTCGCAGCCTGCAGCGCCGACGCCTCGAGCGACAGCGGCAAGCTCGAGCTCCGCGTCGCCACCTTCCCGCCCGGCGCCGACCAGGCGGCCTACGACGCCTTCGCCGAGCAGGAGGCGCAGTTCGAGAAGGCCAACCCCGACATCGACGTCGTCGGCCTCGAGTACGAGTGGACCGCGCCGACGTTCGCCGCGCAGCTCGCGGGCGGCAGCCTGCCCGACGTCTTCACGGTGCCGTTCACCGACTCGAAGACGCTGCTCGAGAACGGCCAGCTCATGGACGTCACGAAGGAGATCGACGACCTCGGATACTCCGACAAGTTCAACCCGATCATCCTGAACGAGGTCACGGGCAGCGACGGCAAGCTCTACGGGTTCCCCCGCCAGGCGTACGCCAACGGACTGCACTACAACCGCGACCTGTTCGAGCAGGCCGGCCTCGACCCCGACTCGCCGCCCACCACGTGGGACGAGGTGCGTGAAGACGCGAAGGTCATCGCCGAGAAGACCGGCAAGGCGGGGTACGCGACCATGGCCGCGGGCAACACCGGCGGCTGGCAGCTCTCGGTGCAGGCCGACTCGCGCGGGGCCTCGCTGCAGACCGACAACGGCGACGGCACGTACACGTCGACGATCGACAACGACGCCACGAAGGCGACCCTCGAGTACCTGCACGACCTCCGCTGGGAGGACAACGCGATGGGCTCGACCTTCGACCTCGACTGGGGCAGCATCAACCAGGAGTTCGCGGCCGGCAACATCGGCATGTACACCTCCGGTTCCGACGTCTACACCGCACTCGTGCGCGACTTCGGCATGAGCCCCGACGTCTACGGCCTCACCGTCATCCCGACGGAGGACGGCGGCGGCGTGCTGGGCGGTGGCGACATCGCCGTCATGCCCCCGACGCTCGATGCCGACACCAAGGCCGCCGCGGTCAAGTGGATCGACTGGTACTACATGCAGAAGCTCCTGAACGAGGACGCCGCCGTCACCGACGCGAAGGCGCTCGCCGCCTCCGACCAGGCCGTCGGCACGCCCGTGCTGCCGGTGCTCGACAAGGACACCTGGGACCAGCAGCAGGAATGGATCGCGCCGTACGTCAACGTGCCGCAGGACCAGATGACCGGGTTCTTCGACGGCATCTTCGAGCAGACCCCCGTGGGCGAGTTCAAGGGCCAGACCCAGCCGATCTACGCCCTGATGGACAACCTCGTGCAGGCCGTGCTGACCGACCAGAACGCCGACATCGACGCGCTGCTCGAGCAGGTCGACGTCGACGCGCAGGCCCTGCTCGACGAGTAGCGGCCGAGCGGATGCCGCGGGGCGGCCCCCGACGCCCCGCGGCGCCCGTTCGACCACCGGACACCCGACCTGAAGGATCACCGATGACCCTCACCGCGAAACCCGCGGCGGCATCCCCGCCCGCCGCCGTGCCCGGGCCGCCCGCGGCATCCGCTCGTCCGAAGCGCGCCCGTCGCAGCCCGCTGACCTGGATCCGCGGCGGCGGTGCCTGGAACCTCGCATTCCTCGCGCCGATGCTCATCGTCTTCGGCGTCTTCAGCTGGGGCCCGATCGTGCAGTCCGTGATCATGAGCTTCCAGAAGACGAACCTCGTGACTCCGCCGGTCTGGGTCGGCCTCGACAACTTCGCCCGCGTGCTGAGCGACCCGAACCTGAGCACCGCCGTGCTCAACACCCTCTACTTCGCGGGCCTCGCGCTGCTCTTCGGCTTCCCGCTGCCGATCATCATGGCCGTGCTCATGAGCGAGGTGAAGCGCGGCAAGGGCCTGTACAGCGCCCTCGCCTACCTGCCCGTCGTCGTGCCGCCGGTCGTCGCGGTGCTGCTGTGGAAGGTGTTCTACAACGCCAGCCCCGACGGCGTGTTCAACACGATCCTCGGCTTCGTCGGCATCCCGCCGCAGCCGTGGCTGCAGTCGTCGGCGACCGCGATGCCGTCCCTCGTGATCGAGGCGACCTGGGCGGCCGCGGGTGGGTCGATCATCATCTACCTCGCCGCCCTCATCGCCGTGCCGCCCGAGCTCTACGACGCCGCCGAGGTCGACGGTGCGAGCATCTGGCGCAAGATCTGGCACGTCACGCTCCCGCAGCTGCGCGGCATCCTCTTCATCATGCTGATCCTGCAGGTCATCGGCACCGCGCAGGTCTTCCTCGAGCCGTACCTCTTCACCGGCGGCGGGCCGAACAACGCCACGCTCACCGTGCTGCTGCTCATCTACCGCTACGCGTTCCAGAACAGCCTCGGCGGCGCATACGGCGAGGCCACCGCGCTCAGCCTCATGCTCGCGATCTTCCTGGGCCTGCTGAGCTGGCTCTACTTCAAGCTGACCGACCGCTGGAGCACGAATTGACCACCCCCGGAACCGCCTCCAGCCCCGCCGCCTCCTCGGCCTCGGTGCCGCTGCGCGCGCGCCTCGCCCAGCTCACCCGTCGTCGGCAGGGGGAGAGCGCCGCCGACGACAGTGCCGACCGCGGCATCCTGAGCGAACACGACCGCAAGCGCGGCGGGGTGCGCGTCTCGATGTCGACCGTGCACGTGATCCTCTTCGTCGGGCTCGTGGTCGCGGGCCTCGGGCCGCTCCTCTGGCTCGCGAAGGCCGCGATCACGCCGACGCAGGACACGCTCACCCAGCCGTTCGCACTGTGGCCGAACGGCATGGACTGGGAGAACCTGTCGGCCGCGTGGAACGACATCCACATCGACCGGTACTTCTTCAACACGCTCGTCGTCGCCGCCGGCTCGTGGTTCTTCCAGGTGTTCATCGCCACGACCGCCGGGTACGGGCTCAGCGTGCTGCGACCGAAGTACGCGCCCATCCTCAACGCCCTCGTGCTCGCGACCCTGTTCATCCCGGCGGTCGTGCTGCTCGTGCCGCTCTACCTCACGATCCTGCACCCGCCCGTGATCGGCGTCTCGATGCTGAACACGTACTGGGCGGTCTGGCTGCCCGCCGCCGCGAACGCGTTCAACATCCTGCTCATGAAGCGGTTCTTCGACTCGCTGCCGAGGGAGGTGTTCGAGGCGGCACGAACAGACGGAGCCGGGCCGCTCCGCGTGTTCTGGTCGATCGTGCTGCCGATGTCGAAGCCCATCATCGGCGTCGTCTCGGTGTTCGCCGTGATCGCCGCCTGGAAGGACTTCCTCTGGCCGCTGCTCGTGCTGCCCGACCCCGCGGTGCAGCCGCTGTCGGTGCGCCTGCCCGCCGTGCAGTCGCAGACCGAGCTCGACGTGTTCCTCGCCGCGCTCGCGATCTCGACGCTGATCCCGGTCGTGCTGTTCCTCGTCTTCCAGCGGCTGTTCCTGCGCGGCGCCGGTCTCGGCGGTGCGGTCAAGGGGTGAGCGGATGCCGCGGGTCGGCCGGCCGCGTCCGGGCGCGGCGATCGGGCGGTACGGATGCCGCGGGTCGGCCTCGACTCGTCCTCGGAGCGGATCGCGTCCTCAGGCCCGAAGCGGATCGCGGGTCCGCCTCGCCTCCGCAGGCCCGGTGCCGACCGAGGGCTCGGCTCGGATCGCGCGCTCGATCGCGGCGAGGCGCTCCTCGTGGGTGAGGGTCCCGCCGAAGGGGGAATGGCGTCGGAGCTCCCTCCCGAGGACGGACGGCTCGAGCATCGTGTCGATGAGCGTCTCGATGTCCCCTGAGACGAGTTGCTCCCACAGGTCGAGCCAGCTCCGGGCCAGATCCCGGTTGGTGATCGCACGGAGGCGCTCGATGTTCTCCATCGCGCGTGCGCGCACGGCGCCGGGGGAGGCGCGGATCCGCTCAGCGACGGCTCGGTGGAGCTCGAGCGCCACCAGGTCGCCGCGGCGAGCGGGATCGCATCCGAGGTGGAGACTGAAGCCCATCGCCTCGAGCGCGCGGCTCAGGGTTCCGACCCCGATCGTGCCGTCCCGTTCGGATGCCTCCATGCGGGAGATGGTGCTGGTGTTGACGTCGAGGCGCTCCGCGAGATCGCGCATGGTCCAGCCGACGGCGCGGCGCGAATCGGCGATCAGCGTGGACATCGAGCGAATCCCTCACCGCTCGAGCCGCCCGACGAGTCGGGGGTCACCGCCAGCCGCATCGTCATCGATGCACGAGAAATGGTCGCCGGGCTCATCTCAGCCGCGTCCACGCTGCCGCTGCTTCATTCGTCCAAGCCAACCCGCAGGTCGGCCGCCGTTCAAGTCGTCCAAACGGAGGACTTGCTCCGATTCATCCTGACCGCTATTCGACGTCACGGTTGCGGAACCCGATGAAGTATCCGAGGACCAGGACCGCCACCGCGTATCCGAGCAGTACCAGCGAACCCTGCCACCAGTCGAGATTGGCGACCATCGAACCGTCGAGCGTCGACGGCGGCGGCCAAGCGATGGACATGCTCGCGGACCCGGGCAGGAAGCGACCGAAGGACCGGAACCATTCGTTCTCCCCTGAGACGGTCGTGAGCACCGGTTCGAGGATGAGCGTGAACGCGAGCACGACGACAATCGCGATCGTCTGGCTCCGCACGAGGAACCCGAGCCCCACTCCGATGAGTGCCCAGAGCACGAAGACCAGCGGCGTCCGCAGCACCACGCCGCTCGTCTCAGGGTCGTCGAGGTAGGTCGGCTGGCCGAGAGCGGCGAGCACGCCCCCGACGGCGATGAGCGCGATGAGCGCACCGATCGCGCCGAAGAAGAGTCCGAAGCCGAGCGCCGTCGACGACTTCGCGATCATCGTCAGCCCGCGAGAGGGCATCGCCAGGAGGCTGCGGGCGATCGTGCGATGGCGATACTCGGCCGTCACGATCAGCGTCCCGAAGAGCAGCGGAACCAGGTATCCCATCCGGGCCGGCACGCTGTAGAGGTAGTTCACCGGCAGGCCGCTCGGGTCGCCTCCGCTCGCGGCGATGCCGCCCGCGACGTTGTAGGAGGACAGCACGCTGAAGCCGCCGAGCACGACGGCCAGCACGATCGCCAGGATCCACCATGCCGGCGTGGTCACGGCCTTGGTGGTCTCGACCCTGAGCTGGTTCGCGAGGTCAGGCATGCGCGAAGCCTCTCTGCTCGGATCCCACCAGGTCGAAGAACATCTCCTCGAGGCTTCGGGAGTACGGCTCGACATGGGTCAGCTGCACGCCCGCCTCGAACGCGAGACCGGAGATCTCGGAGGTCTCGAGGCCGTGGACCAGGATCCAGCCGCCCTCGCGGACGTCGCATCGGTGGCCCGTCCGCTCGAGCAACGCGAGCAGTTCCACGTCGGATGGGGTTCGCACCCAGACGGCGGACTCGGTCTCACCTCGCCAGCTGGCCATCGAACCCGATCTCAGGCACGACCCGTGATCGATCACGACGACGTCGTCGACGAGGTGGGAGACCTCGTTGAGCATGTGCGAGGAGAGGAGGATCGTCTTGCCGTGGTCGGCCTGGTAGCGGAGGAAGTCCCGCAACCACGCGATGCCCGCCGGGTCGAGCCCGTTGGTCGGTTCGTCGAGCACCAGCACCGGCGGATCTCCGAGCAGGCATTCGGCGAGCGAGAGCCGCTGCTTCATGCCCAGCGAATAGCCTCGTACCGGCCGGCGGGCCGACTCGGTGAGGCCGGTCAGCTCGAGCACCTCGTCGACTCGGCCGCGCTCGATCTTCGCGGCCATGGCCTGGATGCGCAGCTGATCCCGTCCGGACCGCGCCGGGTGGAACCCGTCGGAGTCGAGGGCGGCGCCGACGGTGAGCTTCGGGTTGGGGAGCTCGCCGAACGTGCGGTCGCCGAACGTGGCCGACCCGGTCGTCGGTCGACACAGGCCGAGGAGGATCCGAAGGGTCGTGGTCTTGCCTGCGCCGTTGGGGCCGAGGAACCCGGTGATCCGGCCCGGTTCGACGGTGAAGCTGACATCGTCGACCGCCAACCGGCTGCCGAACCTCTTCGAGACATTGCTGACCACGATGGGCGTGGGTACTGCTGGCGATCTTATTCGATCTGACTGATTTCGCACCGGAATGAGCCCCCAGAACTCGAGTACCTAGCTTGCGTTCTCCCGGAACGTACACGAGCGCGCATCGACGGGGCAAGAAGTCCGCGGTACATGCGAAGGGGTGCATGCACTCTGGTGCATCGACTTCACCGATCGCTTGAACCGCAGGTTCCCCATCGTTACCGTGTCACCCTGACGGGGGTCAACGGGGCCGCCTGCGTGATCGATAGCGAGGTGTACAAGTGACAAGAGCTGTACTCGAGTGGCGAGAGCCACTGGTCCGCGAGGCGGACGCCACCCACCCATCAGGCATCGTCGAGTTGAGCGACTCCGACATGGAGATGCTCGACGGTGGAACGGGCTGGGCCTGCGCCACGGTGAGCATCGGAGTCGGCATCTCGCTGGCATGGTGTTCGCCGGGCGGCACGTTCTGCGGTTCGTGCACCTTCGGCACGTCCGGCTGCTGTCGATAGGGGGCCGATGATGTCTCTCGTGGATTCCTGGAAGGACGCCGACCGAGGTCGAAGCGTCCATCACCCGTCCGGCGTGGTCGACCTGGCCGAGCTCGACGAGCTGGAGATGGACGACGCGGCCGGAGTCGGAACCAATCCCCTCGGCACGTTCGGCTGCTGCTGGTGCGTCCCGTGGTGGTCGGGCTTCACCGTGTGCGGTGCCGTCTGCGGAACCGTCTGCAAGTGGTAGCACGGCCCGTGGGGGCGGTCGATCAGCGCTGCCCCCATGGGTCGCTTCGAGATCCGAAGGGGAAGAACTGATGATCGAGACCTGGCGCCTCGCCGAATCGGCGGCCGAGCGGGGGCCCGTCGCGGGCTACGGCGGATCAGACACCGAACTCGCGTCGTTGCGATGGAACCGATGGCAGCAACTGCCGGTGTTCAGGGACGATCGGCTCAGCCGTGAGGAGAAGGTGGCCCCGCTGGGCGTGACCACCGAAGAACTCCTCGGCCTGCTCGGATCGGTGCCCGCCGATGGCGAGGCGGCATCGGAGGGGGCCTGGCCGGACTGGCTGACGTCGTTCCGCGAGCTCTGGACGATCGGCGCCTCCGTCGAAGGCGACGTCGAGGCGGACTCCTTCGGCATGTTCGAGGTCGTGCGACCGCTGGTGCTCGGCGCCCAGGCGCAGCTCCGCGAACGACTGCGCGTCAGGAGCGCTCGCAGTGCATGCCCCGAGGCGCTTGCGAAGAGCCTCGTGCAGGCGCTCGCCTCCGCGCTGCCGGTCAACGACATCTCGTCGGTCTGCAGTCGCACCATGATCCTCGAGGTGAACATCGCCCGCGAGGAGGGCTCCCTGTCGGGTGCGACGTCGGAAGAACGCTTCGCGGCATATGTCGAGACGCTGCGCTCGCCGTCGTCCCGGCTCGAGATCCTGCGCGAATACCCGGTCATGGCCAGGGCCGTCACGGAACGACTGCGCTTCTGGATCGAGCGGAGCACCGACTTCGCGGAGGCCTTCCTCGACGATCTCCCCGCGATCGCCGATCGCTTCTGGGGCGGGCGCACTCCGAGCTCGCTCCATGTCGAGTTCGGTGGCGGCGACAGCCACCGCGAGGGTCGGTCCGTCGCGATCGTCGAGACGGATCTCGGGCGTGTGGTCTACAAGCCGCGGCGCAACGATCTCGACCAGGCGTTCGATGCGGTCATCGCGTGGTTCAACTCGACCCATCCCCGCTACGAGCTGCGAGCGGTGCGCCACGTCGCGAGAGACGATCACGGCTGGTTCGAATTCGTCGACGGCGACGCCGCCACCGACATCGACGGCGCCGACCGGTACGCCTGGCGGCTCGGCGCGCTCACGGCCCTGCTCCACTTCCTCCGCGCGACCGACTTCCACTACGAGAACATCGTCGCCGTCGGCGACCATCCGATCGCCGTCGACCTGGAGGCGCTCCTCCACGTCGACAAGGAAGCGGCATCCGTCGGCAACGCCATGGTCCGCAACGTCGCGACCGAGTTCCTGACCGCATCGGTGTACTCGATCGGGGTACTGCCGACCAAGCTCGTGGCGACCGTCGACGGCAAGGCCGTGATGACCGACATCAGCGCGATCGGAGCGCGCGGCGACCAGAACGGGATCATCGCGGTGCCCTTGGTGCATGGCGACGGAACCGACGAGGTGCGCATGGAATCCGGCGTTCCGGTGATGCCCTCGCGGCCGAACTCGCCGAGAGGCGAGGGCGAGCGATTCAACATCGTCGAACGCGAGTCGGCGTTCACCGAGGGCTTCTCCACCGCCTTCGCGAGCGTGATGGACGGCAAGTCCGACTGGCTGCGCGAAGGCGGACTCCTCGACGGGTTCCTCGATACCAGGAGCCGGTTCATCTCCCGGCCCACCGCGCTCTACGGCAAGGTCCTGATCGACTCGTATCATCCGGACTTCATGCGCGACGCCCTCGACCGGACGATGTGCCTCGGCAAGCTGCTGGGAGGCTATGTCGGCCGACCGGACCGGGCGCAGATGATCCGCGCCGAGATCGCGGACCTCACGGTCGGCGACATCCCGTTCTTCGAGGTCCGCGCGTCCGACGGCGTGGTGCTCCACGGGCTCGATGATCACGAGGTGGGTCGGCGAGAGCTCGCCCCCCTTCCTGCGGTGAGGGAGTTCGTGGCTCGCACGAGCCAAGCCGACCTCGCGCCGCAGTTGCGCGTGATCCGCTACACGTTCGCGTCTGCGCGCATCAGGGAGGGCGACCAGCCGTCGTCGCCTCAGCCGGCCGAGGAGTTCAAGGGGGTCGTCTCGCCCGACGGCAAGCGATCCGCGGCCGTCGAGGTGGCCGACGCGATCATCGACCTCTCGGTGACCGACGGCGAACAGCGCGGGTGGTTCGGGCTCGGCTTCGTCAGCGAGCGGTGGTGGAATCTGGCGGCGCTCGGCGTCGACCTCTACTCCGGAACATCGGGTATCGCCATGGCGCTCGCGACCATCGGGGAGTTCCACGCCCCGGCGAGGAAGGTTGCCGTCGAGTTGTTCGACCAGTTGGCGGAGACCGCCCGATCCGTCTCGACGCTCGCGATGCTCGACGTCGCCCCCGAGAAGCGGACCGGCTTCGACTCCGGCGCGTTCGGCCTGCTCTCCGGCCTCATCTACGCGCTCTCCCATGGCGCCGTCCGATACGGCGACGACGAACTGCGCGCCGCGGCCGAGGAGCTGATCCCGGCATTGCGGATCCTCGTCATGGAGGACGCGCACCACGACGTCGTCGCCGGGAACGCCGGTGCGATCCTGAGCCTGCTCAGCCTGGCCGAGGCGGGCGACAGCCCGGATGCACTCGAACTCTCGCGCCTGTGCGCCACGCAGCTCCTCGCCGCGGCGACCATCGATGGCGACGCGATGTCCTGGCCGTCCGCCTTCAACGCCTCCCCACTCGTCGGGCTCTCCCACGGGGCGGTCGGCGTGGCACTCGCGCTCAGTCGCCTCCGCGAGCAGATCGGGGATCCCGATGGGGAGTACACCCGCGCGATCGAGGGGGCGCTGGCATTCGAGCGGCAGCATCACGATCCCTCGACGGGCGACTGGGCCGACCTGAGGGACGAGAGCATCGGTGCGCAGTTCCAGATGCGCGCGTGGTGCCACGGCAGCCCCGGCGCTGTGCTCGCCCGCGCGGAGCTGCTGGGTTCAGGACTGTCCGAACCCCTCGAGTCGGCCGTCGTCGAGGAGATCGCAGCCGGCGTGCGTGCGACCCAGGAATCCATCGGCGTCACGACCGGCCTCCCCTTCGGCCAGGGCAGCGACTGCCTCTGCCATGGCGACATCGGGAACCTCGTCATCGCCGAGACGGTCGCCAGGACCTGGGGCGAGCGGATCCCCGCGGATCGCGAGGTGCGCGAGCGCGCCTGGTCGGCCATTCTCGCGAGGGCCGAGGAACGGGGCTGGCAATGCGGCATCCCGAGCGATGCCGAGACCCCCGGACTCATGACGGGACTCAGCGGCATCGCCTGGGGGCTGGCCTTCTCGGCGGATCCCGAGCATGAGCCGAACATCCTCGCACTCGAAGGTCCGGGCGTGCTGGCGAGGCGGAACGGGCACGGCGAATGACGGTGACGCCCCTCGCGACGCCCGGGATCGTCGACTTCGAGCTCAGGATCCATCGCCGATGGATCGTCGCCGCGGCCCTCGCCCTCACGGCGTGCGGGCTGTATCTCAGCATGATGCCGATGGCGACGAGCGCCCAGGTGGCCATCATCGCCGCGCACGACGAGCGGATCAGGTTCGGCGGACTGCAACTGCCTCACGTCGAACCCGACGACGAGATCGGCCTGACCACCTCCGTCGGGTCGTTCCGGGGCCGGGTGCTCTCGACCTCGCCGATTCCGGACTCGAACGCGATCGAGGTCACGATCCGCCTCGAGGACCGCCCGTCCACGCTGCCCGAACTCGGCTCCTCGGCGATCGCGAAGTTCCCCGAACAGCCCTTCATCCAGGTTCTGGTGCAACGACGATGACCGAACCTCGGCGTCGGCCGCGCAAGATCCGAGCGGTCGTCCAGTCGACCGTTGCCGAGTGCGGGCCCGCGTGCCTGGCGATGGTCGCGACCGCGCTCGGCCGCTACACCTCCATCCGCGAGATCCGCGGTCAGATCGATACGGGTCGAGATGGCGCCAGCATGCGCCAGCTGGCCGAATTCGCCCGCTCCAACGGCTTCGATGCGCGCGCGTACCGGGTCCAGTCCGCCGAGGACCTGACGCAGGTTCCGCTGCCCGCGATCTCTCCGTGGAAGCGCAGCCACTTCGTCGTGGTCGAGCGCCTGGATCGTGACTCGGTCAGCATCGTCGACCCTGCACTCGGGCGTTCGTCGGTCACGCCCGAGGAGTTCTGGGAGGACTTCGGCCGTGCGGCCCTCGTCCTGACCCCGAACGAGTCCTTCGTGCGGGTGCCGAGGCCGCCGTTGAACTTCCTGAGGTTCGTGCGCCCGTACATTCCGCGGTCGCCGTTCCGCATCGGGGCGATCGCCGTCCTGGCGCTGCTCCTGTTCGGGCTCGTGCTCGTTCCGCCGGCGATCATGCAGTACATCTTCGACAGCGTGATCCCGGGCGACGAGCCATCGGCGCTCGGGCCGATCCTCTTCGGCGTGGCGCTGCTCGGGGTCGCCTACCTCGCCTCGTTCCTCGTGAGGTCCGAGCTGCTCCTGTGGCTCGAGACGAGGCTCGACGCCTCCCTCATGGGCGACTTCCTGCAGCATCTGCTCGCACTGCCGTACAAGTACTTCCAGGTTCGGCAATTGGGCGACATCCTCGTGCGCGTCTCGAGCACCGCCTACGTTCGCGACGTCCTGAGCAGCCGACTGCTCTCGCTGATGATCGACTCGCTCTTCGTGATCGGGTACGTGTTCGTCATCTCGTTGCAGTCCACGGCGCTCGCGCTCGTGGTTCTCGTCATCGCGGCGATCCAGATCGCCGTCGTCCTGTCTGCGACGCGGCGGGCGCAGGCGCTCACCGAGCGCGAGCTCGCCGAGATGTCGAACGCGCAGAGCGTCCTGCTCGAGACCGTGAGCGGGATCGAGATGGTCAAGAGCACCGGCCTCGAGGACGAGGCGCTTCGGCGCTGGTCCGTCGACTTCACGAAGCAGCTGCAGGCGTCGGTGGGTCGGCGGCGACTCGACAACCTCGTCTCAGGACTTCTCGCGGGGGTCGGCTACCTCACCCCGGTCCTCTTCCTCATCGTCGCGTCGGTGTTCGTGCTGACGCGGGAGATCACGGTCGGGCAAGCCGTGAGCCTCAACGTGCTCGCCGGAGCGGCCCTCGCTCCGATCGCGGCGCTCGGGGCTGCCCTGCAGTCGCTCCTGACCGCGAGGGTCCATCTCGAGCGGTTGCGCGACATCCTCGACGAGCCGAGCGAGGAGGTGGGCGCAGACCTGCCGCCGGCCGAGATCTCCGGCGCGGTGCAGGTCTCGGGGGTGAGCTTCGCCTACGGCTCCAACACATCGAACGTGCTCGAGGACGTGAGCTTCGACGTGAGGCCGGGCGAGTTCATCGCGATCATCGGGCCGAGCGGATCGGGCAAGAGCACGCTGGCGAGGGTGCTCGTCGGACTCCTGAGACCGACCGAGGGCACGGTCGGGTTCGACGGCACCGGGCTCGGAAGCATGAACCTGCGCAGCGTGCGCAAGCAGCTCGGCATCGTCACCCAGGCGTCCGATGCGGTGAGCGGCACCTTGCGCTCGAACATCCGGTTCGGTCGTCTGTGGATCACCGACGAGGCCGTCGTGCACGCGGCGACGATGGCGGGCCTCGCGGGCGACATCTCGCGCATGCCCCTCGGTCTGGAGACGCCGCTCGGTGAGGCGGGCCTCGGTCTCTCGGGCGGTCAGCTGCAACGCTTGGCGATCGCTCGAGCCGTCGCCGCGTCGCCCCGCATCCTGCTGATGGACGAGGCGACCAGCCACCTCGACGCGCGAACCGAGTACGAGGTCTGCCGCAACCTGGCGACGCTGGAATGCACGCGAGTGGTCATCGCGCACCGCCTGAGCACGATCGTCGACGCCGACCGCATCCTCTACCTCCAGAACGGACGGGTCGAGCTCATGGGCCGGCACGACGAGCTGCTCTCCGAGCCCGGGTACGCCGACTTCTTCGCCCGACAGTCCTCCGCACTAGCCTGAAGATCGAGAAGCCGACTGAATGGAGCAGCACATGATCAAGCCGATCGAGATCGTCATCGTGGCGGTCGCAATCCTCGGATTCGTCGCGAACGCGGTGCTGTTCGGGGCAGCGCCGTTCACCTACCTGTTCTGGGTGGTCGCCATTCTCGCGCTCGTACCCGGGTGCGTGCGATGGGTGCGCGCACGACGGGCCGCATCGAGGGAGTGAGTCGGGTGCGGTCGGCACAGCTGACGGATGTCGCAGGGCCGGCGTAGGCTGCCCGGCGTGGAGCATCCCCAGGTCGTCGACCCGCGGCATCCGCTCGTCGAACGCGTGCGGAGCCTGTGTCTCGCACTGCCCGAGGCCGTCGAGGTCCAGGCATGGGGGCGGCCGACGTTCCGCGCTGCGAAGCCCATCTTCACGTATGTGAGTGCCCACATGGAGCGGCCCTTCTCGATCGTCGTGAAGACCGATCCCGACGAGCATCGCGCGCTCGTGCAGGACGATCGCTTCTACGGCGTGCCGTACTTCGATCGCAACCACTGGGTGGGCACCGACCTCGACGCTGCGCACACCGACTGGCAGCTGCTCGCCGAGCTCATCGAGACGTCGTATCGACAGGTCGCCCTCAAGCGCCAGCTTGTCGCGCTCGATGCCCAGCGACCCGGTGCTGAGGGCTCGCTGTGAACCATCGGGGTGGCCTTCGCTCGATTGGCGCGAGCGCACGGTCTGGGATAGAGTAACGGGGTTGCCTGCTGCTGGACACAGCCCAGAAGACGACACAATTGAAGATCTGCGCCCGTAGCTCAACGGATAGAGCATCTGACTACGGATCAGAAGGTTGGGGGTTCGAATCCCTCCGGGCGCACTTGCATTGCAAGAGAACTGGTTGAGACAGTACAGAAGGCCCCGTCGCAAGACGGGGCCTTCTGCTTTCGGCTCGTGCGCCGATCACCCCGACGGGTTGTCGATGGGTGCGCCTTCGGGGTCGGTTCCGTCGTCGAGGTTCACGTCTTCGGGCCGCGTCGGCTCGGCGCTCTTCGGCAGGCCTGAGCTCTCGCCTTGCTCGGCACCGGCGTTCCGGCCCTCGTCGTCGCCGCCTACGGTGTTCCGGCCCTCGTCGTCGGGATCGCCGCCCGAGGCGGTGTCGGTGTCCTCGTGCGGGTCTTCGGTGGCGTGGCCAGTGGGCGTGCCGTCGCCGAGCTGCTCGGTGTAGCGCTTGCGTTCCTCGGAGATGTCCGTCGACCCGTCAGGGGAGTCCGACGGCAGCGTGGGGGGGTCGATGTCGCTCATGAGCCCGACCGTACGCCCGCGACGCAGTCGTCGCCACGGGCTTGACACGCGTCGCCGAGGGCTTGAACGGGTAAGGCCCCCGATCAGCAGATCGGGGGCCTCTGTTCGAGTGATGCGAGCGAGCGGATGCCGCGGGGCGGCCGTCGCGCGTGCGTCGGGTCAGCGGTTCTCGCCGCCCGACGGCCCGGCGTTCTCGGCGACCAGTCGCTCGTCGCCGCCGTCGGCCTCGATGGAGGACGCGGCGAGCTCGGCCTCGAGTCGGCGGTCGGCGCGCAGCGTTCGGACCGCGTAGGCCACGGCTGCAGCCCAGATCACGGCGATGGCGATGAGCACCGAGTTCGTGACGAGCGGCGACGCCTCGGTCACGATGAGGATCGTGCGGGCGTTCGTGAAGACGATCAGGCCGCCGACGAGCGAGCCGAGCAGGCGCGGGGGCAGCTTGCGCACGAGCCAGGCGGCGAGCGGTGCAGCGAGCACGCCGCCGATGAGGAGCGCGAGCACCCAGCCGAGGTCGAAGCCCTCGGCGCCGAGGCCGATGAAGAAGCCGATGCTGGCGGCGACCGAGACGAGGAACTCGCTCGTGTCGATCGAGCCGATGACCTTTCGGGGCTCGATACGGCCCGACGCGAGCAGGGCGGGCGTGCCGACCGGGCCCCAGCCGCCGCCGCCGGTGGCGTCGAGGAATCCGCCGATGAGGCCGACCGGTGCGAGGAACCGCAGGCGAAGCGGCTTGGCCGAATCGACCTTGGGCAGCGCGCGGAACGTGAAGCGCACGAGCAGGTAGACGCCCAGGGCGAGCAGGATGCCGGCCATGAGCGGCTTCGCGGCATCCGTCGACAGCGACGACAGCACGGTCGCGCCGAGGAACGCGCCGATCGCGCCCGGGATGCCGATGCGGAGCACGACCTTCCAGTCGACGTTGCCGAAGCGCCAGTGCGAGGCGCCGGAGGCCAGGGTCGTGCCGATCTCGGCGAGGTGCACCGAGGCGCTGGCCGCGGCGGGGTTCGCGCCGATCGCGAGCAGCAGCGTGGTCGACGTGACGCCGTACGCCATGCCGAGCGCGCCGTCGACGAGTTGGGCGGCGAACCCGACGAGCGCCAGGAGGACGAGGGTCTGCATCACGCCTTCTTTCCGAGTAGGGAGTCCCTGAATGGGAACGGATCAGCCGCGAATCTATGGGGGTCGCGCGGAGCCGACAACCGACATGTCGAACCAAGTCCGTTCGTGACGAAGCACGTCGTCACATGGGAATTCGCTGTCCGGCGGTCCGACGCGGTGGTTGCCGGTCTCCGGCCGACTCGAACGCGCTCGGCTCGGTTCCGACCGACGCTGCGCGCATGGCCGTCGAGGTGCGGAGATCGGTCTCCGGATCCTGTGGATTCGCTGTGCAGCATCCCTCGCGATGCTGCCGGATCTTTGCAGTACCGGTCTCGCCGGTTACGCTCGGTGGAACTTGTGATGGAACGCCGACCGCGAAGGCTCGGGACATGGCCGCACGGTTCTCAGGGGGTCTGGGGTGGCGTCGGCGATGACGACCACCGACATCGACGAGCGTTCGAGGGTCGGTGCTGCGGGGGGCGATGCCCGGCTCGCGCCCTTCGGCGACCCCGCAGACCATCGACGGCCCCCCCAGCGGCGCGATCCCGCGGCCAGACGGGATGCCGCGGCCAAGCGCCGCGAGGCCCGTCGGCGTCTCGACGGACTCCGCGACCACGTGACGGCGAGCGTGATGCGCCGCGTGCTCGCGATCCTCGTCGCGCTGTTCCTGGGGGTGGCCGTGTTCCAGCTGTTCGCTCCGCGGTTGGGCGCCCCGATCGATGCCGCGTGGCACGACCGTCAGGCGGGCGCGATCCTCATCGGGGCGTGCGCCGCGATCGGCGTCTTCGTGGCGCTGACGATCGCCTCGGCGTCGCGCTCGGGAGTCGAACTGCTGCACCGGCTCGGCATCCATTCGACGCCCGAGAACCGGGCGGTGCTCGCGGCGGGGTCGTGGTTCGCCGCTGCGGCGCTCGGCGTGCACTTCTCGGCCGCGGCGTTCAACCCCGTGCCCGGCGGCCAGTGGGCGGTCGCCGTCGTGCTCGGCGGCGGACTCGCGCTCGCCGTCTTCTGCCTGCACCGGGTCGCGGTGCACGATCATGCGTACCGCACCTTCAACCTCGCCGCGCTCACGCTCGCGGCCGGTTCCATCGCGAGCATGAGCCTGACCGGAACCGGCTCGTGGTGGGCGCTGAACTTCAGCACGCTCGGCACGACCGACGACGCGGCCGCGTTCTCGTTCAACGCCGGCGCGGTGCTCTCGGGGCTCGCCATGGTGCTGTTGGCCCGGGCGTTGACGAGCGGACTCGCCGCACCGCGGTACGGCGCATCGGCCGGAGGCATCCGCGTGGTGCGGGTCTGCATCGTGCTGCTCGGCCTCTGCCTCGCGGGCGTCGGACTCGTGCCGATCGACACCGCGACCGACCTCCACAACGCGTTCGCCCTCGGAGCCGCGGTCTGCTTCGCGGTGCCCGCGGTGGGCCTGCGGCTGCTCGTGCGCGCTGCGCCGCTCCGACTCGTCGTGCTCTCCGTCGCGTTCGTGCTGGTCGAGGCCGCCGCGATGGTGCTCTACGACGGCCTGCACGTCTTCAGCCTCACGGTCTTCGAGATCATCGCGTTCTCGCTCATCTTCGTCTGGCTCATCGCGCTCACGGTCATGTCGCGCGAGCCGGGCACCATCAAAGCCACGGCGACGGATGCCGCGGGCGCGGCGCTCGCGGCCCTGCACGTCGCTCAGCGCGGCGTCTCCCGCGGGGTGAAGGTGCTGCGCGTCGAGTTCCCGGTGATACTGGCTCAAGAGCGGAAGCCGGATGACACCGCCCTGGAGCACGTGCCGAAAGCGAGAGGGATCCCACGATGAGCGATGCAGAGTCCGTCGACGAGGTCGTCGAGATCGTGCGAGAGGATGCCGCGCGTCGCTACGTCGTGACCGTCGACGGCGTTCAGGCCGGCGTCGCGGTGTTCGTGGCCTCGCCTTCGGCCGTGACCTTCACGCACACCGTCGTGGATCCGGCCTTCGGCGGCCGCGGCATCGGCGGCCGGCTCGCGAAGTTCGCGCTCGACGACACGGTGGCGCGCGGACTCCGGATCGTGCCGCGCTGCCCGTTCATCGCGGCGTACCTGCGCGAACACCCCGGCTACGAGGCATCCGTCGACTGGCCCTGAAGTTCGCTCATTTACCCCTCATTCGGGGCACTGTGCGCGGCGCCGCACGGGGATAGCATTCGAGCAGACCAGAGTCGGCCCGAAACCGGCCGGTCCGCCATGTGCGGGTCCGGGGACCATGACATGACTGCTATTTCCCTCTGGATTGCCTCGCCGAGCTCAGTTCGGGTCGCTCGGCAGGGGGAGGCCTCCAGAGAGGCCGCGGTGGGGCGGGAGGTAGGGTTCCCGTCCCACTGTCATGCCCGCTGACGAAGCACGTCGCTGACGCGTCATGCCTCAGTCGCGGGTGTCGGGGCCTTCGCCGACCAGCGGGTCCGCGATCGCCAACCGCATGCGTCGACACAGGTCGGTGAGCGCCACGAGCTCGTCGTCTCCGAGCCCGGCACCGACGTTCCGCTCGATCGCGTGCATGTGCTCGATGGCGACGCGGCGGTACAGCGAGAAGCCGTGGTCGGTCATCGCGACGATCGTGCCGCGACCGTCGTCGGGGTCGGGCGACTTGGTGACGAGCTCGCGGGCCGCGAGCCGGTCGAGCATGCGGCTCACGCTCGGCTGGCTGATCAGCACCGAGCGGTTGAGGTCCTTCAGGCGGAGCCGTCGGCCAGGTGAACGCGAGATGTTGAAGAGCACGTCGTACTCGTTGAGCGAGATGAGCTCGGTCGGGAACGTGTCGGCCAGGGCGCGCATGACGGTGACCTGTGCTCGGAACAGGGATTCCCAAGCGCTGACGGCGATCACTCGGTCGGCCACGCGACTCCTTCGGCTCGATGGGCGGCGATCGAGTCCGGATGCGGTGCAGGGTCGCGTCGCAGGACTCCTGACCAGAATAGGCAACGGCACGCGAAATGGGCGATCGGCCACCGGGTTTCGCCCGAGTCCGGAAACGGATGAGGGCCGGACGTAGAGGCTGACGTCCGACCCTCACCCTTGCACCAAGAGTGTCCTGCAATCACATTCCACACCGACCGCCACAGCAAACAGTCGGTGCACAACCGAATATATAACGGATAGGTAACGGGCGCTAGTTATCAATCTGTGATTTTTCGGAAACCTTCCGATGAGTCTCCGCTGACCTCCCGAACGCGAGGCGGACTCACATGCTGGGGAGGTGCATGCTCGAACCGCGACGGCCCGCGGCGCGTGATGCGCGGCGGGCCGTGGAGCGGTTCTCGGGCGAGCGGTGCGCTCAGCAGGGCGGTGCTCAGTAGAGGTCGGGCGAGGGCGTGGAGGCCTGGCGGATCGACACGTCGGCGTGACGGTCGAAGCGGTAGCCGACGCCGCGCACGGTGCGCACGATGTCCTGGTAGTGCGCGAGCTTGGAGCGCAGGCGACGCACGTGCACGTCGATGGTGCGCTCGCTCGGCACCTCTTCTTCGCCGGCCCACAGGTTGTCGATGAGCTCGTGGCGGTCGATCGTGCGGCCCTCGCGGAGCACGAGGAACTGCAGCAGCTCGAACTCCTTGTAGGTGAGGCCGGCCGGCTCGCCGTCGAGGAGTACGCGCTTGCGCGAGATGTCGATGATGACGCCGTTGGGGTGCCGGTCCGCGTCGGCGCGGGTTTCGCCGGCGTCGCGCTGCTTGGCGAGCGCCGCCGGGTCCTGGAGGGCGAGTCGCACGACGTCGACGTCGCGACCGCCGGCACCGGCCGGAGCCAGGGCGACGGCGGCGTAGGTCTCAGCCGACGGGGCGATCTCGCCGGTCAGCGCACGGAGGGCTTCGACGATGCGGTGCAGCGTCGTGCCGTCGACGTCGGCCTTGGTCTCGTCGATGCCGACGTAGAGCACGAAGCCACGGGCCTCGGTGCCTTCGGGCACGGCGCGGACTCGGGGAGCGCGGTCTACGAGCGGCGCGGCCGGAGCGGAGCCGGTCGGAGCCTGCAGAGGGGCCGCGCTGCGGATGGCCGAGCCGCTGATGCGGGGAGCCGCGGTGAGCGGGGCCTCGGTGCGAGCGGTGGCGGTGGTGCGGACGGGAGCGAGAGCGAGAGACATGATGGATTCCTTGCGAGAAGAAGGTGCAGCGAACACCCCGCAGGACGGGGTGGAGCGATGGCCGAGAAGGGGCCGGTGTGCGAACCCGGGTGAACGGGGTTCGAGGAGTCGCTGCCGAGCGAAGAGGAGATCGGCTACGGCGACTCGGCGGTCAGGTCGCGGTCAGCGGCACATTCGACAACACATGGAAACACGCGCCGACATCATCATGTCGGTCGTCCTGAGGGCCTCGTGGGCGATCAGGGTGCGTGCGGTGTCAGTCATGAGCGATAGTCAATCCGACGGGTCGGGATGTGTCAATCCGTGACGGTCGCGTGACGCCTCGTGACGACGCAGACGGTGCAGGCCGCCCCCCGGCATCCGGCAGGATCAGCCAACCCGAACCCTGCGACAGAAGAACCTGCGAAATCTGCGGCTCGAAAAAAATCTTCTCCGACTGAATCTCGGCATAGGGCGAAACAGCCGAAGATCCTTCGGAAGGCGGGATGGATGTCGCGCAGCATAGCCGGTGCGAGACGCGCACCCCGTACGTGCTCGACGGCCCTCACCGACGAAGGCTCGGCCGGTCGGTGCGAGCGGAGACCGCGACCGACGGGCCGAGCCCGGAGCCGATGGATCAGACGGTGCCGTAGAGGCGGTCGCCCGCGTCGCCCAGGCCGGGCACGATGTAGCCGAGCTCGTTCAGGCGCTCGTCGAGTGCGCCGAGCACGATCGTGACGTCGTGACCTTCGAGCTCCTGCTCGAGGAACGCCAGGCCCTCGGGCGCCGCGAGGATGCAGATCGCCGTGACATCCGTCGCGCCGCGCTTCAGCAGGAACTCGATGGCGGCCGCGAGCGACCCGCCCGTCGCGAGCATGGGATCGAGCACGAAGCACTGCCGGCCGGTGAGGTCGTCGGGCAGGCGCTCGGCGTACGTCGTCGGCTCGAGGGTCTCTTCGTTGCGAGCCATGCCGAGGAACCCGACCTCGGCCGTGGGCACGAGCTTCGTCATGCCCTCGAGCATGCCGAGCCCGGCGCGGAGAATCGGCACGATGAGCGGACGCGGCTCGGCGATGCGCACGCCCGTGGTGGGCGAGACGGGCGTCTGGATCTCGACCGGCTCGACCTTCACGCCGCGCGTGCCCTCGTATGCGAGCAGCGTCATGAGCTCTTCGACGAGCGCCCGGAACACCGGCGACGGCGTGTTCACATCGCGGAGGACCGTCAGCTTGTGGGTGATGAGCGGGTGGTCGGCAACGTGGACTCGCATAGGCTCGAGTCTAGTTTGCGGCGTCGCCGCAGAGGGAGGGCCGATGGAGCAGCAGATCCATCGCGAATGGATGCGGGCCGCGCTCGCCGAGGCCGCGCTCGCGCCCGCGACGGGCGACGTGCCGGTCGGCGCGATCGTCGTCGACGCCGCGGGCCGGGTCATCTCCGCCCGGCACAACGAACGCGAGCTCACCGGCGACCCGACGGCGCACGCCGAGGTGCTCGCGCTGCGAGACGCGGCGTTCGCGCACGGGGAGTGGCGGCTCGAGGGGTGCACCCTCGTCGTCACGCTCGAGCCCTGCGTGATGTGCGCCGGCGCGATCCTCGCGGCCCGCGTGCCGACCGTGGTCTTCGGAGCCTGGGACGACAAGGCCGGTGCGGCCGGCTCGCTCTACGACGTGCTGCGCGACCGGCGCCTCAACCACCGCGTCGAGGTCTACGCGGGCGTCGAGGCGGAGGTCGCTGCGGCGCAACTGCTGGACTTCTTCGGCGCCGCAGAGCACCGTCCGCCGCAGGTCTAGCTACGCGGCGGTGCGGGCACGGGCGGCGATCCCGTCGAGGTACTCGCCGAGCAGGGCTGCCGACGCCGCCTCGGCCGGCGCGCCGTACGACGCGCGCTCCTCGCGCAGGCGCTCGGTGGTGAGCCCGTAGGCGGGCAGCTCGTCGCCCCACGCGGTCAGCCAGTCCT
Source organism: Agromyces aureus (assembly GCF_001660485.1). Classification (GTDB taxonomy): domain Bacteria; phylum Actinomycetota; class Actinomycetes; order Actinomycetales; family Microbacteriaceae; genus Agromyces; species Agromyces aureus. The sequence continues at coordinate 358,326 of NZ_CP013979.1, forward strand.
CGTGGATGCCGGCGGTGACCTCGGGGTGGAACTGCACCGCGAGCAGCCACTCGTCGCGTCGGAACGCCTGGTTCTCGTACTGGGGAGAGCCGGCGAGCCGCTCGACGCCCTCCGGCAGGTCGAACGTGTCGCCGTGCCACTGCACGGTCGGCACTCCGGCGAAGTGCCGCACGGGGGAGGCGGCGCCCGCCGCGGTCGGCGCGACCTCGAGCCAGCCGACCTCCTTGCGCTCGCCGGCGTACACCCGGGCGCCGAGGGCCGCGGCGAGCAGCTGCGCTCCGAGGCAGACGCCGAAGATCGGCGCCTCGGCCTCGATGCGCGCCTGCAGCAGCCGCAGCTCGTCGGCGAGGTAGGGGTACTGGTCGGTCTCGTACGCACCCTCTTCGCCGCCGAGCACGACGACGAGGTCGGCCGCGAGCGGGTCGATCGCGGCGACATCCGTCGCCGGGGCGTCGACCGTGACGACGTCGTAGCCGCGCGCCTCGAGCGTGGGCCCGAGGTTGCCGAGGCCGATCGTGGAGTCGTGCCGCAGCACGAGGGCCGTGCGACGGAAGGATGCCGCGGCATCCGTCATTCGAGGCCCTTGATGACGATCGCGTCGGTGGGCGGCGCGACGAGGTTCGGGTCGAGGTAGACGTCGGGCTCGATGTAGATGATGCGGGCCGACGGCACCGCCGTGCGGATGCGCTGCTCGATGACGTTGGTCGCGGCGGCGACCTCGAGCAGCGGCTGGTCGGAGGTGAAGCCCAGCTTGGCGGCGACGAGCAGCTCGTCGGGGCCGAGGTACAGGGTCTTCATGTGGATGATGCGCTCGATCTCGGGACCGGCGTTGATGGCGGCCTCGATCTTCGAGACGTCGTCGTCGGTCGCGCCCTCGCCGACGAGCAGGCTCTTCGTCTCGACCCCGAGGATGACTGCGACGAGCACGAGCAGCGTGCCGATCGCGAGGGTGCCGACGGCGTCGAACGTCGGGTCGCCGGTGATCACCGTGAGGCCGACGCCGAGGAGTGCGAACACGAGACCGGTGAGGGCGGCGACGTCTTCGAGCAGCACGACGGGCAGCTCGGGGGCCTTCGCGCGCCGCACGAACTGCACCCAGCTCTGCGCGCCCCGCAGCGGGTTCGACTCCTTGATCGCGGTGCGCAGCGAGAACGACTCGAGCACGATGGCGACCGCCAGCACGAGCAGCGGCAGCCACGCGTTCGTGAGCTCGTGGGGGTGCGTCAGCTTCTCGATGCCCTCGTAGATCGAGAACACGCCGCCGACCGAGAACAGGATGATCGACACGACGAAGGCGTAGACGTAGCGCTCGCGGCCGTAGCCGAACGGGTGCTCCTTGTCGGCCGCCTTCTTCGCCTGGCGCCCGCCGAGCATCAGCAGCAGCTGGTTGCCCGAGTCGGCGACCGAGTGGATGGCCTCGGCGAGCATCGAGGCGGAGCCCGAGAAGAACCACGCGATGAATTTGGTGATGGCGATGCCGAGGTTCGCGAGGAATGCCGCGACGATCGCCTTGCTGCCGCCTGATGCGCTCATGCGCCAATCCTAGGATGGGACGCATGCCTGACCGACCCCGCTTGACGTTGCCCGCGATCGCCTTCCTCGGAGCGGGTTCGATGGCGAGGGCCGTGCTCACCGGCCTGCTGCAGCCGCACGTCGAGATCGACGGCGGCATCCGCGCCACGAACCGTTCGGCGGCCAACGCGGCCTCGCTCGCCGAGCTCGACGGCGTCACGGCGTTCGCCACCGAGACGGATGCCGCGGCCAACCGCACGGCCGTCGCCGGCGCGAAGATCGTGGTCGTCGCCGTGAAGCCCGCCATGGTGCCCGACCTGCTGCGCGAGATCGCCGACGCGCTCGAGCTCGACGCGGTCGTCGTCTCGGTCGCCGCAGGCGTCACCGTCGCCACGTTCGAGTCGCTGCTGCCGTCGTCGGTTGCCGTGATCCGGTCGATGCCGAACACGCCCGCACTCGTCGGCCGGGCCGTCACCGGCGTCGCCGCCGGCACGCGCTCGAGCGACGCCGACCTCGAGCTCGCCGTGACCCTCTTCGAGACCGTCGGCGACGTGATCGTCGTGCCTGAAGCGCAGATCGACGCGCTCTCGACGATCTCGGGCTCCGGCCCCGCCTACGTCTTCTACCTGATCGAACAGCTCACGGCCGCCGCCGTCGCGAAGGGCTTCACGCCCGAGCAGGCAGCGCTCATGGTGCAGGGCACGTTCCGCGGCGCGAGCGAGCTGCTCGCCGCCTCCGACGTCGACCCGACCGAGCTGCGCCGCCGCGTCACGAGCCCCAAGGGCACCACCGAGCGGGCGGTCGCCGTGCTCGAGGGCGCCGGGCTCGAGCAGATCTTCGCCGAGGCGACGGATGCCGCGCTCGCGCGCGCCCGTGAGCTGGCGGCGGGGGCGTGAGCACGGCGGTGCCGACCCCGCCCGTCGTGCCGCTCGCGCCGCTCGACTTCAGCGGTGAGCCGCGGTTCGCGTGGCGCGGCGTCATGCTCGACGTCGCCCGGCGGTTCCGCCCGATGCCCGAGCTGCGGCGCTTCGTCGACCTGCTCGCCGCGCACCGCATCACGGTGCTGCAGCTGCACCTGACCGACGATCAGGGCTGGCGGTTCGAGGTGCGGGCGTATCCGCGGCTCACCGAGGTCGGCGGTCGCCGCTCGGAGTCCCAGCTCGGGCACGGCCCCGACTCGACGCTCGACGGCGTGCCGCACGAGGGCTGGTACTCGCAGCGCGAGCTGCGCGAGCTCGTCGCGTATGCGGCCGCCCGCGGCATCCGCGTGGTGCCCGAGGTCGACGTGCCGGGTCATGCCAAGGCGATCCTCGCGGCATACCCCGAGTTCGGCGTCGGCGACCCCGACGACGTGCGGGCGCGCAACGCCGAGCCGTGGACCCGCTACGGCATCAACGACGAGGTGCTGAACGTCGAGGATGCGACGATCGAGTTCGTCGCCACCGTCTTCGACGAGCTCTGCGACGTCTTCGACGCCGACGTCGTGGGCTTCGGCGGCGACGAGGCGCAGAAGGTGCGCTGGCAGGGCGATGCCCGCACGCGGCAGCTGATGGCCGAGCGGGGCCTGGCCTCGGTCGAGGAGCTGCAGTCGTGGTTCCTCGCGCAGGTCGCCGACCGCCTGCGCGAGCGCGGGCGGCGTGCCGTCGGCTGGGACGAGATGCTCGAGGGCCGCGACCCGGCGCCCGACGCGGTCGTCGCCTCGTGGCGCGGGCCCGTCGGCGCCGAACTCGGCGCGCGCCTCGGCCACGACGTCGTGCTCTGCCCCGACCTCTGGACCTACTTCGACTACCGGCAGTCGGATGCCGCAGACGAGCCGATCCCGGTCGGCACCGTGCTCTCGCTCGAGCATGCGGCCTCGTTCGATCCGCTCGGCGACGACGCGGCGGCGTCGGCCGCGTCATCCGTCGTGCGCGAGCGCGTGATCGGCGTGCAGGCCAACGTCTGGACCGAGCACCTCGACACCCGCGAGCGACTCGACTACGCGGTGTTCCCGCGGCTGGGGGCGTTCGCCGAGGTCGCCTGGCACGGGCACTCGCTCGACTGGGCGTCGTTCAGCTCGCGGCTTCCCGACTACCTCGCATGGCTCGAGGAGCAGGGCGTCGACTTCCGCCCGCTCGACGGCCCGCGGCCGGACCAGCAGCGACCGGGCGTTCCGGGGGTGCCGCGCGAGCGGGCGGCGCGCATCGCCGAACTCGAGGAACTCACCGCCGGTCTCGCTCCGCCGGTGCTCGATTCGTCGCGTGAGTGAGCACGACATGACCGGGCTCATCGCCCGGACCTGCGACGGCGTTCGATCCGGGGAAGCCCGGTCGCGTCGAGTGCTCAGCCCAGGATGGTCACGGACCCGCTCGCGACCTGCCAGCGCCCGTCGATGATGCGCCAGTCGCGCACCCATCGAAGGCTCACGTCGACCCATCGGCCCTCGTTCCACACCGTGGCCACGGCCGTCGTCTCGGTCGTGCCGCCCTCGGGCGTCTCGGTGGTGCGCCGGAGCGTCTCCTCGATGCGCTCGAAGCGGGTCGCGCCGGTCCGATGCGCCTCGAGGTCGGCCGCCTTGCCGACCACCGCCCCGTCGGGGCCGGAGAAGGCGAGGTCGTCGGCGATGAGCAGGTCCAACTCGGCGAGGTCGCTCGCTCGCATGGCCGCCTGGATCGCCTCCTCGGCCTGATCGATCGTGCGTCCGGACTCGTCGCGTGCTGACATGCACCCACGCTACGGCGTTCGCCGCCGGACTCCGCCGGACTCCGCCGAACGCGCGGAACGCGCGGACGCCGGGCGTCACGGTTCGAAGCGGTACCCCATGCCCGGCTCGTTGAGGAAGTGCCGCGGCTCGGCGGGCACGGGCTCGAGCTTGCGGCGCAGCTGCGCCACGTAGAGGCGCAGGTAGCCGGCGTCGTTCGCGTGGAACGGTCCCCACACCTCGCCGAGCAGCATCTGGCGGGTGAGCAGCCGCCCGGGGTTCTTCAGGAACAGCTCGAGCAGGCGCCATTCGGTGGGCGTCAGGCGAACGGATGCCGCGTCGCCGGCGTCGCTGCGGATCGTCTTGGCCACGAGATCGACGGTGAGGTCGCCGATGCGCACCGTCGCGGCATCCGCCCCCTCGTCGGAGACCGAGCGCGCGCGTGCTCGGATGCGGGCCAGCAGCTCGTCCATGGCGAACGGTTTCGTGACGTAGTCGTCGGCGCCCGCGTCGAGTGCCTCGACCTTCTCGGCCGAGTCGGTGCGACCCGAGAGCACGAGGATCGGCACCTTCGACCACGCCCGCACCGCACGGATCACGTCGAACCCGTCGACGCGCGGCATGCCGAGGTCGAGCAGGATGAGGTCGGGGTGCGCGTTGGCGGCGAGGTCGATCGCCTCGGCGCCGTCGCGGGCGGCCACGACCTCGTAGCCGCGCGCGGCGAGCGTGATGCGCAGGGCGCGCTGCAGCTGGTCGTCGTCGTCGGCGAGGAGGATCTTCACGGCGTCTCCCCGTGGGTCGGAGGGGCGGATGCCGCGGGCGGGCCCGCCACGGGCAGCGTCACGACCATGGTCAGCCCGCCGCCGGGGGTGTCCTCGACCTCGAGGCGGCCGCGCATGCCCTCGGCGAACCCCTTCGAGAGCGCGAGGCCGAGGCCGAGGCCGGTGTCGTTGTCGGTGTCGCCGAGGCGTTGGAAGGGCGTGAAGATCTCGTCGCGCCGCTCGACCGGAACGCCGGGTCCGCGGTCGACGACGCGCAGCTCGGACTGCTCGCGGAACGAGCTCGTCGCCACGCGCACGCGCTCGCCGGAGGGACTGTGCCGCACGGCGTTCGCGAGCAGGTTCACGACCACGCGCTGCAGCAGCACGGCGTCGGCCTGCACGGGCGCGGTGTCGTCGGCGAGGTCGAGCTCGACGTCGGCTGGGCCGAGCGCGAGCTCGTCGAGCGCGGCGAAGACCACGTCGGCCAGGTGCGTCGGGGCGAGCGAGACGCCGAGGGCGCCGGCCTGCACCCGGCTCACGTCGAGCAGGTCGGTCACGAGGGCGGAGAGCGAGTCGAGGCTCTCGGCCGCGGTGTCGAGCAGTTCGGTGCGCTCGGATGCCTCGAGCCCGAGGTCGGGGGTCCGCAGCGCGCTCACGGCGGCCGACGCCGACGTGAGGGGGCGTCGCAGGTCGTGGCCGACCGCGGCGAGCAGCGCGGAGCGCACCCGGTCGGTCTCGGCGAGCATGCCCGCGGTCGAGGCGGCCGAGGTCAGCGCGCCGTGCTCGAGCGCCTGCTCGATCTGGGTCGCGATGACCTGCAGCAGGCGCCGCTCGCCGGCCTCGAGGTCGCGGCCGTGCAGTTCGAGCACGGCGCCGCCCTCGAGCGGCACGCTCGTGACGTGGTCGTCGGGCGTCGGCTCGCCGTCGGCGACTCGGGCCGTGCCGTCGATGACGAGGCGCACGCCGCTGAGCCCGAACGCCTCGCGCGTGCGCGTGACCATGGCCTGCAGGGCGTCTTCGCCGCGCAGCACGCTGCCGGCCATGCCCGCGAGCAGCTGCGACTCGGCCGCGGCGCGCCTGGCCTCGCGCGTGCGCCTGGCGGCCTGGTCGACGACGTAGCTCACGAGCACCGCGTTCGCGACGTAGAACACGAGTGCCAGGAACTGCCGCGGGTCGGCGATGGTGAGCGTGTGCACGGGCGCGACGAAGAGGTAGTTCAACGTGAGGCCCGACAGCACGGCCGCGAACAGCGCCGGCCAGATGCCGCCGACGAGCGCCACGACGATCACGAGCAGCTGATAGGCGAGCACGTCGCTCGTGATCGACGCCTCGGTGTGCTGGCTCACGAGCAGCCAGCTGAGCAGCGGACCCGCGATGAGCGCGATCGCGGCGCCGGCGATCAGTCGGCGTCGGCCGAGCGACCCGCCGAGCTTCGGCAGGGAGAACCGCGATCCGGCCGAGGCGTGCGTGACGATGTGCACGTCGATGTCGCCGGACTCGCGGATGACGGTGGCCCCGATGCCCGGCCCCGAGAGCGCGGCGGCCAGGCGCGAACGCCGGCTCACGCCGATGACGAGTTGCGTGGCATCCGACGCCTTCGCGAACTCGACGAGCGCGCGCGGCACGTCTTCGCCGACCACCTGGTGGAAGGTGCCGCCGAGCTGCTCGGCGAGCGTGCGCTGCGCATCGAGGGTTCCCGGATGCCGCGGGCGCATGCCGTCGGGATTCGTGACGTGCAGCGCGATGAGCTCGCCGCCCGACGACCGGGATGCGATGCGCGCGCCGCGCCGCAGCAGGGTCTCGCCTTCCGGGCCACCGGTGAGGGCGACGACGACGCGCTCGCGGGCCTCCCACGTGCGGTCGATGCCGTGCTCGGCGCGGTAGGCCTTCAGCGCGGAGTCGACCTCGTCGGCGAGCCAGAGCAGGGCCAGCTCGCGCAGGGCGGTGAGGTTGCCGAGGCGGAAGTAGTTCGAGAGCGCGGCGTCGATGCGCTCGGCCGGGTAGACGAGGCCGCCGGCCAGCCGGTCGCGCAGCGCCTGCGGGGCCAGGTCGACGACCTCGATCTGGTCGGCCGCCCGCAGCACCGCGTCGGGGATCGTCTCGCGCTGCGGTACGCCCGTGATGCGCTGCACGACGTCGCCGAGCGACTCGATGTGCTGCGCGTTCACGGTCGAGATCACGTCGATGCCCGCGGCGAGCAGTTCCTCGACGTCGTTCCAGCGTTTCGGATGCCGCGAGCCCGGCGCGTTCGTATGCGCGAGTTCGTCGACCAGGGCGATCTCGGGGCGACGCGCGAGCACGGCGTCGAGGTCCATCTCGGCGAGGGCCATGCCGCGGTGCATGACGTCGTCGCGCGGCACGACCTCGAGGCCCTCGACCATCGACGCCGTGGCGCGGCGGCCGTGCGTCTCGACGAACGCGACGACGACGTCGTGGCCCTCGGCGGCGAGGCGCTTGCCCTCCTCGAGCATCGTGTACGTCTTGCCGACGCCGGGGGCGGCGCCGAGCAGGACCCGAAGCCGCCCCTTCTTCATGCGCCTACTCCCCGAGTGCTGCGAGGGCGAGGTTCAGCTGCAGCACGTTCACGGTCGGATCGCCCAGGTATCCGAGATCCCGTGCCTGAATCCTAGACTCCACGAGGTCGGCGACCTCGGCTTCGGGCAGGCCTCGCGCGGCGGCCACTCGGGCGACCTGCAGCCTCGCGTACTCGGGGCTGATGTGCGGGTCGAGTCCGGATGCCGAGGCGGTCAGCGCGTCGACCGGCACCTCGTCGGGCGCGACGCCGTCGAACTCGGCGACCTGTGCACGACGCTCCTCGATGGCGGCGATGAGGTCGGCGTTCTCGGGTCCGAAGTTGCTGCCGCTGGACGCGCCGCCGTCGTAGCCGTCGCCCGCGGCGCTCGGCCTGGGCTGGAACCATTCGGGCAGGGGCTCGCCCTCGGCATCCGCGAAGGACTGGCCGATGAGCGAGGAGCCGACCGCCGTGCCGGAGCCGTCGCGCTGCATCGAGCCGTTCGCCTGCGCCGGCAGCACGAGCTGGCCGATGCCGGTGATGACGAGCGTGTAGGCGATGCCCAGCACGGCCGTGAAGATGAGCATCGCGCGGAGGGCGACCCAGTGGGTGCGCGCCGTGGTGCGAGTTGAGCTCATGGTGTGATTCCTTTCGAGTCCGGGCCTAGAACCCGGGGATGAGGCTGACGACGAGGTCGATCAGCTTGATGCCGATGAAGGGGGCGATGATGCCGCCGAGGCCGTAGACCAGCAGGTTGCGGCTGAGGATCGACGAGGCGCCGCCCGCCCGGTACTTGACGCCGCGCAGCGCGAGCGGGATCAGGATCACGATGATGATCGCGTTGAAGATGATCGCCGAGAGGATCGCCGAGGCCGGCGAGTGCAGCTGCATGATGTTCAGCACGGCGAGCCCGGGGAAGATGCCCGCGAACATCGCCGGGATGATCGCGAAGTACTTCGCGATGTCGTTCGCGATCGAGAACGTCGTGAGTGCGCCGCGCGTGATGAGCAGCTGCTTGCCGATGCGCACGATCTCGATGAGCTTCGTCGGGTCGGAGTCGAGGTCGACCATGTTGCCGGCCTCCTTCGCGGCCGACGTGCCCGTGTTCATCGCGACGCCGACATCGGCCTGCGCGAGCGCGGGGGCGTCGTTCGTGCCGTCGCCGGTCATGGCGACGAGGTTGCCACCGGCCTGCTCGCGCTTGATGAGCGCCATCTTGTCTTCGGGCGTGGCCTCGGCGAGGTAGTCGTCGACGCCCGCCTCGGCCGCGATGGCCTTCGCCGTGAGCGGGTTGTCGCCCGTGATCATCACGGTGCGGATGCCCATCGCGCGCAGCTCGGCGAACCGTTCGGTGAGGCCGTCCTTCACGACGTCCTTCAGGTGCACGACGCCGAGCACGGTCGCGCTGCCGTCGGCCGAGCGCCTGGCGACCACCAGCGGGGTGCCTCCGCTGTTCGAGATGGCCTCGACCCGCTGCTCGAGCTCGTCGCGGGTCGTCCGGGTGAGGGGGGCGGATGTCTCGACCCACGCGATGACCGCGGACCCTGCGCCCTTGCGCACGACCGTGCCGTCGGCGAGGTCGAGGCCCGACATGCGGGTCTGCGCGGTGAACGGCACGACGTCGCCGGCGGGAGCGGCGTCGAACCGTATGCCGTGCTCGGCCGCGAGATCGACGATCGAGGCGCCCTCGGGCGTCGGGTCGGCGAGCGACGAGAGCGCGGCCGCCCGCACGAGCTCGAACGCCGGCACGCCGGGCATCGGCACGAACTCGCTCGCGCGCCGGTTGCCGTAGGTGATCGTTCCGGTCTTGTCGAGGAGCAGGGTCGTGACGTCGCCCGCCGCCTCGACCGCGCGGCCCGACATCGCGAGCACGTTGCGCTGCACGAGGCGATCCATGCCGGCGATGCCGATGGCTGAGAGCAGCGCGCCGATGGTCGTCGGGATCAGGCAGACCAGGAGGGCGATGAGCACGGGGATGCTCGCCGGCGTCGCCGCGTACGAGGCGATCGGGTTCAGCGTGAGCGCGACGACCACGAAGACGATCGAGAGGCTCGCGAGCAGGATGTTCAGCGCGATCTCGTTCGGCGTCTTCTGGCGCGACGCGCCCTCGACGAGGGCGATCATGCGGTCGACGAAGGTCTCGCCCGGCTTCGAGGTGATGCGCACCACGATGCGGTCCGAGAGCACCCGGGTGCCGCCGGTGACCGCCGAGCGGTCGCCACCCGACTCGCGCACGACCGGGGCCGACTCGCCCGTGATGGCCGACTCGTCGACCGAGGCGATGCCGTGCACGATGTCGCCGTCGCCCGGGATGAGCTGACCCGCCGTCACGACGACGAGGTCGCCGAGCTTCAGGTCGGCCGAGGAGACCTCTCGCAGCGGCGTGCGCTCGGCCGCGGCATCCGTCACCTCGTCGTAGGCCGTCACGACGAAGGCGGCGGTCGACGTGCGGGTCTGGCGGAGCGAGTCGGCCTGCGCCTTGCCACGGCCCTCGGCGATCGACTCGGCGAGGTTCGCGAAGAGCACGGTGAGCCAGAGCCACACGGCGATGCCCCACGTGAAGGTGGCGGGCACGGCGGTGCCGCCCGACGAACCCGGACCGCCGAGGAACGGCTCGGCGATCGCGAGCGCCGTGGTGAACACGGCCCCGATCTCGACGATGAACATGACGGGGTTGCGCCACATGAGGCGCGGGTCGAACTTGCGGAACGCGCCGGGTAGGGCCTGGGCGATCTGCGACGGCCCGAACGCGCCCGCCGCGCGCTTCGACGTCGAGCCGACGGGCCGCCGGTCGTGGTCGTGACCGTGACCTTCGGCCGGTTCAGGCACCGGTTTCGGGGTGGGGGTGATGGTGGACATGGATCAGTTCAGCCCTTCAGCCAGGGGACCCAGCGTGAGCACGGGGAAGTAGGTGAGCGCGGTCACGATGACCGTGACGCCCACGAGGAGGCCGACGAACTGCGGCCGATGGGTGGGCAGGGTGCCGGCGGTCGCGGGAACCTTGTCCTGCGCGGCGAGCGAGCCGGCGAGGGCGAGCACGAGCACGATCGGGATGAACCGGCCGAGCAGCATCGCCACACCGAGCGCCGTGTTGAACCACGGCGTGTTCGCCGTGAGCCCCGCGAACGCCGAGCCGTTGTTGTTCGACGCGCTCGTGAAGGCGTAGAGCACCTCGCTCATGCCGTGGATGCCGGGGTTCCAGATCGAGGTCGACTCGACGTCCTCGCGGATGCCGGGGATCGCGAACGAGAGGGCGGTGCCCGCGAGCACGAGCGTCGGCGTGACGAGGATGTACAGGCTCGCGAGCTTGATCTCGCGCGGCCCGATCTTCTTGCCGAGGTACTCGGGGGTGCGGCCCACCAGGAGCCCCGCGATGAACACGGCGATGACGGCGAGCACGAGCATGCCGTAGAGGCCCGATCCGACGCCGCCGGGGGCGACCTCGCCGAGCATCATGTTCAGCATCGGCATCATGCCGCCGAGCGCCGTGAACGAGTCGTGCATCGAGTTGACCGCACCGGTCGACGTGAGCGTCGAGGTCGTGCCGAACAGCGTGGAGCCGAAGATGCCGAAGCGCGCCTCCTTGCCCTCCATCGCGCCGCCCGCGAGTTCGGGCGCCGTGCCGTTGCCGGCGGCCTCGAGCGCGCTCAGCGCGAACAGCGAGACCACGAAGATCGTCGCCATGACGGCGAGGATCGCGTAGCCCTGCTTGTTCGAGCCGACCATCTTGCCGAAGGTGCGCGGCAACGCGAACGGGATCGCGAGCATGAGCACGTTCTGGAACAGGCTCGTCCACGCGGTCGGATTCTCGAACGGATGCGCCGAGTTGGCGTTGAAGAAGCCGCCGCCGTTCGTGCCGAGCAGCTTGATGACCTCCTGCGAGGCGACCGGGCCGCCCGGGATCGACTGCGTGTTGCCGGCGAGCGTGGTGATCTCGGTGAAGCCGTTGACGTTCTGCACGACGCCGCCGATGACGAGCACGATCGCGCCGACCACCGAGAGCGGCAGCAGCAGCCGGAACGACCCGCGGAACAGGTCGACCCAGAAGTTGCCGATCGTGCCCGAGTTGCGACGAGCGAATCCACGCACGAGGGCCACGGCGACCGCGATGCCGACGGCCGCAGACACGAAGTTCTGCACGGCGAGGCCCGCGAGCTGCACGGTGTAGCCCAGGGTGAGCTCGGGGGAGTACGACTGCCAGTTCGTGTTCGTCACGAACGACACGGCCGTGTTGAACGACAGGCCCTCGGGCACCGCGGGCAGTCCGAGCGAGTACGGCAGCACCGCCTGGGCGCGCTGCAGCACGTAGACGAACAGCACGCCGACGACCGAGAACGCGAGCACGCCGCGCAGGTAGGCGGGCCACGACTGCTCGGCACGGGGGTCGATACCGATGAGCCGGTAGAGCCCGCGTTCGGCCTTCCAGTCGCGGTTGCTCGTGTAGAGGTTCGCCATGTAGTCGCCGAGGGGGCGGTAGATGAGCGCGAGGATCAGGGCGAGGGTGGCCGCCTGGAGGACGGCGAGCATCGCATCCATCAGAACCGCTCGGGTCGGACGAGGGCGTACACCAGGTACACCACAGCGGCGACACCCAGCGCGGCAGCGAGGAGTTCGAAGAAGATCATCCCCGCTCCTCTCGGCCGGCCGCTTCGCGGACGGCCGAGCCTCGGGCGCGTGGGCCCAGCTTCTCGACCCCCCTGGCGATGAGGCCGACGAGGACGAACACGGCGATGATGCCGAGAATGTAGACGACGTCGAGCACGAAGACTCCAAGTTCGAGACGCCGCCGGCCGCGGGGGCGGCGAGCGGGCAGCGGATCGCTGCACCTGCGATGCAACACCTCGGCCGGGCGCGCGCGGCCGATCCTCACGGATCCCTAACGGGTCGGATGCGGCATCCGAACGGGTCGCATACGCCGCCGCCGCGAGCAGGGCCGCCGAACGTCGTGCGACCGATTTGCCGGAAGGTGTCGATTTCTCGGGGTCGATCTCGTCACCATGGTGTGACGAACCTCGTCACGGCCCGGGAACGGGCGCCGACGCAAGGAGAGACCCCGATGACGGATACGTACCTCTACCTCATTCACGAGCCCGACTGGGACTCCGACGCGGTGCTCGAGGGCGGCGGCGCGGAGGACGACTCGCACGGAGCGAACTTCGCCGAGCACCGGGTCTTCCAGGAGGCCGTCGAGCGCCTCGGCGCGCGGATCGTCGGCGCGTCCGCCCTGCAGAACGCGCGGCACGGCGGACGCGTCACCCCGGGCGCCGGCGACCGGCTCGAGGCCGACGCGGTCTACTCCGACGGGCCGTACCCCGACACCACCGAGGTCGTCTCGGGGTACTACGTCGTCGAGACCGACGACGAGGCGCTCGCCCGCCGCATCGCCGCCCTCGTGCCCACCGCCGGTCACATCGAGTGGCGCAAGGTGTTCCCGATCTCATGACCGATCACGCGTGACCGACCTCTCGTGACCGACCCGATCGCCGACCTGGGCGAGGACTTCGTCGAAGCCTGGCCGCGGATCGTGCGCGCGCTGGCCGCCTTCACGGGCAGCCTCGACGACGCGCAGGAGTACGCGGCCGAGGCGATGGCGAGAGCCGTCGCCGAGGTCGGCGGTCGGGCGGATGCCGGTGGCCGGCCGCTCGGCTCCCTGGCCGCGTGGTGCACCGCCGTCGGCAAGCGGGCGTGGATCGACGACCGCCGTCGCGCCGGGGTCGAGTTGCGTCACGCGCAGCGCGAGGCCAGGGAGCTGCGGGGGGCGATCGCGGCCGAGGCGGCCGGTGCCGCGGGCGGGCGAGTCGCGGCATCCGCCCTCGAGCTCCCGGTCGGCGACCGCCTCGGCGACGCGCTCGACGACCGGGTCGCGCTGCTGTTCGTGGCCTGCGACCCGGCGCTCACCGAGCCGGCGCGGCTCGTGCTCGCGCTGCGCGTGGTGTGCGGACTCGACGTGCCGCGCATCGCGGCCCACCTCGGCATCCAACCCGCGACCGCGGCGGCGAGGCTCACCAGGGCGAAGCACGCGCTCGCGAAGGCGCGCGGGCGCTTCCACGTGCCGGAGGCGCCCGAGCGGCGGGTGCGGCTGCCGGTCGTGCTCGCGAGCGTCGCCGGCATGTTCACGGTCGCTCATCGCGACGTGCTCGATCCGCTCAGCCCGCTCGACGACCTGGGCGGGCAGGCGCTCTCGATCGCCGACGCACTGGTCGCCGAGTACCCCGACGACGCCGAGGTGCGCGGACTCCGCGCCGTCGTGCGGCTCGGGCTGGCACGTCGGCCCGGCCGTCTCGACGGTGACGGCGCAGCCCTGCCGCTCGACCAGGTCGACCGCACCACGTGGGACGGACGCCTCATCGAGGCCGGCCTCTCGGATGCCGCGGCCGCCGCCGATCGTGGCGACGGACGGTTCGTGCTCGAGGCCGCGATCGCCGGGTTGCACAGTTCGGCTCGGAGCTTCGCGACCACCGACTGGAACCAGGTCGTGGCGTTCTACCGCGCGCTCGAACGCGTGTGGGGCTCGCCGTCGGTGACGGCGGGCCGGCTCTCAGCCGAACTGCATCGCAGCCTGCTCGCGCCGGAGTCGGGCGAGCGTACGGCCGCCCTGCGCAGGATCGCGGCCGAACTGCAGGACCTGGCCGATGGCTCGGCGCCCTACGCGGCCCTCGACGCGAGCCTCGCGCTCGCCGACCTGGCCTGGCGCACCGGCCGACGCGAGCAGGCCGCCGCCGAGTACGCCCGGCTCGCGACGCTCGTGCCGACCGAGCCCGTGCGCCGCTTCTGCCTCGCGCGCGCCGGCACGGACGCCGGGTGAGAGCTCAGCCCGCGGCGACCCGCTCGAGCAGCACCATGACCTCGAAGTGCGGCGTCTGCGGGAACATGTCGAACACGCGCGCCCGCACGGGCCGCAGCGACGGCATCGCGGCCAGATCCTTCGCGAGCGAGGTCGCGTTGCAGCTCGAGTACAGCACGTGGCGGATGTCGGAGGTCTCGAGCCACCCGCTGAGCTCCGCGCCGATGCCGCGCCGCGGCGGGTTCACGACGACCAGGTCGGGTACGTCGGCCTCTGGCGCGTCGAGCGCGAAGCGCGTCGCGTCGCCGGCAGCGAACCGCACGCGGTGGAGTGCGGCATCCGTTCGGCTGAGTTCGGCGCTCGCGACGGCCTCGACGCTCGTCTCGATGCCCGTGACCGCAGGCCCCGAGCCGGGGTCGTCGCTCGCGAGGTGCAGCGCGAAGCCGCCGACGCCGGAGTAGAGGTCCCAGGCCGAGGCCGGTGCGAGGTCGGTGATCCAGTCGCGCGCCTCGGCGTAGAGCGCCGCCGCGATGGCCGTGTTCGTCTGGAAGAAGCTCTGCGGCCGCAGGTGCATCGTCACGTCGTTCAGGCGCATCGTGAGCGTCTGCGCCTCGGTGAGCACGATCTCGTGCTCGCCCTCGAGCACCGCCTTGTGCTCGGGCAGCACGTTGACGCTCACCACGCGTGTGTTCGGCAGCTCGGCGAGCAGCGTCGGCAGGTGCTTGCGGATGCGGGCGACCGGCTCGGTCGAACGCAGCACGAACCGCACCATGAGCTCGCCGTCGGGCGACTCGGTCACGATGAGGTGCTTCAGCTCGCCCGTGCGGCTCGGCACGTCGTAGGGGGTGATGCGCGCGAGGGTGATGAAGCGCGCGATCGGGCCGAACGCGGCGCGGTGCCCGGGCGAGCAGATGCCGCACGCCTGCAGGTCGACCCCGTGCCCGTCGGCGTCGAGGATGCCGATCGTGGGCGCGTCGACCGTGCCGCCGACCACCATCTTCGCCTTGTTGCGGTAGTCGCGTTCGCCACTCACGACCGGCGGATGCCACGTGCCGACGCCGAACGGCTCCAGCAGTTGCTCGGCCCTCGCCTGCTTCGCGTCGACCTGCGCCGGGTACGGCTCGCCCATGAGCGAGCACGAGAGGCATCGCCCGGCGTCGAAGTACGCGCAGTCCACGGTGCAAGGCTACGCAGTTCCGGCTGATCGTTCGCCCGCGCATGCTCGGGAGGGGCGGATGCCGCGGGCGGACGCCGCGCCGATCGCGGGCGCGCCGTCGGCCTCCGTTCGCCTGCGGCATCCGCTCGCCCGGTAGCGTTCTCGTCATGAGCGCGTGGGAGACGATCGGGGCGATCGCCGAGGTCATCGGATGGATCGGCCTCGGGTTCGGGCTGCTGAGCCTCGGTCTCGTGCTGCTCATCCGCATCGCCGACGGGCGCTGGCTGCCCACCGAGGCGCTCGTCGTCGACGAGCCCGAAGGCAGCGTCGTGCGCTGGTTCGCCGAGGGCGAGTTCCACTCGCGACGGCTCAGCGTCGACGAGCGGCACCATGTCGCGAACCCCGAAGCGGAACCCGCGTTCTACCGCGAGCGCGAGCCCGAGCACCTGCGGCTGCACGAACCGCCCGCCGGGCGCCGGGTGCTGCGCCTGCTCGGTGTCGTGTTCCTCGCGCTCGCCGTGGTCGCGGGCGTCATCGGCGTCGTCGCGATGCTGGTCGGCTGAGTTCGAGCATCGGATGCCGCGGCATCCGCCCTACTCGAGCGCGGCGAACTTCTCGATGTCGCCCTCGGTGCCCGACACGATGATGAGGTCGTGGTTGGAGACCACCGTGTTCTCGGTCGCGTAGGTGAACGGCTTGCCCGGGCTCTTCACGCCGACCACCGTCACCCGGTGCTTCGATCGCACGCCCGACTCGGTGAGGTTCTTGCCGCGGATCGGCTTGGGCGGGTACATCTTCACGAGCGCGAAGTCGTCGTCGAACTCGATGAAGTCGAGCATGCGGCCCGACACGAGGTGCGCCGTGCGCTCGCCGGCCTCGCGCTCGGGGTAGATCACGTGGTTCGCGCCGATGCGCTCGAGGATCTTGCCGTGCGAGGCCGAGATCGCCTTGGCCCAGATCTGCGGGATCTTCAGGTCGACGAGGTTCGCGGTGATGAGCACCGAGGCCTCGACCGAGGAGCCGACCGCGCACACCGCGATCGAGAAGTCCTGCGCGCCGATCTGGCGCAGGGCGTCGATCGACTTGGCGTCGGCGACGACGGCGTGCGTGACCCGCTCCGACCACTTCTGCACGAGGATCTCGTCGGTGTCGACGGCGAGCACCTCGCGGCCGAGGCGATCGAGCTGGCCCGCGGTGGCGGCGCCGAACCGGCCGAGGCCGATCACGAGCACCGGGGCGTCGTGCTTGATGCGATCAACCAACGATGGGCCTCTCTTCCGGACGCTTGAACAACTGCCGTCGCTGGCTCGCGGCGAGGGCCGCGGCGAGTGTCACTGTACCAACGCGGCCCATGAACATCGTGGCCGCCATGACGTAGACGCCCTCGGGCGGGAGTTCGGCCGTGAGCCCCGTCGACAGCCCGCACGTCGCGAAGGCCGAGATCACGTCGAACAGCACGTTCTCGAACGGGGCCTTCGTGATCTGCAGGATGATGATCGACGAGACGGCCACGATCGTCGCGCCCCAGAGCACGACGCTGACCGACAGGCGCAGCATGTCGCGTGGGATCCGTCGGCCGAACGCCTCCATCGACGGGGCGCCTCGGGCCTCCGCGACCGCGGCGAGGAACAGCACGGCGAGCGTCGTGACCTTGATGCCGCCGGCCGTCGAGGCCGAGCCGCCGCCGATGAACATGAGCATGCTGCTGACCAGCTGGCTCGACCCGTAGAGGTCGTGCATGTTCACGGTCGCGAACCCGCCCGACCTCGTCATGGCCGACATGAAGAAGGACTGGAACACCGTCGCGCCCGCGTCGAGCTGCCCGTACGTGCGCGGATTGCTGTGCTCGAGCAGCACGAACATGCCGGCACCCAGCACGAACAGGATCACGGTCGTCGTGATCGTGAGCTTCACGTGCAGGCTCCACTTGCGCGGCTGCCGCCAGGCGCGGGCCAAGGCGAAGATCACCGGGAAACCCAGGCTGCCGAGGAACACGCCGACCATGAGGAGCGACTGCATCCAGTAGTCGTGCTCGAACGGCTCGAGGCCGCCGGGGTTCGGGTTGAAGCCCGTGTTCGTGAACGCCATCGCCGAGTAGTAGAAGCTGTACCAGACCGAGTGGAACGCGTCGTACCCGGCGGCGAACATGCTCGGGATCATCGCGATGGCGATCGTGCCCTCGATGACGAGGGCGCTGATCGCGACGGTCGCGAGCAGCCCGCCGACCTCGCCGAGCTTGATGGCCTGCCGCTCCGCGACCGGGCCGACGTGGATGCGCGACGGGTTCGTGTCGCTCGCCGCCATGAGCTTGGACCGCAGCCCGAGGCGACGCGAGATCACGAGGCCGAGGATCGAGGCGAGCGTCAGCACGCCGATGCCGCCGATGTTGACGCCGATGAACACGAGGAAGTTGCCGAACGGCGACCAGTACGTCGCCATGTCGACGGTCGCGAGCCCGGTGACGCAGATCACCGAGACCGCGGTGAACAGTGCGTCGTGCAGCGGGGTGCCGGAGCCTTCGCCCGCGCGTGCGATCGGCAGCGAGAAGAGCAGCGTGAAGATGAGGATCAGGCTCGCGAAGATCGTGATCGCGAATCGCGACGGCGAGTGCTTGACGAAGCCGTCGACGGCATCGCGCAGCCGCCCGAGCCACGACCGCTGGTCGAACCGACCCCCGCGGCCCATCGGCTGAACGCGCATCGACCCCCCTCAGCACCATCGTCGCGACGCGTGTGTCATGGTACTCCCCGCCCGGAATGACTAGCCTTGCACCATGGCGGACATCTTCGACGTGGTGGCAGACGCGACCCGACGCGACATCCTTGCGGTCCTGCTCGAGCGCGAGTCCGTCTCGCCCGAGTCGCACGGCGAGATCAGCGTGTCCGAGATCGTCGCCTCCCTCGGCCTCAGCCAGCCGACCGTCTCCAAGCACCTCAAGGTGCTGCGCGAGGCCGGTCTCGTGAGCGTCCGCGAAGAGGGCCAGCACCGGTACTACCGGCTCGACCGGGGTCCGCTCGAGACCCTCGAGGACTGGCTGATCCCCTTCATGTCCTCGGATGCCGCGGCCGACGCCGCGAAGCTCGCGGGCGCCGAGGCGCTCGACTCCGAAGACCTCCGGGCCGAGCAGCTCGCGTTCGCCTCGAGGCTCGGCAAGAGGTTCGCCGAGACGGCGCACCAGGTCAGCGCGGTCGTCGGACCCAAGAAGCACCGCTAGTCGGCAGTCGTCCCGAGACGCACTACCCGGTGGTCGAGTAGCGAAGCGTATCGAGACCCGCTCAGCGCAGCCGCTTGATCATCTCGAGTTCGAGGCCGCCGGGCTCCAACTCGTACGCGCGCGTGTGCCCGGTGAGACTGAACCCGAGCTTCTCGTAGAACGCGATCGCCCGCGGGTTCTGCTCGTGCACCTCGAGGCGCAATGCGTCGCCGTGCTCGAGCGCCCACTCCTCGACGGCCTCGAGCAGACGACGCGAGACGCCGCGCGCGTCGCCGCGGTACGCCGGGGAGACGTAGACGCCCACGAGCAGGGGGTCGGCCGCGGCATCCGGAATCCATCCGCCCATGTGGCCCACCCAGCGCTCTCGGTCGATCGCGACGACGGAGGTCTGCCCGGGGGTCGTGCCGCGGGCTGCACGCAGCCGCCAGATCGCCTCGGAGGCGCCCAGTGCGTGCTCGAGCGTCTCGCCGAACGCGATGGGGGTGTCCTCGAGCATCTCGAGGCGGAGGTCGCGCACCTGCGGCCAGTCGTCTTCACGAGTGGTGCGGATGGTGAGCTCGCGGCGGCGCATCCCTCGACGCTAACGCACCGTGATCAGGGGTGCGCCTCGAATCGGCTAGACTATCCCGAGGCTTTCTGCCTGCGGCTGCGACTCGCGCGGCCGACTCGATCTTTTCTGTGAGGTTCTGATGGGTTCCGTCATCAAGAAGCGCCGCAAGCGTATGGCGAAGAAGAAGCACCGCAAGCTGCTGCGCAAGACGCGTCACCAGCGTCGCAACAAGAAGTAGTCCGCTGCTTCACCGCTGAGAGCGTCAGGCCCACGGCCTGGCGCTTTTCGCTGTACCCGGGCGAGGTCTTCCGCCGGTCGAGGAGCGAAGCGTCTTCCGCCGGTCGAGGAGCGAAGCGTCTCGAGACCCTGCCTCGCCCGACGCTCGCTGCGTAGGCTGAGACCATGGCCCGCGACATCCGTCTCACCCTCATCGGCAAGCCCGGCTGCCACCTCTGCGACGACGCGCGCGAGGTCGTGCAGGCCGTCATCGCCGAGTTCGAGGCGACGGATGCCGGTGGCCGGCCGGTGCTCGAGGAGCGGTCGATCCTCGACGACCCCTCCCTCGCCGAGCGCTACGCCGAAGAGATCCCGGTGCTGCTCGTCGACGGCGAGATGCACGCGTACTGGCGCGTCGATCCGGTGCGCCTGAAGGCGAAGCTGCTCGCCGGCTGATCGGCGCCCGATCGCGCCCGACGCCCGTCGTCCGAGGGTTCCCTGCGCGTTCGCGGGCGGACCCTTGTCTTTCCCGAACCCGCATGAAACGGTGGGATCAGCGCCGCCGGGGGGTGGCGCGTTCGCATGCGGGGAGAGGCGATTCATGGGCGACGTTCTGCCAGGGGGAGTCCTTCCGATTCCCGATCAGGTCTACACCGGGCCGATGGTCATGGACGCGAAGAAGATGGAGGAGAAGCTTCCTCCGATCGAGATGAAGCGCCCTCCGAAGCAGGCTCCCAACGTGCTGCTCGTGCTCCTCGACGACGTGGGCTTCGGCGCGTCGAGCGCCTTCGGCGGGCCGGTGCCCATGCCGACGGCCGAGCGCCTCGCCGGCGGCGGCCTGCGGTACAGCCGGTTCCACACGACGGCGATCTGCTCGCCGACGCGCGCGGCGATGCTCTCGGGCCGCAACCACCACCAGGTGGGCATGGGCCAGATCACCGAGACCGCGACCCCGTCGCCCGGCTACCGGTCGACGCGGCCCAACTCCTGCGTTCCGTTGCCCGAGATCCTGCGCCAGTCGGGCTACAACACGGCGCAGTTCGGCAAGTGCCACGAGGTGCCCGTGTGGGAGAGCGGCCCGACCGGCCCGTTCGACCACTGGCCGGCGTTCAGCGGCTTCGAGAAGTTCTACGGCTTCATCGGCGGCGAGACCAACCAGTGGACACCGGCGCTCATCGACGGCGTCGGGTTCATCGAGCCGCCGACCGACCCCGACTACCACCTCATGCCCGACCTGGCCGACAAGACGATCCAGTACATCAACCAGCAGAAGGCGCTCACGCCCGACAAGCCCTTCTTCGTCTACTTCGCGCCCGGCGCGACCCACGCCCCGCACCACGTGCCGAAGGAATGGATCGCCAAGCACGAGGGCAAGTACGACCAGGGCTGGGACAAGCTGCGCGAGGAGACGTTCGACCGCCAGAAGGCGCTCGGCGTGATCCCCGAAGACGCCGTGCTCACCGAGCGGTCGGAGGGCATCCCCGCGTGGGAGGACACCGACGAGGCCATGCGGCCGATCCTCGCCCACCAGATGGAGGTCTACGGCGCGTTCCTCGAGTACGCCGACCACCACACCGGTCGCGTGATCGACGCGCTCGAGGCCCTCGACATCCTCGACGACACGCTCGTGCTGTACATCATCGGCGACAACGGCGCCTCGGCCGAGGGCGGCCTCAACGGCGCGTTCATGCTCTCGACGGCGGCCAACGGCGGCGCCGAGTACGAGACGCCCGAGTTCTGGGCCGAGAACCTCGACAAGATCGGCGGGCCCGAGGCGTACAACCACTACGCGGTGGGCTGGGCTCACGCGATGTGCACGCCGTACCAGTGGACCAAGCAGGTCGCGTCGCACTACGGCGGAACGCGCAACGGCACGATCCTGCACTGGCCGTCGAATGTGAAGGCCCAGGGCGAGGTGCGCACCCAGTGGCACCACGTCATCGACATCGCGCCGACGATCCTCGACCTCGCCGGGCTCGCGCAGCCGCACACCGTGAACGGCGTCACGCAGGTGCCGATGCACGGGGTCTCGATGGCGTACTCGTTCGACGACGCCGCCGCCGACGAACGGCACACCACCCAGTACTTCGAGATCATGGGCAACCGCGGCATCTACCACCGGGGCTGGACGGCCCAGACGCGCCACCGCACGCCGTGGGACGTCGTCGGCGCGGCCCCCGACTTCTCCGACGACGTCTGGGAGCTCTACGACACCACCGTCGACTGGACCCAGTCGAACGATCTCGCGAAGCAGAACCCCGCGAAGCTCGCCGAGCTGCAGCAGCTGTTCCTCATCGAGGCGACGCGCTACAACGTCATCCCCCTCGACGACCGGGCGGCGCAGCGCATGAACCCCGAGTTCGCCGGTCGGCCCACGATCGTGCAGGGCGAGACCCTGCGTCTCTACGAGGGCATGACGCGCCTCAACGAGAACGTCGCGATCAACGTGAAGAACCGGTCGTGGTCGGTGACGGCCGAGGTGGTCGTGCCCGACGACGGCTCGCTCGACGGCGCGATCGTCGCCCAGGGCGGTCGCACCGGCGGCTGGTCGTTCTTCGCCGAGGGTGGCCGGCTCGGCTTCCACTACAACTTCTGCGGGCTCCTCCGGTCGACCGCGCTCTCCGACGCCGAGATCGGTGCCGGGAAGCACCAGGTGCGCGCCGAGTTCGCCTACGACGGCGGCGGCATCGGCCGAGGCGGCACCGTGACGCTCTTCATCGACGGCGCGACATCCGGAACCCCCGCGACCGTGAAGCGCACGCATCCGATGTACTTCTCGTTCGACGAGGGACTCGACGTCGGCATCGACACCGGCATGCCCGCGTACGAGGGCTACGCGACCGAGCAGGGCCGGTTCACGGGCACGATCGACTGGGCGCAGATCGATCTCGGCACCGACGACCACGGCCACCTCATCGATCCGGAGGAGTGGCTGCAGGCGGCGATGCGACACCAGTAGGCGAGCGGATGCCGCGTGGTGCTGCTCGAGCCACGCGACATCGTTGCACCGGGCGCGACGATGGCGGGGGCCCGCCGTGAGGGGAAGCGAAGACGCACATGGCGAACAACGACAAGATCCAGCGGGGGGCACTCCCGATCCCCGATCTCGCGTACACGGGAACGGTCACGTATGACGCGACCGACCCCGACACGCACTACCCGCCGATCGAGCGCCTGCTGCCGCCCGAAGGGGCGCCGAACGTGCTCGTCGTGCTCATCGACGACACGGGCTTCGGGGCGTCGAGCGCGTTCGGCGGCCCGGTGCAGACGCCGAACTTCGAGCGCGTCGCGGCGGCCGGCCTCAAGTACACCCGCTTCCACACGACGGCGCTGTGCTCGCCCACCCGTGCGGCGCTGCTCTCTGGACGCAACCACCACACCGTCGGCATGGGCGGCATCACCGAGATCGCGACCAGCGCGCCCGGCTACAACTCGCTGCGTCCGAACAGTTGCGCCCCCCTCGCCGAGACGCTGAAGCTCAACGGCTACAACACCAGCCAGTTCGGCAAGTGCCACGAGGTCCCGGCATGGCAGGCCAGCGCCGTCGGCCCCTTCGACGGTTGGCCCAGCCCCGGCAACGGATTCGAGCACTTCTACGGGTTCCTCGGCGGCGAGACCAACCAGTGGTACCCGGCGATCTACGAGAACACCTCGCCGGTCGAGCCGTGGGGAACGCCCGAGGAGGGCTACCACTTCATGGCCGACATGACCGACAAGGCCATCGACTGGACCCGCCAGCAGAAGTCCCTGGCCCCCGACAAGCCGTTCTTCACCTACTTCGCGCCCGGGGCGACGCACGCCCCGCACCACGTGCCGAAGGAATGGGCCGACAAGTACAAGGGCAAGTTCGACCAGGGCTGGGACGAGGTGCGCAAGGAGACCTTCGCCCGCCAGCTGGCGCTCGGCGTCGTCCCGGCCGACGCCGTGCTCACCGAGCGCAGCCCCGGCATTCCCTCGTGGGACGAGATGAGCGACGTGATCAAGCCGGCCCTCGCCCGCCAGATGGAGGTGTACGCCGGCTTCCTCTCCTACGCCGACCACTACGTCGGCAAGCTGCTCGACGCCTACGAGGAGCTCGGCATCCTCGACGACACCCTCGTCTACGTCATCATCGGCGACAACGGCGCCTCGGCAGAGGGCTCGATGCACGGCACGACCAACGAGGGGTTCACGATCAACCACATGAACGAGATCGAGAGCGAGGAGTACGTCGCCGCGCACATCGACGACATCGGCACCCCGAACTCGTACAACCACTACGCGGTGGGTTGGGCGCACGCCATGGACACCCCGTACCAGTGGACCAAGCAGGTCGCGTCGCACTGGGGCGGCACACGCAACGGCACGATCGTCAGCTGGCCGAACGGCGGCGTCGAGCAGGGCGGCATCCGGAACCAGTTCTCGCACGTCATCGACGTGGCACCCACGGTGCTCGCGGCGGCCGGCATCCCGGAGCCCACGACGGTGAACGGCGTGACCCAGCGCCCCTACGAGGGCACCCCGATGAACTACACCTTCGGAGCGGATGCCGCCGAAGCCGACGAGCAGCACACCACGCAGTACTTCGAGATGCTCGGCAACCGCGCCATCTTCCACAAGGGCTGGACCGCCGTCGCCAAGCACAAGGACCCCTGGCTCGCCTCCAGCCATGGCCTCGACGACGATGTCTGGGAGCTGTACAACGTCGATGAGGACTGGACGCAGTCCAACGACCTCGCGGCCGAGGAGCCCGAGCGGCTGGCCCACCTCCAGCAGCTGTTCCTGATCCAGGCCGCTCGCTTCAATGTGCTGCCGCTCGACATCCGCTCGGCTGAGCGCATGAATCCCGATATCGCCGGCCGGCCCGCGCTCATCACGGCGCAGAGCCAGAAGCTCTACCGGGGGATGCGTCGTCTCAGCGAGAACTCCTCGATCAACATCAAGAACAAGTCGTTCACGGTGACGGCGAAGGTCGAGGTGCCGGAGGGCGGTGCCAACGGAGTGATCGTCGCGCAGGGCGGAGCGTACGGAGGCTGGTCGGTCTACGGAGTCGGCGGCAAGCTGGCCTTCGCCTACAACCTGCTCGGCATCCAGCTCGACATCGTGCGCTCCGACGCGCCCGTGCCCGCCGGCACGACGGAGTTGCGGGCGCACTTCGACTACGACGGCGGCGGCCTGGCCAAGGGCGGAACCGTCACCCTCTTCGCCGACGGAGCCCGGATCGGCGAGGGCCGGGTGGAGAAGACCATCCCGTTCCAGTTCACCTTCGACGAGACGACGGATGTCGGCGTCGACCTGGCATCGCCGGTCTCGACCGACTACGCCGCCAAGGGCAACGAGTTCACCGGAACCCTCGACTGGGTGCGGATCGACCTCGGCGACGACGACCACTCGCACCTCATCGACGACGAGCACAAGCTCGCCGTCGCCATGCTGAAGCAGTAGGAGGACGCTCATGACCGACCTCGAATCGTGGCGCGACACCGACACCCGTGCGGCGATCGTCGAGTTCGTCGAGCGCGTGAGCGGCGATGGGCCCGGCTCGGTTCCCGCATCCGAGCGCATCGCCGTCTTCGACAACGACGGCACGCTCTGGACCGAGAAGCCCATGCCGACCCAGCTGCACTACGTCGTCGAGCAGTGGCGCAAGCAGGCCGAGGCCGATCCGTCGCTCGCCGAGCGGCAGCCGTACAAGGCCGCCGTCACGCACGACTTCGGCTGGCTCGGTGGCGCCGTCGACAAGCACTACGAGGGCGACGACAGCGACCTCAAGGTGCTCATCGGCGCGCTCGTCGGCGTCACCGCCGGCATGAGCGTCCACGACTACGCGGCATCCGTCTCGGAGTTCTACGAGACGGCGAAGCACCTCACGCTCGGCACGCCGTATGCGGATGCCGTCTACCGGCCCATGGTCGAGCTGCTGCGCTACCTCGAGGCGAACGGCTTCACGGTCTACATCGTCTCGGGCGGCGAGCGCGACTTCATGCGCCCCATGACGCAGGAGTACTACGGCATCCCGCCCGAGCACGTGGTGGGCTCGGCGCTCGGGCTCGCCTACGACGAGGACTCGCACGAGGTGCGCTACGCAGCCGGCCTCGACTTCTTCGACGACGGCCCCGAGAAGCCCGTGCGCATCTGGAGCCGCATCGGGCGCCGCCCGCTCATCGCGTGCGGCAACTCCAACGGCGACATGCAGATGCTCGACTTCACCCGCAAGGGCGACGGCCTCGCGCTGCTCGTGCACCACGACGACCCCGATCGCGCCGACCCGCCGTATGACAAGGGGGCGGATGCCGCGCTCGCCGCGGCCGAGGAGCGCGGGTACACGGTGGTCAGCGTCAAGGACGACTGGGCGAACGTCTTCGTCGACCCGGCGGCGGGGTGAGCGCGGGAGCCGCGACCGCGAGACGTCGGATCCTCATTCCGACGCTTCGCGGATACCGGCGCTCGTGGCTCGGGCCCGACATCCTCGCGGGGCTCTCCGCCGGAGCTGTCGTCATCCCGCAGGCCATGGCGTACGCGACGATCGCGAACCTTCCGGTGCAGGTCGGCCTCTACACGTGCATGGTGCCGATGCTCGTGTACGCGATGCTCGGCGGTTCCCGCGCCATGAGCGTGTCGACGACGTCGACCATCGCGACGCTCACGGCCACGACCTTGGTCTCGGCGGGCGTGGCGGCGGGCTCCGACGACCCGGTGCCCGACCTCATGGCGCTCACGCTGCTCGTCGGCGTGATCCTCCTGCTCGCCCGCGTGGCGAAGCTCGGATCCCTCGTCGAGAACATCTCGAAGGCCACGCTCGTGGGCGTGCAGATCGGCGTCGGCGCGACCGTCGCGGCGGGCCAGCTGCCGAAGCTGCTCGGTGAGACGACGAACTTCTCGGGGCACGGGTTCATCAGGTCGCTCGTGGCCCTCGTCGAGGCGCTGCCCGCGGCGAACCTCGCGACGGTCGCGTTGTCGGCCGGATCGATCGTCGTCCTCGTTGGCCTGAAGCTCTGGCTGCCGCGGGTGCCCGGGCCGCTCGTGGTCGTGGCCGCCGGCATCCTCCTCGTCGCGTTCGGCGGCATCGAGGCCGCGGGCGTGGAACTCATCGCGCCGGTGCCGCAGGGGTTCCCGGCGCCCGAGCTGCCGTCGTTCGCGCACCTCGGGGCGCTCCTGCCCGGCGCCCTCGCCATCGCCGTGATGGCCCTGCTGGAGTCGGCCGCGGTCGCCCGCGGCATCCGCAAGCCCGGCGAGGCGCAGATCGACAGCAATCAGGAGTTGTTCGCGACCGGGGCGGCGAACGCCGTGGGTTCGTTCTTCCAGACGCTGCCGGCGGCCGGCGGGTTCTCGCAGAGCGCGGTGAACCAGGCGGCCGGCGCACGCACGCAACTCGCGTCGATCACGACCGTGGTGCTCGCCCTGCTCGTCGTGCTGTTCCTCGCGCCGGTCATCAGCCTCCTGCCGCAGGCGACCCTCGCATCGCTGGTGTTCGTCGCGGTGATCGGGCTCATCGACATCCGCTCGCTCGTGCGCTTCGCGCGCATCAGCCGGGTCGACTTCTGGATCGCGCTCTCGACGGCCGTCGTCGGCCTCACCGCGGGCCTGCTGCCGGCCGTCGCCATCGGCGTGGTCTCGACGCTGGTCGTGGTGCTGCGAGAACTGAACCGCCTGCGGGTCGTGACCGATGCCGTCGTCGACGACGTGCTGCCGGTGCGCCTCGAGGGGCCGCTCTACACGGCGAATGTGCTCGCGAACGAGAACGCCGTGCTCGCCGCGGTCGACGCGACTCCGGGGGTGCGGGCCGTGGCCCTCGAGCTCACGCACCTCGTCACGACCTCGATCACCGTGCTCGACACACTGGCCGACCTCGACCGGGAACTCGCCGGCCAGGGCGTCGAACTCCGCCTGGCGGCAGTGCCCTCCGGCGGTGCAGACATCGCCCGTCGCACGAGCTGGTTCAGCGGCCTCGAGTCGGCCGGGCGCGTGTACCCGACGCTCGAGGCCGCCCTCGCCGGGCCGCGCAGCGGATCAGTCGCCGCCGACTAGGGGAGCAGGCGCGTCGGGCCCCGGAAGAGGAACGTCGTCTCGCGGATCGAGGACTCGCCGAGCATGAGCATCAGCACGCGCGCGAGGCCCATGCCGAAGCCGCCGTGCGGGGGAACGCCGAAGCGGAAGAAGTCGAGGTAGAACTCGAGCTCCTCGGGGTCGAGCCCCTTCTCCTTCGCCTGCTCGACGAGCACGTCGACGCGGTGCTCGCGCTGGGCTCCGGTCGAGATCTCGACACCGTTGTAGATGAGGTCGTAGGAGTTCGTGAGGCTCGCGTCGCCTTCGTGGCGCATGTGGTAGAACGGCCGGATGCTCGAGGCGTAGTCCGTGAGGAACACGAAGTCGTGGCCGAACGTCTCCTTCACGTACGCCGAGATCTGGCGCTCGCCCTCGGGGTCCATGTCGGCGTCGGCGCGCGGCACGACGTAGCCGTGGTCGGCGACGATCTGCTTCGCCTCGGCCAGCGGGATGCGGGGGAACGGGCGCGAGGGCACCGCGAGCTCGATGCCGAAGTGCTCCTGGATCTCGGCGCCGTGCTTTGCGACGACGGCCTCGAAGCCGGCGACGAGGAGCTCCTCGTGCAGGGCCATGACGTCTTCGTGCGAGTCGATCCAGCTGATCTCGGTGTCGACCGAGGTGAACTCGGTCGCGTGGCGCGAGGTGAACGAGGGGTCGGCGCGGAACGCCGGGCCGACCTCGAAGATGCCGCCGAAGCCGGCAGCCTGCGCCATCTGCTTGAAGAACTGGGGGCTCTGCGCGAGGTAGGCCTTGCCCTCGAAGTAGTCGACCTCGAAGAGCTCGGCGCGCGACTCGGAGGCCGAGGCCATGAGCTTGGGCGTCTGGATCTCGATGAGGCCCTTCTCGACCCAGACCCCGCGCAGCGCGTGCAGGAAGGTGGTCTGGATGCGGAAGATGAGGGCCTGCTTCGGGTTGCGCAGGTCGAGGAAGCGCCAGTCCAAGCGCTTGTCGAGGCTCGAGTCGGCCGCGATCGGCGTCTCGGGGTTGGACTCCGAGACGACCTCGAGCGTCGCGAGCTTGACCTCGAGACCGCCGAGCTTGACGCGCTCGTCGTGCTTGAGCTCGCCCGTCACGCGGATGAACGAACCGTGCGCGAGGGCCGAGATCGCCTCGGTCGTCGCGAGGCGCGCGGGCGCCGTCTCGTCGGCGGCCTCGCCCTCGACGGGCTCGGGGAGTTCGCGGAGCGCGGGGTTCACGACCTGCACGGCGCCGGACTCATCGCGGAGGATGACGAACTGCACCTTCTTCTGATCGCGGACGGTCTCGACCCATCCGGCGATCGTGACGGGGCCGTCGGGCAGGGCGGCGAGGTTCTTGACGAGGGTGCGTTCGTTCACGAGGGTCCATCCTACTGGGGTCGTCCGGGTGCGATCCGGCTAACCGGTCAATGCGGTAGCGAGAGCCCGGATGCCGGCGGTCTCGGCGGTTTCAAAGGAACGCGATCCCTAGACTGGAGACCGTGCCTGCCGAGCAGATCCATCTCGTGCGCCATGGCGAGGTGTTCAACCCCCAGGGCGTGCTCTACGGGCGACTCCCGGGCTACGGGCTCTCCGATCTCGGACGGCAGATGGCGCAGGCCGCGGCCGACGAACTCGTGCGCGTCGGGCGGCCGGTGAGCACCCTTATCGCCTCGCCGCTGCAGCGCACCCAGCAGTCGGCCGAGCCCATGACCGCCGCCTTCGGCTTCGCCCCGACGCTCGACGAGCGCGTCATCGAGCCCGAGAACCGCTTCGAGGGCAAGCGCATGACCGGTCGCGGCGGCGCACTCGGCGACGCGCGCAACTGGCGGTTCCTCGTCAACCCGTGGGAGCCGAGCTGGGGCGAGCCGTTCGGCTCGATCGCGACGCGCATGCTCGCGGCCGTCGACGACGCGTGGCAGGCCGCCGACGGGGGCGACGTCGTCGTCGTCAGCCACCAGCTGCCCATCTGGATGGTGCACCGCAGGCTCGCCGGCCTCTCGCTCGCGCACGACCCGCGCCGTCGCCGTTGCGCGCTCTCGAGCATCACCACGCTCGAGCGCCGCGGCGACCGGTTCGTCGAGGTCGACTACCGTGACCCCGCCTCCGGCCTCGCCGCGCAGGCCACCGACGTGGGAGCCGTGTGATGAAGCCTCGCCTCGCCAGACTCGCGACCGGCGCAGCGGCGCTCGCCGCGGCATCCGCCCTGCTGCTCACCGGGTGCACGAGCGACCCGCTGGCCGACCAGTTCCGCGAGGGCAGCGGCAAGAACTACATCGCGGGCGACGGCAGCATCAGCGAATACGCCGTGGCCGATCGCGGCGAACCCATCGAGTTCTCGGGCGAGACCGCCGAGGGCGACGCGTTCGACTCGGCCGACACGCTCGGCGAGGTCACGGTCGTGAACTTCTGGTACGCGGGCTGCGCCCCGTGCCGGGTCGAGTCGCCCATTCTCGAAGAGGTGCACCAGGGCTACGCCGACGACGCGGCCGACGTCGCGTTCGTGGGCGTGAACGTGCGCGACCAGGCCGGCACGGCGGCATCCTTCGAGCAGAAGTACGGCGTGACCTACCCGTCGATCCTCGACGTCGAGTCGGGCGTCGCGCAGCTCGCATTCGCCGGGCCCGTGCCGCCGGCCGCCGTGCCGACGACGATCGTGCTCGACCGCGAGGGCCGCATCGCCGCGCGGGTGCTCGGTCAGCTCACCGAAGCGTCGATCCTCGAGTCGCTCGTCGACCGCGTGCTCGACGAGCAGGCCTGACGTGGGCGGCATCGGCGAGATCGTCCTCAACGGACAACTCCTCGCTGCCGTTCCCATCGCGCTCGCCGCGGGCATCGTCTCGTTCCTCTCGCCGTGCGTGCTGCCGCTCGTGCCGGGCTACCTCGGTTACATCGGCGGCTTCGTCGAGGCGTCGGCGGATGCCGCGGAGGAGCGTCGGCACCGTCGCCGCCTCGTGCTCGGCGTGCTGCTGTTCATCGCCGGCTTCACGCTCGTGTTCGTCACGTTCAACCTGCTGGCGGGCGTCGCCGGAGCCTGGTTCAACGCGTACGGCGACGTCATCACGCGCGTGCTCGGCGTCGTGCTCATCGTCATGGGCCTCGTGTTCATCGGGCAGTTCACCTTCCTGCAGCGCACGATCAAGCCCTCGTGGCGGCCGGCCACCGGACTCGGCGGTGCACCGCTGCTCGGCATCGTGTTCGGCCTCGGCTGGACGCCGTGCATCGGCCCGACGCTCGCGGTCGTGCTGACGCTGAGCGCCGACTCGGGCTCGGTGTGGAGGAGCGTCCTGCTCGGCCTCGCGTACTGCATCGGCCTCGGCATCCCGTTCCTGCTCGTCGCCCTCGGCTTCGGCTGGGTCACGGGCTCCCTCGCGTTCGTGCGCCGCCACATCCGCACGATCAACATCATCGGCGGGTCGCTGCTCATCGCGATCGGCCTGCTCATGCTCTCGGGTCTCTGGACCATCTGGATGTACGAACTGCAGGCGGTGATCTCCGGCTTTGTCCCCGCGATCTGACTCGGGTGCGCTCGCGCGCCCCGACGACCACATCGACGCTCCCGAGCCCTCGCCGGGCGAGGCGGGCGTCACGCAGCCCAAGCTCGGCTTCGTCGGCTGGCTGCGCTTCGCCTGGCGGCAGCTCACGAGCATGCGTACCGCCCTCCTGCTGCTGCTCCTGCTCGCGATCGCGGCCGTGCCGGGCTCGCTCGTGCCGCAGCGCTCGAGCGACCCCAACGGCGTCACCCAGTACTTCCAGGACAACCCGGGCCTCGCGCCCGTGCTCGACTCGTTCCAGATGTTCGACGTGTACACGTCGGCGTGGTTCTCGGCCGTCTACCTGCTGCTGTTCGTGTCGCTCGTCGGCTGCGTCATCCCGCGCACGAAGCACCACTTCGACGCCTTGCGCGCGCGTCCGCCGCGCACGCCCGTGCGGCTCTCGCGGCTGGCCGGCTACACCGAGCGGGTCCTTCCCGAGGGTGAGACGGCGGATGCCGCGATCACGCGTGCAGCGTCGGAGCTCAAGCGCGCCGGCTACCGAGTCGAGCGCTACGACCTGCGCGGCGAGGCGTCGGTCTCCGCCGAGCGCGGGTACCTGCGCGAGACGGGCAATCTCGTGTTCCACACGGCACTGCTCGGCATCCTCGTGGCGGTCGGCATCGGCGGCGGGTTCGGATTCGCGGGCCAGCGCGTGGTCGTCGAGGGGCAGTCCTTCGTGAACACGCTCGCGTCGTTCGACTCGTTCAACCCGGGCCGGTTCTTCAACGACGCCACCCTCGACCCCTACAAGCTGAAGCTCACCGACCTCGAAGCGGTCTACGAGACCGAGAACCAGAAGGCGCTCGGCCAGCCCATCGACTTCACGGCGAACGTCGAGATCACCGCGCGCGGCAGCGACGAGACCACGACCGGGCAGGTCAAGGTCAATCACCCGCTTCGCGTGCACGGCACCGACGTGTACCTGCTCGGCAACGGCTACGCGCCCACCATCACCGTGCGCAACGCCGATGGCGAGGTCGTGTTCACCGACGCGATCCCGTTCCTGCCGCAGGACGCGAACCTCACCTCGATCGGCGTCGTCAAGGTGCCCGACGGCATGCCCGAGCAGCTCGGCATGGTCGGCTTCTTCTACCCGACGCAGACCACGCTCGACTCCGGCGCGTACTCGTCGAGCTACCCCGACCTCGTCTATCCCGTGCTCACGCTCAACGTGTACTCGGGCGACCTCGGCATCGACGGCGGCAAGCCGACCTCGGTCTACACGCTCGACCCGTCGACCATGGAGCAGCTCACGGGCGGCAAGACGGGCGTCGACTCGATCGAGCTCATGCCCGGCCAGACCCAGGACCTGCCGAACGGGCTCGGCACCGTGACCTTCGAGGACGCGACCCCCGAGAGCGAGCCGAACGTCGCCGACGGCGACTACTCGCAGAGCGTCGACCGGTTCGCGAGCTTCGACATCCACCGCGACCCGCTGCAGATCTGGGTGCTCGTCTTCGCGATCCTGATCATCGCCGGCCTGCTCGTGTCGCTCTTCATCCCGCGTCGCCGCATGTGGGTGAAGGCCGCGAAGCGCCCGGGCGGCGGCGTCGTGCTCGAGTACGCGGGCCTGGCCCGCGGCGAGGACCCCGGGCTCGACGACGCGGTCTCCGCGTTCGCCGACAAGCACTCGGGCTCGACCGCGGCCGATGACGACGACGCCGACACCGACGACGGCGCCGGCGACGAGCCCGAGCCCGCCGCTACCGCCCCCGAAGACCCCGAATCCGCCGGTGAACCGGCGAAACCGACGACGTAAGGTTGTAGTCGTGACGCTCGACGAGATCTCCATCACCCTCGTGTACTCGGCCATGGCCGTCTACGCGATCGCGTTCATCGCCTACGCGATCGACCTCGCGCGCCGTTCGGCGGTGGCCGCCAGTGCTGCGGATGCCGCGGCCGCGGCGTCACTCGCATCCGCGACGACCCCGGCGACCGTCGGCGCCCCGGCCACCGTGGGGGCACCCTCCACCGTCGGTGCGCGCGTCTCGGGCACGGGCACGGCGACGGGCTCGCCGACGAAGGGCGGGCGCGGCGCGGCATCCGCTGCTCCCTCAGACGGCGCGTCGGTGGCCTACGGCCGCTCGCCGTCGCTGCGCGTCGCCGTCGCCATGACCGTCATCGCGTGGTTGCTGCACCTCGCCGCCGACATCACCCGCGGCCTCGCCGCCGGCCGGGTGCCGTGGGCGAACATGTACGAGTTCGCGCTCACGGGCACGCTCATCATCACGACGGTGTACCTGCTCGTGCTCGTCGTCTCGAAGCACGACCTGCGCTTCCTCGGCACGTTCATCACGGGCCTCGTGCTCGTGCTGCTCGGCATCGCGACCGTCAACTTCTACGTCAGCGTGGTGCCGCTGCCGCCGGCACTGCAGTCGGCCTGGCTCGTCATCCACGTGTTCGTGGCGACCTCGGCCGTCGGATTCCTCGCGCTCGGCTTCGCACTCTCGGTCGTGCAGCTCATGCAGTCGCGCCGCGAGACGATGCTCGCCACCGCGAAGCAGGTCAAGCGCTCGTTCCTCGCGACGCTGCCGAACTCGGCGACGCTCGAGAACCTCGCCTACCGGGTGACGATCATCGGGTTCATCCTGTGGACCTTCACGCTCATGGCCGGCGCGATCTGGGCCGAGGCGGCCTGGGGCCGCTACTGGGGATGGGACACCAAGGAGGTGTGGACCTTCATCATCTGGGTGGTCTACGCCGGGTACATCCACGCGCGCGCGACGCGCGGCTGGCGCGGTTCGCGCTCGGCGTGGCTCGCGATCATCGGCTTCTCGACGGTCATGTTCAACTTCACCGTGGTCAACCTGTTCTTCAAGGGACTGCACGCCTACTCGGGGCTCTGAGCCTCACTCGCGTCACCGTCGAACGGGGCGTCGCCGACGAGGCGGCGCCCCGTTCGCGCGTCTCCGCGGTGCGATGGTCGAGTCCACGCGAGAGGGCGACGCCGGAGATCCGACGCCGCCCCCTTCCCGGCTCGCGACGCCGAAGGTCTCGGCAGCCGCGAGGTCTCTCAGCTACACGGGTTGCCCGCGGTGACGGTGCCGTTCGACACCTTCACCGTTCCGGCGCCGATCGCGTAGTCCTTGCCGCCGTTGTTGTCCCACGTGCCCGACCCGTTGTTGAAGGCCGCGGTGAGGCCGGTCGAGCCGCCGAGGTCGATCGTCTTGACCTTCCATCCGGTGCAGGCGTCCGCCATGGCGACACCGGGCGCGGTGGTCCAGGCGCCCGAGCCGACCCGGTAGTGGACGTTCGTGCTCGCCCATCCCGTCGCGTAGTAGACGGTCGCCGTCGTGGCCGGTTGCGTCGTGCCGCACGGGTTCGTCGAGCCGACGACGCCGCCGTTCACCGTGGCGACCGCTCCGGAGAGCGCGTAGTCGCGCCCGCCGTTGTTGTCCCACGTGCCGGACCCGTTGTTGAACGCGGCGGTGATGCCCGAGGCGCCGCCGGTGATGGTCTTCGACACCCAGCCCGAGCAGGCGGCGGTCAGCCCGACTCCGGGCGCGGTGGTCCAGGCGCCCGCCCCGACGCGGTAGTGCACGTTGTATCCGGTCCACCCCTTCGAGGTCGAGTAGTAGACCGTCAGGTCGCCGGTTCCCGGGTTCGTTCCCGGATCCGTGCCGGGGTCGGTACCGCCCTGCCCGGCCTTCGCTCCGACGTGGAGGGCGATGGCCTGGTTGGCATCGACGGTCGCGGTGAACTGGCCCGCGGCGTTCACGGTCACGATGCCTCCGGCGGTGCATCCGCTCGTGGTGGGCAGGCCGACGGTCACGTTGCAGTAGCCGCCCGCGGGGAGCGAGGTCTGGAACGTGCGCGTGAGCGAGCCCCCGCGGTTGATCGCGACGTAGCCCTTGTCGCCGCGGCCGAAGGCGATGGCCGACGACCCGTTGGACCAGGTGTTCGTGACGGCGGTGCCGTACGTGGTGTTGCGGAACCCGACCATGTTCTCGATGTTCGTCTGGGCGTGCTTGCAGGTCCAGCCGTTCTGTCCGCAGACGGGGTCGATGACCTCGCCGTTGCCGGCGAGTGCCGGCCCGGCTTCCTTGTTCGAGAACTGGTAGCCGGAGTGGATCGAGGGTGAGCCGTAGTTCCAGGCGAGGGTGAAGATCTGCGCGAGGTCGTAGCCGGCGCCGTCCTTGTAGGACAGGGTCTCGCCGTTGCGTTCGGTGTCGTGGTTGTCGACGAACACGGCGGCGTTCTGGTTGGGCAGGAAGCCGGCCCATGACGGCCCGATGCCGTTGCCCGTGACGAGCCAGTTGATGGTGCCGCCGCCGAAGGCCTCCTTGAGCTTGCGGGCGAACGCGAACTCGTGGATGTCGCCGTACGACGTGTACTCCTCGGGCTGGATGGGTTCGTTGGCGCGGATCACCTCCTGCACGATGTACAGCCGGGCGCGGTCGTTGACCTTGGACAGGATGCCCTGCATGTCGCTGGCGGCGATGTGCTTGACGGCGTCGATGCGGAACCCGTCGACCCCGAGCGAGACGAGGTCATTCAGGTACCCGGCGATCTTGCCCTGCACGTACGACGAGGACGTGTTCAGGTCGGAGAGGTTCACGAGGTTGCACTCCTGCACCTCGGTGCGGTTCTGATAGTTCGAGATGTCGCGCCGGCAGGAGTGGAAGTCCTGCGAGGAGTAGATGCCCGGGTAGTCGTAGTGCTGGAACGACGAACCCGCCCAACCGGTACCGCCGCCGCTCTTGCCCGACATGTGGTT
The DNA here is from genome assembly GCF_001660485.1 of Agromyces aureus. Lineage (GTDB taxonomy): Bacteria > Actinomycetota > Actinomycetes > Actinomycetales > Microbacteriaceae > Agromyces > Agromyces aureus. The sequence continues at coordinate 393,946 of NZ_CP013979.1, forward strand.
GATCACGGCATCCGCGATGACCTTCACTCCGGCGGTGTGGCAGGTGTCGACCATGGCCTTGAACTCGGCCCGGGTGCCGAGCCGGGACTCGATCTTGTAGCTGACGGGCTGGTAGTAGGTCCACCACTCCGGACCCTGCACGTGCTCCTGCGGAGGGGAGGTCTGCACGAACCCGTACCCCGCCGGGCCCAGGTTCTCGGTGCACTCGCGCGCGATCGCATTCCAGGTCCACGAGAACAGGACCGCGGTCGTGTCCTTCGGGCCCGGCGCTGCAGCGTTGGCCGGTGCCGCGACGGCGGTGGCCGAGATGAGGGTGCCGATGAGGGCGATGAGTGCTGCGCTTGCAAGATATCGCAAGCGCTTGCGGAGCGTCGCGGGCACCGCGTCCCGCTGATGAACGGTGGCTGACATGGGAACTCTTCCTCGTGTCCTCACGCAGATCACAAGCCGGGAACCCTGTGGGCCGCGAACTGCCGCGCCGATGCGGCAGCTACGCCGCGAACGGCGCGTGACCCTCAAGATAGGGGTACTCGCGCAAGAATTGCAAGCGCTTGCATTAACCGGGGCTGCGCTGATAGGTTCGCCGCACATGTCCCCAGGCACTCTGTCGTGCCCGAACAGCAGGAGTCGACGATGACGCAACGCGGACGCGCGCGCAGCTGGATCGCCATGGGGGTGACGGGCGTCGTCGCGGCGTCGGTGCTCACCCTCCTTCCGGGCCTCGCGGCCTCGGCCGAGGAGCGCACGTTCGCGCTCGTCGGCGACCTCCAGTCCGAGGTGGGGTGCGCTGCCGACTGGGCTCCCGACTGCGCCGAGTCCGAACTCCTCGCGACCGCGACGCCCGGCATCTTCGCATCCGAGTTCGAGGTGCCCGCGGGGGAGTGGCAGTACAAGGTCGCCGTGAACGACTCGTGGGACGAGGCGTACGGCAAGGGCAGCGCCCCCGGCGGCGACAACCTGAAGCTCACGGTCGCCGGCCCGAGCACGATCCGCTTCGTCTTCGACGACAACCAGAAGAAGGTCGGCCTCGAGCTGGTCAGCCTCCGGGCCGGCTACAGCGATGCGGATGATGCGGCGCTCGTCGCCGACCCGGTGCGCCAGCCGGGCAGCGACGAGCAGTTCTACTTCGTGATGACCGACCGCTTCGCGAACGGCGACCCCTCGAACGACGAGGGCGGGCTCACGGGAGACCGCCTCGCCACGGGCTTCGACCCGACCCACCGGGCCTTCTACAACGGCGGCGATCTCCAGGGGCTGCGCGACCGGCTCGATTACATCGACGACCTCGGCACGACGGCCATCTGGCTCACGCCGAGCTTCAAGAACCGCCCGGTGCAGGGCGAGGGCGCGAACGCGAGCGCCGGCTACCACGGCTACTGGGTGACCGACTTCACGCAGATCGACCCGCACCTCGGCACGAACGCCGAGCTCGAGGCGCTCATCGCCGAGGCGCACGCCAAGGGCATCAAGGTCTACTTCGACATCATCACGAACCACACGGCCGACGTCATCGACTACGAGGAGCAGCAGTACTCGTACATCGACCAGGCGACGAGCCCCTACACGGATGCCGCGGGCGACGAGATCGACCTCGCCGACTACGCCGACGGCGAGACGCCGTTCCCGACGCTCGACGCGGCGACGAGCTTCCCGTACACGCCCGTCGTGCGGCCGGAGGACGCCGACCTGAAGGTGCCGGCCTGGCTGAACGACCCCACGCTCTACCACAACCGCGGCGACTCCACGTGGGAGGGCGAGTCCGTCACGTACGGCGACTTCGTCGGCCTCGACGACCTCATGACCGAGCACCCGACCGTCGTGAACGGCTTCGTCGACGTCTACGACCAGTGGATCGACCTCGGCATCGACGGGTTCCGCATCGACACCGCGAAGCACGTGAACTTCGAGTTCTGGGAGCAGTGGTCGACGCAGGTGCTCGACTACGCGCACGAGCACGGCAAGCCCGACTTCTTCATGTTCGGCGAGGTCTACGACGCCGACCCCCAGAAGCTCTCGCCGTACGTTCGCAAGACCGACATGAACTCGGTGCTCGACTTCACGTTCCAGTCGCAGGCCGTGAGCTTCGCCGCGGGCAACTCGGCGAAGAACCTCCAGTCGCTGTTCGCGGGCGACGACTACTACACGACGCCCGACTCGTCGGCGACGGCATTGCCGACCTTCCTCGGCAACCACGACATGGGTCGGGTCGGCTCGTTCCTGCAGAACACCGACGCTCCGCTCCAGCGCGACGAACTCGCGCACGACCTGCTCTTCCTGACGCGCGGCCAGCCCGTCGTCTACTACGGCGACGAGCAGGGCTTCGCCGGCATCGGCGGCGACCAGAGCGCACGCCAGACCCTCTTCGCGAGCCAGGTCGCCGAGTACCAGAACCAGCCGCTGGTCACGGGCGAGAACGCGGGCAGCGTCGACCGCTACGACACGGATGCCCCGCTCTACGAGCACATCGCCGCCCTCTCGGAGCTGCGCCAGTCGCACCCCGCACTCGCCACGGGCGCCCAGATCGAGCGTTACGTCGACAGCGGCGCAGGCGTCTACGCGTTCTCGCGCGTCGATCGCTCTGAGAAGGTCGAGTACGTCGTCGCCGCGAACAACGCGAACGAGGAGCGCACGGTGCAGGTTCCGACGCTCACGAAGGGCGGGCAGTTCGAGGCGCTCTACGGCGGCGGCGCGGCCGTCGCGGCCGATGCCGACGGCGTGGCCTCCGTCACGGTGCCGGCCCTCGGCGCGGTCGTGCTGAAGGCCGACCGCACCGTGACCTCGCCCGACGCGGCGGCCGCCATCACGGTCGCGACCCCCGCGCCCGGTGCGGGCGTCACGGGCATCACGCCCGTCGTCGCCGACGTGGCTGACGACACCTGGCAGGAGACGAGCTTCGCCTGGCGCATCGCCGGCGCGACCGGCGACGACGCCTGGCACGGGCTCGGCACGGCCGAGGACACGAGCCCTCGCGTCTTCCACGACACGGCCGGCCTCGCGAACGGCACGCTCATCGAGTACCGCGCGGTGTCGACGGATGCCGCGGGCCACCGCGCCGCCGCCAGCACCTACGCGAGCGTGGGCGACGCCGTGAACCTCGCCGAGGAGGAGGAGCCCGAGCAGCCGATCGACCTGGTCACGGTGCCCGGCAGTCACAACTCCGAGATGGGCTGCGCCGGCGATTGGGCTCCCGGTTGCGAGGTCGCGAAGCTGACCAAGCGCGCCGACGGCATCTACGAGGGCACGTTCACGATTCCGGCGGGCTCCTACGAGTACAAGGTCGCCGTCAACGGCAGCTGGGACGTCAACTACGGCGCGAACGGCGAGCCGAACGGCGGCAACGTCACGTACACGACCGACGGCAGCCAGCCGATCACCTTCTTCTGGAACCCCGAGACGCACGTGGTCTCCTCGACCGCCGAGGGGCCCGTCGTCACGCTGCCCGGTGGATTCCAGTCGGAGATCGGCTGCGCCGGCGACTGGGCGCCCGACTGCCTCGCGTCGCTCATGCAGGACGGCGACAAGGACGGCGTCTACACCTTCTCGACGAGCCGCATCCCCGACGGGGCGTACGAGACGAAGGTCGCGCACAACCGCAGCTGGGACGAGAACTACGGCGTCGGCGGTGCGCCCGGCGGCGCCAACTACTCGTTCACGGCGACCGGCGGCAAGCTCGTCGAGTTCCGCTACACGCTCGCGACGCACGTGCTCGAGATCCTCGTGAGCGACCCGCCGCTCGCGGGCACCGGGCAGACGCGCGCCCACTGGGTGAGCGAGGACACGCTCGCGTGGCCCGCCGAACTGCTCGGCGCGGCATCCGTCGACGACACCGTCTGGACACTCGAGCACTCCGCCGACGCGACCCTCGCGGTCGTCGACGGCGAGGTCACGGGCGGTGGCGAGGCGATCGCGCTCGAACGCGACCCGGCAGGCCTGACCGACGCGCAGCTGGCGAAGTTCCCGGCACTGAGGGGCTTCATCGCCCTGCACCCGGTCGGCCTCGACCGCGCCGAGGTGCAGCAGCTCCTCAGCCGGCAGCTCGGCGTCGCGCAGACGACCGACGGCGAGCTGAGCGCCTTCACGGGCGTGCAGCTGCCCGGCGTGCTCGACGACCTCTACGCCGACGCCGTGGCATCCGCTGCCCTGGGTCTCGGCTGGCACGGCAAGAAGGCCGACGCGACGCTCTGGGCTCCGACGGCGCGCAGCGTCGCGGTCGAGCGATGGGATGCCGGCGCCACCGGCGACCCGCAGCGCCTCGACGCCGAGTGGAACGCGGCCGACGGCACCTGGACCGTCGACGGCCTCCGTCAGGGCGACGAGTACCGCTGGTCGGTCGACGTGTTCGCGCCGACGACCGGCACGTACGAGACCAACTCGGTGACCGACCCCTACTCGGTCGCGCTCACGACGAACTCGGCCCGTACGGTCGTCGTCGACCTCGACGACGCGAAGCTCGCGCCCAAGCAGTGGACGAAGGCGAAGGCCCCCGTCGTCGAACGTGCGGTCGACCGCGCGATCTACGAACTGCACGTGCGCGACTTCTCGATCACCGACGAGACGGTTCCGGCCGAGGAGCGCGGCACCTACCGCGCCTTCACGCGCGACTCGGCGGGCACGGCCCAGCTGAAGCAGCTGGCGGGTGCGGGCATCAACACCGTGCACCTGCTGCCGACCTTCGACATCGCGACGATCGAGGAGAACCGCGCCGCCCAGGCGACGCCCGACTGCGACCTCGCGTCGTACGGGCCGGCCTCGCCCGAGCAGCAGGCCTGCATCGACGCGATCCGCGACCTCGACGGCTTCAACTGGGGGTACGACCCGTTCCACTTCCAGGCGCCCGAGGGCTCGTACGCGGTCGACCCCGACGGCGGCGCACGCGTCGAGGAGTTCCGTGAGATGGTCGGCGCACTGCACGGCATGGGCCTGCAGGTCGTGCTCGACCAGGTGTTCAACCACACGGCCGAGGCCGGGCAGGGCCAGAAATCGGTGCTCGACCGCATCGTGCCGGGCTACTACCAGCGCCTGAACGCGGTCGGCGCGGTCGAGACCTCGACCTGCTGCCAGAACGTGGCCACCGAGCACGAGGTCGCCGAGAAGCTCATGGTCGACTCGGTCGTGCTGTGGGCCAAGGAGTACAAGGTCGACGGCTTCCGCTTCGACCTGATGGGCCACCACTCCAAGGCGAACATGCTCGCGATCCGCGAGGCGCTCGACAAGCTCACGCTGAAGAAGGACGGCGTCGACGGGTCGAAGGTCTACCTGTACGGCGAGGGCTGGAACTTCGGCGAGGTCGCGAACAACGCCCTGTTCGAGCAGGCCACGCAGGGCCAGCTCGGCGGCACGGGCATCGGCACGTTCAACGACCGGCTGCGCGACGCCGTGCACGGCGGCAGCCCGGTCGACGGCACGTCGACGTTCCAGCAGGGCTTCGGCACGGGCCTCGGCACCGACCCGAACGGGCAGCCCGGCACCTCGTCGCAGGCCGACCAGCTGGCCGACCTCGGGCACCAGACCGATCTCGTGAAGCTCGGCCTCGCGGGCAACCTCCGCGCCTACGAGCTGACGGATGCCGCGGGCGAGACCGTGCGCGGCGACCAGCTCGACTACCGCGGGTCGCCCGCCGGCTACGCCGACCAGCCCGACGAGGTGATCAACTACGTCGACGCCCACGACAACGAGACGCTCTACGACCTCTCGGTGTTCAAGCTGCCGACCGACACCCCGATGGCCGACCGCGTGCGCATGAACACGCTGTCGCTCGCGACGGTGACCCTCTCGCAGTCGCCCTCGTTCTGGCACGCGGGCACCGAGCTGCTGCGCTCGAAGTCGCTCGACCGCAACAGCTACAACTCGGGCGACTGGTTCAACCGCATCGACTGGACCGGCCAGCAATCGACCTTCGGGTCGGGCCTGCCGAACGAGGCCGACAACGGCGAGAAGTGGCCGATCATGACGCCGCTGCTCGAGAACCCGGCGCTGAAGCCGGCCGCGGCCGACATCGCGACGGCCGAGGCATCCGCCCTCGACCTGCTGCGCGTGCGCTCGTCGGTCGACCTGCTGCAGCTCGGCTCGGCGTCGCTGATCGACGAGAAGGTCTCCTTCCCCGGCAGCGGAACGGATGCCACGCCAGGCCTCATCACGATGCTCGTCGACGACCTGGTCGGCGCCGACGTCGACCCGAAGCTCGACGGGGCCCTCGTGGTGTTCAACGCCTCGCCCGAGGCGGTCACCGAGCAGGTCGACGGACTGCAGGGTCGCGGATTCGCCCTCGCGAAGGCGCAGGCATCCGGTTCCGACGCGGTCGTGAAGACGACGAAGTGGGATGCCGCGACGGGCTCGGTCACCATCCCGGCTCGGTCGGTCGCGGTGCTGGTCGACGAGCAGCCGCCGCCCGCCGTGGCGACGTTCACGATCGCGGCGCCGAACAAGCTGCTCGTGAAGGCCGGATCGGCCGTGAAGGTCGTCGGGCAGACGTTCGCCGTGAACGGCTCGCGGCCGGTCGGCACGGTCACCGTGCTCGACGGCGGCAAGGCCATCGCGACGGCGACCGTGAAGGCGGGCGACCAGGGTCGGTTCCAGATCGAGCTGCCGAAGCTCGGCAAGGGCCTGCACCTGATCCGCACGTCGTTCGACGGGGGAGAGGGGTTCCGCGACTCGACGTCGCTGCCGATCCCGATCCTCGTCTACTGAACCCCGCCGCCCTCGCCGGTCGAGGAGCGACGAAGGAGCGTCTCGAGACCCAGTCCCCGAAGGGTCTCGAGACGCTTCGCTCCTCGACCGGCGATGACCGGCCGCTCAGCCCTTCGCGAGCGTGATCGGCACGGTGCTCGGGTCGGTCGAGAAGTGGATCACCGGCGTCGCACCCGAGCAGTCGTAGGCCGCCGACGCGATCGGCGACGCGAGGATCTGCTCGGTGACGGGCGTGCCGTCCATCGCGGTGCCGTCGACCGTGACGTTCATGTTCAGCCCGTTGGTGTCGTTCGCGGTCGTCACCGTCGAGCCGTCGACGGTGTAGTCGCCCGAGAGGGTGCCGCTCATCGTGGCCTCGGCCGGCAGCCCGGCGATGTCGACCGCGAGCTGCAGGTCGGGCGTGTACGTGTAGGTGCCGGCCTTGGTGAAGGACAGGCCCGACGAGCCGCTCGGGTCGTAGACGATCGCGTACTCGGCGAGGTCGACGTTCACCTGGTCGTAGAAGGCCTGCATCTGGTCATCGGCGATCACCCAGTCGCCGACGAGGCAGTTCGCGGCAGCGGCAGCGGGATCCTCGCTCGCCCCTGCGGCATCGGTCGCCCCGGGAGTCGCGCTCGGCGTCGCCTTGGGCTTGGCCGATCTCGTCGGCTCGCCGTCGTCGGCTGCAGGGCTGCACCCCGCGAGCGTCAGTGCCGCGAGTGCGACGATCGCGCCGGTCAGGGCGAGCCGTGGGCGTACCTGCATCATTGCCTCCTGTAGGGGGAAACTCCGGACGCCCGCGCGCCGGCGGACGGGTTCGAGCATTGTCTCACTCGACGCCGTGCACGGCCGGTGCGTTCGCGAGCACGGCGTACGTGCGTCCGAGGCGCTCGAGCCACCAGTCCGTGCGCTCGGGCGACGCCGCGTACCGATCGAGCAGCGCCCCGTCGGGCACGACCCGGCGCACGTCGATCGCGCCGTCGACTGGCAGCAACGGCGAGCCCGTGACATCCGCCGCCAGCAGCGAGGCCGTGCCGAGCCCGCAGTCGTAGTCGAGTTCGGTGACGGATGCCGCGAGCGCAGCGCCCATCGCGAGCCCCACGCTCGTGTCGAGCGCACTCGAGACCACGACGGGCAGGCCGGCCGCCTCGACGATGCGAAGTGCGCGACGGATGCCGCCGAGCGGCTGCGCCTTGATCACGAGCAGGTCGGCGGCGCCCGCCTCGGCCACGGCGAGCGGATCGTCGGCCTTGCGCACGCTCTCGTCGGCCGCGATCGGGATGCCCATGTACTTCGTGCGCACGCGGATCTCGACGAGGTCCTCGATGCGCTCGCACGGCTGCTCGACGTACTCGAGGTCGAACTCGGCGAGCGCGTGGATCGCGTGCTCGGCCTCGTCGACGTTCCACCCGGCGTTCGCGTCGACGCGGATGCGACCCTCGGGGCCGAGCACCTCGCGCACGGCGCGCACCCTCGCGACATCCTGAGCCAGCGTCTGGTCGCTCGCCGCGACCTTCACCTTCGCGGTGCGGCAGCCCGGGAAACGCGCGAGCACCGCGGCGACGCTGTCGGGGTCGACGCCCGGCACGGTCGCGTTCACGGAGATGCGGTCGCGCAGGGCGGGCGGGGTCTCGTTCCAGCCGTAGTCGATCGCGCCTTCGAGCCAGGCGGATGCCTCGTGGTCGTCGTACTCGACGAATGGGCTGAACTCCGTCCACCCGTGCGGGCCCTCGAGCAGCAGGGCCTCGCGCACGTCGATGCCGCGGAAGCGCGTCACGAGCGGGAGCGCGACCACGCGCGCGGTGGAGAGGAGGTCGTCGAGCGACGGCGATGTCATGAACCCATCATCGCAAGCGGCTGCGAGCGCCGCTCATTAGACTCGCGCGAGTGACCGGCACGTTGATCGAACCCCGCTTCCCGCTCGACATCGACGGCGTCGCACGCCCGTCGCGCTCGCAGGCGCTGCTCGACGCGGTGCGGGCGAACGTCGTGATCGCCGACGGCGCCATGGGCACCATGCTGCAGCGCCACGAACCCACGCTCGACGACTACCGGCAGCTCGAGGGCTGCAACGAGATCCTCAACGTCAGTCGCCCCGACATGATCGCGGCGATCCACGACGAGTACCTCGCGGTCGGCATCGACGCGATCGAGACGAACACGTTCGGCGCGAACTGGTCGAACCTGTCGGATTACGGCATCGACGACTGCATCCACGAGCTTGCCGAGGCCGGGGCGCGCATCGCGCGCGAACGCGTCGAAGCGGCCGAGGCGGCCGACGGGCGGATGCGCTGGGTGCTCGGCTCGATGGGTCCGGGCACGAAGCTGCCGAGCCTCGGCCACACCACCTACGACCACCTCAAGCAGACGTTCGCGCTGCAGGCCGAGGGCCTCATCGACGGCGGAGCCGACGCGTTCCTCATCGAGACCTCCCAGGACCTGCTGCAGACCAAGGCCGCCGTCAACGGCTGCAAGCAGGCCATCGTGAGCCGCGGCATCCGCCTGCCGATCTTCGTCGAGGTGACGGTCGAGACGACCGGCACCATGCTCATGGGCAGCGAGATCGGTGCCGCGCTCACCGCGCTCGAGCCGCTCGGCGTCGACGCGATCGGCCTGAACTGCGCCACCGGGCCCGCCGAGATGAGCGAGCACCTGCGCCACCTCTCGAAGCACTCGCGCGTGCCCGTCGCGTGCATGCCGAACGCGGGCCTGCCCGTGCTCGGCGCGAACGGCGCGCACTACCCGCTCGAGCCGGCCGAGCTCGCGACCGCGCACGAGCAGTTCGTGCGCGAGTTCGGCCTCGGCCTGATCGGCGGATGCTGCGGCACGACGCCCGAGCACATGCTCGCCGTCGTCGAGCGCCTGCGCCCGCTGCGCGCCGGGCTCGCGGCCGGGCCGGACTCGGCACGGACGCCCACGCCCGAGGCGGGCGTCGCGAGCCTCTACCAGCACGTGCCGTTCCACCAGGATGCGTCGTACCTCGCGATCGGCGAGCGCACGAACGCCAACGGGTCGAAGGCGTTCCGCGAGGCGATGCTCGCCGGCGAGTGGGACGAGTGCGTCGAGATCGCGCGCAACCAGATCCGGGTGGGCGCGCACCTGCTCGACGTGTGCGTCGACTACGTCGGCCGCGACGGCGTCGACGACATCCGCGAGGTCGTGTCGCGCTTCGCGAGCGCCTCGACGCTGCCGCTCGTGATCGACTCGACCGAGCCGGCCGTCATCGCCGCCGGGCTCGAGCTCATCGGCGGGCGCCCCGTCGTCAACTCGGTGAACTACGAAGACGGGGATGCCCCGACGAGCCGTTTCGGCCGCATCATGCCGCTCGTGAAGGAGCACGGCACGGCCGTGATCGCGCTCACGATCGACGAGCAGGGCCAGGCCCGCACCGCCGACGACAAGATGCGCATCGCCTCGCGGCTCGTCGACGCGCTCGTCGACGAGTGGGGCATGCGCGTCGAGGACCTCATCGTCGACTGCCTCACGTTCCCCATCGCGACCGGTCAAGAGGAGACCCGCCGCGACGCGATCGAGACGATCGAGGCCATCCGTCGCCTGAACGCGAAGTACCCCGGCATCCACACCACGCTCGGGGTCTCGAACGTGTCGTTCGGCCTGAACCCGGCCGCGCGCAGCGTGCTGAACTCGGTGTTCCTGCACGAGGCCGTCGAGGCCGGGCTCGACTCGGGCATCATCGACGCCGCGAAGATCGTGCCGCTCGCCTCGCTCTCGGAGGAGCAGCGCAAGGTCGCGCTCGACCTCGTCTGGGATCGTCGCGAGTACGACGCCGACGGTGCCACGACCTACGACCCGCTCGCCGTGATGCTCGACCTCTTCGCGGGCGTCGACACCGCGGCCCTGCGCGACCAGCGCGCGGCCGAACTCGCCGCGCTGCCCGTGGGCGAGCGCCTCGAGCGTCGCATCATCGACGGCGCCTCGAAGGGCCTCGAGGCCGACCTCGACCTCGCCCGCGAGGGCGGCCTGAGCGCGCTCCAGATCATCAACGACCACCTGCTCGAGGGCATGAAGGTCGTCGGCGAGCGCTTCGGCTCGGGCGAGATGCAGCTGCCGTTCGTGCTGCAGTCCGCCGAGACCATGAAGGCCGCCGTCGCGCTGCTCGAACCGCACATGGAGAAGACCGAGTCCTCCGGCAAGGGCACGATGGTCATCGCGACCGTCCGCGGCGACGTGCACGACATCGGCAAGAACCTCGTCGACATCATCCTGACGAACAACGGCTACAAGGTGATCAACCTCGGCATCAAGCAGCCGATCGCCGACATCATCGCGGCCGCCGAGGAGCACGACGCCGACGTCATCGGCATGTCCGGCCTGCTCGTGAAGTCGACCGTCGTCATGAAGGAGAACCTTCAGGAGCTGCAGTCGCGCGGTCTCGCGAAGAAGTGGCCGATCATCCTCGGCGGTGCCGCTCTCACGCGCGCCTACGTCGAGGACGACCTCGCCTCGCTCTTCGACGGCGAGGTGCGCTACGCCCGCGACGCCTTCGAGGGCCTCACGCTCATGGAGCCGCTCGTGAAGGTCGCGCGCGGCGCCGACCCGGCCGAGGTCGGGCTGCCCGCGCTGAAGAAGCGCATCCACAGCGCCGGTTCGAAGCTCACGCTCACCGAACCCGAGGAGATGCCCGGGCGGTCCGACGTGGCATCCGACAACCCGATCCCGACCCCGCCGTTCTGGGGCACGCGCATCGTGCGGGGCATCGCGCTCGCCGACTACGCCGCGTTCCTCGACGAGCGGGCGACCTTCATGGGGCAGTGGGGGCTCAAGCCGGGTCGCGGCGAAGACGGGCTCAGCTACGAGCAGCTCGTCGAGACCGAGGGGCGGCCCCGCCTGCGCTACTGGCTCGACCGGATCCTCGGCGAGGGCATGCTCGACGCCTCGGTCGCCTACGGGTACTTCCCGGTCGTGAGCGAGGGCGACGACCTCGTCGTGCTGCACCACGGCGACGACCCGACCGGCCTGCTCGGGCGGCCCGGACTGCTCGCCCCCGACGGCGGGTCAGGGGGGCCGCTCGGAGCGGAGCGCCTGCGCTTCCACTTCCCGCGCCAGCGCCGCGACCGTCACCTGAACCTCGCGGACTTCGTGCGCTCGAAGGATGCCGGCCAGGTCGACGTGCTGCCCGTGCAGCTCGTGACCGCCGGCGCGCACATCGACCAGGTCACCGCGAAGCTCTTCGCCGAGAACCGGTACCGCGACTACTACGAGCTCAACGGGCTCGTGATGCAGCTCACGGAGTCGCTCGCGGAGTACTGGCATGCGCGCATCCGATCCGAGCTCGGGTTCGCCGCCGAAGACCCGACCGACACGGCCGGCCTGTTCAAGCTCGAGTACCGCGGGGCGCGCTTCTCGCTCGGCTACCCGGCCTGTCCCGACATGGAGGACCGCCGCAAGGTCGTCGAGCTGCTGAAGCCCGAGCGCATGGGCGTCGAGCTCAGCGAGGAACTGCAGCTGCACCCCGAGCAGTCGACCGACGCGTTCGTGTTCCACCACCCCGAGGCGAAGTACTTCTCGGTCTGAGGGTCGGTCAATCGTCGGCAAGTATCTTCGGCAGGTACCCGAGCGTATCGAGTCGCCGCACGAGCCGTGCGGCGATCGGGCCGCGCGAGAGTGAGATTCGGTAGAACCGGGGGCCCTCGACCGAGTTTTGGAAGAGGTCCTCCTCGACCAACGTGCGGATGGCCCGTGACCGTTGTGCCGGGCTTCCTGGGAACACCGCTTCCAGGTCGCCGGCCTTCACGACACCCCGCTGAAGTGCGATCGCGAGTGCGCCCGCCTGCGCGGCCGAGATGACGCCGTCGCGGGCGAGCGACGTCAGGACCGGAGTGATGAGTTCTTCGCTGACATACTCATGGTCTTGCAGCCGGATCAGACGCTGCAGGTCGGTGCTGATGCCGGTGGCGAAGAACTCGATCCACGCTGTCGTTCCTCGTTCGGAGAGGTCGTCTGCGCCTTCGAGTGCGCTGATGTAGGCATCGCGGTCGTTCCCGAACACCGCCATCGGGTTGAGTGCGCTTCCGCCGCGGGTGTTAAAGATCGTGCGACGCAGCATTGCATACGTGAAGAGGCGTGAAACTCGACCGTTGCCGTTCTGGAACGGGTGGATCCAGACGAAACGATGATGCGCGATGGCGATCTGGAGCATCTGCTCGTGGAGTGGGCGTTCAGCGTTCGCGAAATCGAGCAGGTCGGTCATCTCGGGGTGGACGACGACCCACGACGGTGGCGTGTGCTGCGAGTTCGAGATCGCCACGTCGACTTCTCGGTAGTTCCCCGGGTTCGGGTCGCCCTCCCTGATCAGATGCGAGACCGTACGCGCATGCAGTTCGCGGATCAGGGAATGCGTCAGCGGCGCTGCGGGATCGAGTTCGTCGATGAACCGAGCCGTCTCGGCGATGTTGACGATCTCGCGGAGCGAGTCGTCGAAGGTGCCGTGCTTGCTTCCCAGCCGATCGAGCGCGTCGTAGACCGTGGTGTGGTTGCCCTCGATGCGTGCGGAAACCACGCTCATGACAGTGTCGGACAGTAGATGGAGATCGCGAAATGTCGCCGGATGGGTCGTACCGGTTCCGATGTCGGCCCTGAGGCGTTCGATGTTGAACAGCGTCGCCACGAGACCGGACCCGAAGTCCAGTTTTGGGATGCTGTATTTGCTCGTCATTGACGGATCTTTTCCTGTTGCGAATCGGACTATTTGCACCCTACCGTGACTATGCGGCTCTTTCCAGGGGAATTTGTGGGGCATTTGTCGAAGAGAATTTGCGGTGCGGCCCGCTGTTTCTTGCGCAGACCACGCGGCGGAGTCGAACTGAGGATGGCGCGGCGACGACTCCCGACCCGAATCGTGCGGCGCCCGGCATCCTCTCAGGAAACCGGCGACCTCCGCCCGTAGGCTCGAAGCTCCAAGGGGAGTACTCCGACACGGTTTGTTCGTCATTACGGATGCAGGGCGCATCCCGGACGGCCGGTCCTCGTTCACGAGGATGGAGAAGACCTTGACGTCCATCAGCGACGCCGAGGTCTGGAGACCCGTTGAACGTCACCCCACTTCTGTGGATCATCACGATCGCCGTCACGATCGCCTTCTTCGTCTACGAGTTCTTCGCGCACGTGCGCAAGCCCCACGAACCGTCCATCGGCGAATCGGCCAGGTGGTCGGCGTTCTACATCGGCCTCGCGCTGCTGTTCGGCGTCGGGATCGGCACCGTCTCGGGCTGGACGTACGGCGGCGAGTACTTCGCCGGCTACCTCACCGAGAAGGCCCTGTCGATCGACAACCTCTTCGTGTTCCTCATCGTGATGACGGGCTTCGCGGTGCCGAAGATCTACCAGCAGAAGGTGCTGATGATCGGCATCGTGATCGCGCTGATCCTGCGCGGTGGCTTCATCGCGGTCGGCGCCGCGCTGATCCAGAACTTCTCGTGGATCTTCTACATCTTCGGCGCGCTGCTTCTGGTGCTCGCCTACCGCCAGGCGTTCAGCAGTCACGAGAGCAACCCGGCGAACGGCAGGTTCATGGGGCTCGTGCGCCGCGTGCTGCCGGTCACCGACGAGTACCACGAGGACAAGCTCACGGTGCGAAAGGGCGGCAGGCGCTTCGTCACGCCCATGCTGCTCACGATCATCGCGATCGGCTTCGTCGACCTGATCTTCGCGGTCGACTCGATTCCCGCGATCTACGGCCTGACCGATGAGGCGTACATCGTCTTCACGGCCAACGCGTTCGCGCTCATGGGCCTGCGTCAGCTCTACTTCCTCATCGGCGGCCTGCTCGAGCGCCTCGTGTACCTCGCGCAGGGCCTCGCGGTCATCCTCGCCTTCATCGGCGTGAAGCTCGTGCTGCACGCCATGCACGTCAACGAACTCCCGTTCATCAACGGCGGCGAGCCGATGCTGTGGGCCCCCGAGATCCCGATCTGGTTCTCGTTGCTCTTCATCGGCGCCACCATCGCCGTCGCCACCACGGCGAGCCTGCTGAAGACCCGCGGTGACCGTCGGACGGCGCACGCCTCCCTCGGTGCGCCGGATGCGTCGGTCGCGGCGTCGGTCATGTCGACGGATGCGGATGCGGATGCGGATGCGGATGCGGATGCGGAGGCGCCCGCAGGCGGGCCCGGCGAGGCATCCGCCGTCCTGGCCCGCGACGCGCGAAATGAGGACACGCGCTGACGGGCGACCTCCTCTGGAGCATCGCCCTGGTCACGGCTCCGTCGACGCGCTGACCGCCGGGCGGCTCGACGACCGGCCGCGCGAGCGCTTGGGTGAGCCGGGCAACCCGGCGGAGGCCCCGCCGACCGGCTTCGCACGCCGGAGCGCGGCGAGCACGCCGGCGCCGATCACGGTGAGGCCGATCACCGTCGTGACGGCGCGCAGGGTGTCCCACGTGATCGACGAGGTCACGAGCGAGTAGAGCAGGAAGCTCGAGAGGTTCTGCCCGAGCGGAGCCCCCGGCTCGTACGAGATGCCCGTGGCCGTGCCCACCGCGAACGGCCAGAACCAGAGGTTCATGATGAGCCCGAAGGCGTACGAGGCGAGCACGCCGTAGACGGCGAGCATGGCGATCTCGGCGCGCCGCGGCATCCGCCCGATCCGCTGCCACGCCAGCCGCCGGGGGAGCAGCCCCGCCCCGGCGCCGACCCACGCGCACGCGAACATCTGGAACGGCGTCCACGGACCGAACGTGCCGGTCACGATCGTCGAGAGCGCGATCGTGAGCAGGCCGAGCAGCATCCCGAACCGGGGTCCGAAGGCCCTGCCGGCGAGGATCAACAGGACGAACACGGCCTCGACGCCCCCGACGCCCGTGCCCGCGATGCGCACGGCCGCACCGATCGCGGCGAGCGTGCCGAGCAGGGCCAGCGTGTGCGCGCTGCGCACCGAGCCGTCGAGGGCGGCGAGCACGACGAGGGCGGCCAGCGGGGCGAGGGCGAGGGCGGCGACCGGAACGGCGGAGCTCGCCTGCGAGGGGAGCGCGGTGGCCACGAGCGGCCAGGTGAAGGCCGCGAGCGCGACCAGGTTCGCGACGGTCAGTGCGATGAGGGCGGGTCGGCGTTCGCCGGGGCCGGCGGGGTCGAGCCCTGGGGGCCGAGGACCGTGCGTCGGGGCGGATGCCGGTGGCGGGGGAGCGAGGACGGTCCGGCCGTCGGGAGCGGCCGGGATCGACGGTACGACGGCGACCGGCGCCTCGGCGAGGGCGAGGCCGGGCGGCGAGGCGGCGATCGGCCGCTCGGCTGCTCGCGGCTGCTCGACGGCGACCGACGGGCCCAGGCGCCCGTCCGCCATGGGCAGCACGCGATCCGCGACGGCCCCGATGAACGCGGTGTCGTGCGTGGCGACCAGCACCGCGGTGCCGCCGTCGGCAGCCCGGCCGAGCGCCGCGGCCACGAGCGAGCCGGCCGAGGCATCCAGCCCCCGGGTCGGCTCGTCGACGAGGAGCACGGCGGGTCCGCTCGCCGACTGGATCGCGATCGCGAGGCAGCGGCGCTCGCCGACGGAGAGGTCGCGCGGATGCCGCGCCAGGCGTGCCGTGAACTCGGGCGAGCCGGTGTCGAGCCCGAGGAAGGCGGCCAGCCGCGCGGCCGTCGCGCCACGGGGGAGGTGCGTCGTGCGGTCGCTTCGAGCGCATTCGGCGGTGACCGTCGTGGCGGCGAACAGGTCGTCGGAGGCGTCGGGAACGAGGGCGATGCCGGTGCGACCCCCCTGGGTCGCCTGCAGGGTGACGGCGCCCGAGCGCGTCGTGGCGAGGGCGACGAGCAGGCTCGACTTGCCGGCGCCGTTCGGTCCGGTGAGCGCGACGATCTCGCCCGCCGAGAGGTCGAGGGCTGCCCCATCGACCGCGAGCTTCTCGGCGTGCCGCACGGTCAGGTCTCGGGCGTGCAGCACCACGTGGGCGGTGGCGGCCGACCCGGTGCGTGTGCGTGCCGGCCCCGTCGTCCGACCGCCCGCTCCCGCAGCCGCACCTGCATCCGCCGCGGCGCCCGCGCCCGCACCGGCGGCACCGGCGTCGAGCACGCGTGCGAGGCCGTCCGCGACGTCGACGCGCTCGTCGGCGACGCCCGCGAACTCGGCCCGCCGATGCTCGGCGACCACCACGCAGATGCCGGCCCCGTGCGCGAGGGCGTCGAGCAGCGCGACGATCCGTTCGCGGAATCGGGTGTCGAGATCGGCGAGCGGCTCGTCGACGATGAGCAGGATCGGATGCTCGGCGATGGCGGCCGCGATGGCGACGAGGGTCGCCTCGCCCGCCGACAGCCCGCGCAGCTCACGGCCGAGCAGGGGGCGGATGTCGAGGCGCTCCGCGATCTCGTCGATGCGCGCCCTGACGATGACCGGGTCGACGCCGCGAAGTTCGAGCGAGAGGCCGATCTCGTCGTCGACCCGCTCGGTGGCGAACCCCTCGCGCGGATGCTGCAGCACGACGCCGACGGTGCGCGCGGTGTCGCGCGGCGGGGTGCGAGCACGATCGTGGCCGACGACGGTCAACTCGCCGCTCGTGGTACCGCCGTCGACGTGCGTGTGCAGGCCGGCGATCGCCCGGAGCAGCGTGGACTTGCCGCTGCCCGTCGCGCCCGTGACCAGCACGAGCGTGCCGGGCCCGAGGTCGAGCGCGGGAACCACCACGGCGGCCTCGTCGGCGTCGCGGTGCACGATCGCGAGGTGCCGCGCCCCGACGGGGCGTTCGCAGACCCCGCTGACCGGTCGTCCAGCGAGCCCGCGCAGTTCGAGGGCCGCGGCGACGGCCGTCGCCCGCTCGAGCGTGCGCTCGAGCACGGGGGAGAGCAGGCGGGGGCCGCCGCGCTCGCCGCGGAGGCGCTGGGCGAACCGCACGCGTCGCACGGCGTCGGCGAGGGCCGGCAGCCCGGCCCAGGCGACGGCGAGCGTGCGGGCGACCCCGCGGAGCGGTCCGCGCCGCGCGCCGCGCACGAGCAGCCGCGGCACGTCGAGCAGGGCGTTCAGCACGCCGAACGCGAGGATCGCGAGCGCGATCGGCACCGCGCTGAGGGCGGCATCCGCGAGTCCGTCGAGGGTCGCCGGGCCGAGCAGCACGACATGCGAGAACGGCCGCGGGAGGGGGACCTCCGGCAGCGGCAGCACCACCGGGCCTGAGCCGTCGGCTCCGTGGAAGAGCACCCGGTAGACGACCCGGACCCCGATGAACCCCGCGGCGATGAGCGCCGCGGTGCGCAGGGGTGCGGGTCGCAGGGTCACGGCGTCAGGCCCGGCTGCGCGGTCATGCGCTCGGCGCGGCAGGCTCGCCGTTCAGCGTGAAGAGCAGTTCGAGGCTGTCACCGGGTGCGAGCTCGAGCGTCGCGAGACCCTCCTGCGCGTAGCCCCACTCGCCGCCGGCCGGCTTGGTCCAGAGCGACCAGTACGCGAAGGCGGCGGGCATCGAGGCGCACGTCTCGAAGTAGTCCGTGCCGTCCTCGGCGGGGAGGGCGAAGTCCGCGGCGGGCACGCCGTTGACGCGGCAGACGACCTGGTCGCCGTACTCCTCGGTGCCCTCGGTCTCGAGGCCGGCCTCGGCCAGGGCATCGCTCGCGAGGATCGGCGCGTCGGCCTCGACGCACGTCGTGCCGGCGGGCGACTCGTCGACCTCGAGGTCTGCGGGCAGTTCGACGACGACCTCGACCCCGGCGCATTCGCCGTCGGCCGACGCAGGAGCCGAAGCCGAGGCCGACGCGGTGGGCTCCTCGGTCGAGCTCCCGCCGGACGGGGCGCACGCGGCGAGGGCGAGGGCGAGGAACAGGGCTGCGGAGGCGCCGAGGGCGCGCGAAGTCGTGGTCACCATCCAAGGCTAGGGGGCCGGCGCTGCGGTGGCGGATCTGTGACGCCGTGCGTGCGACGGCGGGTCGTTAGGCTGGAGAGGTGAGCGTTTCCGAACTGTTCGATGCGAGCGAGTGGGTCGACGCGGCATCTGCCGTCGCCGGTGACGCGGGGCTCAGCGACATCACCTACCACCACTCGACCGACGGGCGCATCGCGCGTATCGCGTTCGATCGACCTGAGGTGCGCAACGCGTTCCGGCCGCACACGGTCGACGAGCTGTACCGCGCCCTCGAAGACGCCCGCACGAACCCCCGCATCGGCGTCGTGCTGCTGACGGGCAACGGCCCGAGTGCGAAGGACGGCGGCTGGGCGTTCTGCTCGGGCGGCGACCAGCGCATCCGCGGGCGCGACGGCTACCAGTACTCCGCCGACGAGGCCGAGGTCGTGCGGGACCCCGCCGCCGCGGCGAGCACCGGGCGCCTGCACATCCTCGAGGTGCAGCGGCTCATCCGCTTCATGCCGAAGATCGTCATCGCGGTCGTGCCCGGTTGGGCTGCCGGCGGCGGGCATTCGCTGCACGTCGTCTGCGACCTCACCATCGCCTCGCGCGAGCACGGTCGGTTCAAGCAGACGGATGCCGACGTCGGCAGTTTCGATGCCGGCTACGGCAGTGCCTACTTCGCGCGCCAGATCGGGCAGAAGTTCGCTCGCGAGGTGTTCTTCCTCGCCGAGGAGTATTCGGCCGACCGCGCCTACGAGATGGGCGCCGTGAACCGGGTCGTGCCGCACGCCGAGCTCGAGCGCGAGGCCGTCGCGATGGCCCGCACGATCCTCACGAAGTCGCCCACGGCCATCCGCATGTTGAAGTTCGCGTTCAACGCGGTCGACGACGGCATGGTCGGCCAGCAGGTGTTCGCGGGCGAGGCCACGCGCCTGGCCTACGGCACCGACGAGGCCGTCGAGGGGCGCGACTCGTTCCTCGAGAAGCGCGACCCCGACTGGGGCCCGTACCCCTGGCACTACTGATGCCCGAGGCCTTCCCGACAGCGGGCAACCGGGCGAGCGGGTTACGGTGAGCGACCGGAAACCCCTCATCAGGGTTGCAGCCGGTGACACCGCGGCGCTGCTCGCCCAGCTGCGCGAGGCCGTGCTCTTCGACGAGGGCGCACTCGCCGTGCTGCCGGTGCCGGGCGACACCGAGCCCGCGGCCGACGACCTCGGCGCCGGGTTCGTGCCCGCCGAGGTCGCCCTCGTCGTCGAGACGAGCGGATCGACGGATGCCCCGAAGCGCGTCATGCTCTCGGGCGCCGCGCTGCGGGCGAGCGCCCACGCGACCGAGCAGTGGTTCGGCGGGCAGCGCGGACAGTGGCTGCTCGCCCTGCCGGCCACGTACATCGCCGGGGCGCAGGTGCTCGTGCGCTCGATCCTCGCGGGCACCGCGCCCGTCGTGCTGCCGCAGGGAGGGTTCACCCCCGAGGCCTTCGTTGCCGCCGCGCGCACGCTCGACCCCGACCACCCGTGGTTCACCTCGCTCGTGCCCGTGCAGCTCGCGCGCCTCGTCGACGCGGCCGAGCGCGATCGCTCGGTCGGCACGGCGCTCGGCTCGTTCGACCGGATCCTCCTCGGCGGGCAGGCGGCGCCCCCTGGCCTCGTCGAGCGGGCGCGGGCACTCGGCGCGCAGGTGCACCGCACCTACGGCTCGAGCGAGACCGCCGGCGGCTGCGTCTACGACGGGCATCCGCTGCCGCGCGTCGGCGTGCGCGTGGTCGACGGCGAGGTGCAGCTCAGCGGCCCGACGCTCGCGATCGGCTACCTCGAAGACCCCGAGCGCACGGCCGCCGCCTTCACGACCGACGCCGACGGCACCCGCTGGTACCGCACGGGCGACCTCGGCGAGCTCGTGCCCGACGTCGCCGCTGCCGCCGCTGCCACCGCTGACGACGCCGAGGCCCGCGACACCGACGCCCGCGCCCCTCGCTTCCCCGACCTGCTGCGCATCACCGGCCGTGCCGACGACGTCGTCATCTCGGGCGGCGTCAAGGTCGCCCTGGGCGAGGTCGAGCGCGCGGTGCGTTCCGTCGCCGGTTTCGAGGCCGCGGTCGTGCTGCCCGTGGCCGACCCCGAGTGGGGCGAGCGCCCGGCGGTCGTCGTCGAGCGAGCGGATGCCGCGGCATCCGCACCCCGCACCGATCCCGCCGACCACGCTGCCGCCGACCCGGTGCGGCTCGAGCCGCCGGCCGACGATGGTGCGCATCTCCGTGATCCGTCCATCTTCGCCCGACCGGATGCGTCGACGGCCGAACATCGACGGATCGACGGATCGACGGCTCTCGCCGCTCTCGCCGCCGCGACCGACGCCGCCGGCCTGCCGCCCGCCGGACGCCCGGTGCGCCTCGTCATCCTCGACCGGCTGCCGCAGCTCGCCTCGGGCAAGCCCGACCGACGTGCGCTCGCCGCGCTCGTGGCACGCGAAGCCACGTCATAGGAACCGCGAACTAGCATGTCGGTGTGGCACGCCCCAACCCCCAGCGCATGAACCAGCCCGACTCCAAGCCCGCCAAGCCCGCAGGCAAGCCGGCCGGAGGTGCCGGCCGCTCCGGCAATCCCGCCAGGGCGGCGGCAGCGGCGAAGGCCGGACCGGTCCGCGGGGCGCGCACCCGGCTGACGCCCGGCGACTGGATCGCCGGTGCACGCCTGCGCACGCTTCCGCTCGCGATCGCGCCCGTCGCGCTCGGCACGGGCGCCGGCGCCGTGGCCATCGGCGACGGCCAGTGGCATCCGACCCGCTTCGCCCTCGCCCTGGTCGTCGCACTCGCGCTGCAGATCGGCGTGAACTACGCGAACGACTACTCCGACGGCATCCGCGGCACCGACGACCACCGGGTCGGACCAGCCCGCCTCACCGCATCCGGCCTCGTGAACCCGAAGGTCGTGCTCGGCGTCGCGCTCGGATTCTTCGGCGTCGCCGCGCTCGCGGGCCTCGCGCTCACGGTCATCACGCAGCAGTGGTGGCTGCTCGCGGTCGGTGCGGCGGCGATCGTCGCGGCCTGGTTCTACACGGGCGGCAAGCGGCCCTACGGCTATGCGGGGCTCGGCGAACTGTTCGTCTTCGTGTTCTTCGGCCTCGTCGCGACGGCCGGTTCGGCGTTCGTGCAGGCGCTCACCGTCACCTTCGAGGCGTGGATGGGCGGCGTCGGCGTGGGCCTGCTCGCGTGCGCGGTGCTCATGGCCAACAACCTGCGCGACGTCGAGCAGGATCGCGTCGCGGGCAAGCGCACGCTCGCGGTGCTCGTCGGGCCGCTCGTCGGACGCATCCTCTTCGTCGCGTTCATGCTGCTGCCGTTCGTGGTCGTCGGCGTGCTCGCGCTCTTCTACCCGACCGCGGTGCTCGTGTTCTTCGCGCTGCTGCTCGCGCTGCCGGCGTGCGTCATCGTGCTCACGGCGAAGACGCCGCGCGAGCTGATCCTCGCGCTGCAGCTGGCGAGCTTCACGGCGCTCGCGTACGGCATCGGCCTGGGGCTCGCGATCGCGCTCTGACCCTCGTCGGCTCGATCGGCGTCGGTTCGATCGGCGTCGGTTCGATCAGCGGGCTCGGGCGAGCGGATGCCGCGCGCGAGCGCAGTCGGTGAGGCGAGCGGATGTCGCGTGCCGGCGCCCTCGGTCAGTCGCGGGCGGTCTCGGCGGAGGTGCCGTCGATCGCGGCATCCTCTTCGGCGTCGTCCTCGTGCACGAGGGGCTTCTCGCGGTGGCGCGCGGCGTAGAGGTCGCCCGCCATCGACTCGCGCGGGCGCCGCAGGAAGAGCAGCGACGCGCTCAGCCCGAACAACGCGGCCACGAGGGCGGCGATCCAGCCGGGAACCCCGGCGACGAGCAGCACCACGAGGGGCACCACGAACAGCGCGACGCGCAGGGCGGTGTACCAGATCCAGACGGGCACGGACTTCACCATGCAAGTCTAGGTCGGGCTCCCTGTGCGCTCTCCCAGCCGTATCGGCCCGTACGCGCCTAGACTGGCGGGATGGTACGCGTCTGGTTCGTGGGCGGCATCGTCGCCGTGATCTTCTGGGTCTACGCGATCGCCGACTGCGCGTTCTTCGATCGGTCCCGCATCCGTGGAGTGAGCCGCGGGTGGTGGCTCGCGATCATCGTGCTGCTCCCGGTGATCGGCGGCATCCTCTGGTTCCTCATCGGTCGCGGGCGTGCGTGGCGCGGCCGCTCCGGCAAGACCGTCGCCCCCGACGACGACCCCGAGTTCCTGCGGGGGCTCAAGGCCGATGCCGATCAAGACGAACGCATCCGCCGGCTCGAGCAGGAGCTCGCCGACCTCGACGGCGCCGATTCCGAGCAGGATCCCCGCGATCCCCGTTCGCACGAGCCGAAGCCGCACGACGGCCCAGACGCCTCCGGTGAGGCGGGAGCCTCCGGCCGGCCGAATGGCTGAGGCGTCGGGCGCAGGCCCGACTCCGGCATCCGACCGCACCCGAAGCCCCGCGACCGCCGCCGCCCTCGCACTGCTCGACGGGTTCGTGCGCGCCGGCGTGCGCGACGTGGTCGTGGCCCCGGGGTCGCGGTCGCAGGCGCTCGCGCTCGTGGCGGCCGAACTCGAGCGGGTCGGCGCGATCCGCCTGCACGTGCGCATCGACGAACGCAGCGCCGGGTTCCTCGCGCTCGGCCTCGCGGTCGAGTCGGGGCGTCCGGCGGTCGTCGTCGTCACCTCGGGCACGGCGGTCGCGAACCTGCACCCGGCCGTGCTCGAGGCGCATCACTCGGGCGTTCCGCTCATCGTGTGCTCGGCCGACCGGCCGGTCGAGCTGCGCGGCATCCGGGCGAACCAGACGACCGTGCAGCCGGGCATCTTCGGCGATGCGGTGCGCCTCGAGCGCGACGTCGCGGCCCCCGTCGGCGACTCCGGCGAGGCCGAGGCCGCGGCACGGCTCGCACGTACGGCCGTCGCCGTCTCGCTCGGGCGCGACGATCGCGGCGTGCCCGCGGCGCATCCCGGGCCCGGCCCGGTGCACCTCAACCTGCAGTACAGCGAGCCCCTCTCCACGGCGGTGCACCTCGACGCAGCGCCGGCGCCCGCCGAGGGCGATCCTGTGACGGATGCCGCGACGCGCGCCGCGGCATCCGTCGACGCCGATGCCGAGCGCCGTCCGAAGGGCGCGCTCATCGAGGCGGGCCCGCGCACGGTCGTCGTCGCCGGCGCGGGAGCCGGCCCCGGCGCCGAGCAGTTCGCGCGCGAGGGCGGATGGCCGTTGCTCGCCGAGGTCACGAGCGGCGCCCGCTTCGGCCCGAACCTCGTGGTCGCGTCGCGCGAACTGCTGAACGAGCCCGGCTTCGGCGACCGCGTCGAGCGCGTCGTGGTCTTCGGGCATCCGACGCTCTCGCGCGAGGTGCCGGCGCTCGTGCAGCGCCGCGACGTCGAGGCGATCGTCGTGGCCCCCTCTGGCATCGAGTGGTACAACCCGGGGCGTCGCGTGCGCCGCTTCGAGCGCGCGGTGCACGCCGAGGCGCAGCCGACGCCGCTGCCGCCCGAGGCGCGCGAGTGGCTCGGACGCTGGGTGCACGCGAGCCGGTCGATCGTCGACGCCGGCCTGCCGCAGACCCTCGGCCTGATGAGCGGCGTCGACGAGACCGGGCACGTCTCCGACTACGCGGCGCAGCGCGAGTACATGAAGGCGCAGCTCGCGGCCGTGCGCGAACCCGTGTCCCGTCGCATGCTCGTCGACGCGGTGTGGGCCGCGACGTGGCCGCACGACCGGCTCGTGTTCGGGGCCTCGCGGCTCATCCGCGACGCCGACCGGTCCGTCGCCGGGCGCCGGATCACCGTGCACGCCAACCGCGGCCTCGCGGGCATCGACGGCACCGTGGCCACCTCCGTCGGCATCGCCATCGCGAGCGGGTCGGTCACGCGCGCCGTGATCGGCGACCTCACGCTGCTGCACGACGTCGGCTCGCTGCTGTTCGGCGTCGGCGAGGTGCGCCCGCGCCTGCAGGTCGTCGTCGGCAACGACGGCGGCGGCACGATCTTCGACGCCCTCGAGGTCGCGGGTTCGGCCGAGCCCGACGCGTTCGACCGGGTGCAGTACACGCCGCAGACGGTCGACCTCTCGGCCCTCGCCACGGCCTACGGCTGGGCGTACGCGCGGGCCACGACCCGCGGCGAACTGAGCGACGCCCTCGCGGCGCCCGTCGACGGGCCGAGCCTGCTCGAGGTGCCGCTGCCGCGTTGAGCCGCCGGGTTCTGCCGGTCGAGGAGCGAAGCGTCTCGAGACCAGCGCCCCGCGCAAACGCCGCCGCGACCGGCCGAGGCCTTGCCGCGGCATCCGCTCGCTCGACAGGATGGAACCCTGCGCGGCGCCGCGTCGCGCGAGGGGAGCCGTCATGAACCACGCGCCGCACTGGACCGCCGACCCGATCGACCTGCTTCGAGTCGACGACGGATTCCGCCTGGCCGACGTCGCCCCCGACTCCACGCCCGGGTTCGAGGGCGGCAAGTCCGCGGGTGCTCAGGCGCTCGCCGCCGGGGTCGCCCGACTCGAGGAGCTGCAGGAGCAGCTGTTCGCGTGCAGTCGCCTGGGCGATGAACGGCGCATCCTGCTCGTGCTGCAGGCCATGGACACCGCGGGCAAGGGCGGCATCGTCAAGCACGTGATGGGCTCGGTCGACCCGCAGGGCGTGCAGCTCGCGAGCTTCAAGAAGCCCACCGCGGAGGAACTCGCGCACGACTTCCTCTGGCGCATCCGCAAGGAGGCCCCCGAGGCGGGCATGATCGGCGTCTTCGACCGTTCGCACTACGAGGACGTGCTCATCGCGCGCGTGCGCGGGCTCGCCTCGCCCGAGGAGATCGAACGACGGTACGGCGCCATCAACGACTTCGAGCGGGAACTCACCGAAGGCGCGACCACGGTGATCAAGGTCATGCTGCACATCTCGCCCGACGAGCAGCGCGAACGCCTGCGGGAGCGGCTCGACCGGCCCGACAAGCACTGGAAGTTCAACCCGGGCGACATCGACGAGCGGCTCCTCTGGGGCGACTACCAGCAGGCCTACCAGCTCGCGTTCGACCAGACCGCGACGGGGGATGCCCCGTGGTTCGTGATTCCCGCGAACCGCAAGTGGTACGCGCGGCTGGCCGTGCAGCACCTGCTCACCGACGCGCTCGAGCGCATGGAGCTCGAGTGGCCGAAGGCCGACTACGACGTGGCCGAGCAGCAGGCGAGGCTCGCGGCGAGCTGACCGCCTGCGGCGAGCTGACCGCCTGCGGCGAGCTAGCCGCCGAAGGCCTCGACGATCGGCCGGAACTTCATGTCCGTCTCGGCGAGCTCGTCGGCCGGCACGGAGTCGTGCACGATGCCGCAGCCGGCGTAGGCGTGCACGGTGCCGTCGGCGTCGATCTGCGCGCAGCGGAGCGCGATCGCCCACTCGCCGTCGCCGTCGCCGTCGACCCAGCCGACCGGCCCGGCGTAGCGCCCCCGGTCGAAGCCCTCGAGTTCGGCGAGCACCGATAGCGCCACCCGCCTGGGCGTGCCGGCGACGGCCGCCGTCGGGTGCACGGCGCGCACCAGGTCGAGCGCGCTGGAGCCGTCGCCGAGCGTGCCCTTGAGATCGGTCGCGAGGTGCCAGAGGTTCGGCAGCTGCAGCGTGAACGGCTCGGGGCTCGCGTCGAGGCGGGCCGTGTGCGGCTCGAGGCGCTTGACCGCGCTCGCGACGGCGAGGGCGTGCTCGGCCCGGTCCTTCGCGGATTCGGTGAGGGCGACGGCGCGTTGGCGGTCGGAGGCCTCGCCCGCACCCCGCGCGGTCGTTCCGGCGAGCACGCGGGACGAGACCGTGCCGTGGTCGACGCGCACGAGCGTCTCGGGGCTCGCGCCGATGAGTCCGTCGACCGCGAACACCCAGGTGTCGGGGTAGTCCTCGGCGAGCCGGTGGATCGTGGCGCGCAGGCCGTCCTCCTCGTGCAGCTCGCCCACGAGCTCGCGCGCGAGCACGACCTTCGCGAGCTCGCCGCCGTCGATGCGGCGCACGGCTTCGGAGACCGCGGCCTCGTAGCGCTCGGGCGGCACCGCGCCCGGTGCGAACGTGACGCGCGGCACGCGACGGCGAGGCGCCGGCTCGGGGATCTCGAGCGATTCGGATGCCGCGGCATCCGCTCGCCCGTCGTCACCGTCGCCCGCAGCGTCTGCGTCGGGCTGCTCGACCAACGCGATGCGCGTGACCCAGGCTCGGCCGTCGCGGCGGCCGAGCACGAGTTCGGGCACGATGAGCACGCTCGTGGACTCCGACTCGTCGGCGAACGCGAACGCGCCGAAGGCGACGAGTCCCGTGCCGGGCAGCCCGACGCGGTCGTCGACGTCGGCGTCCGCGGCGAGCTCGGTCCACACGGCGGCCGCGTCGGCGACCCGGTCGACGCCGGTCGTCTCGATGCGCAGGGTCTCGCCGAGGCCCACGATGCCCTCGCCGCGGCGCATCCAGAGCAGCGGATGCCGCGGGTCGGCGCGCGGGATCAGCGGCGCGAGTTCGTCGACCGGCTCGGTGTGCACCACGAGGCGCGACCTGGCGCCCTGGTGCGCGGCATCCGTGTTCGTCACCGGATCAGCCTACGACTCGGGTGCTGCGTGGAAGCCGACGGCGCTGGCGCGCCCCCTCGACCGGCCGGCACCGGGCGCTCGAGCCCTCGGGGCCCGCCGGCATTCGGCTGCATGCTTCCCAGCGCATGCACTGCGACCGCGGCCTAGGATCGAAGGATGACGCGCGCAGATCTCGGCAAGGATCCCAGCCAGGTATCGGCGATGTTCGACCGGGTGGCGGCCAGGTACGACCGCACGAACACCGTGCTCTCGATGGGCAACGCGCCGCTCTGGCGGGTGGCCACCACGCGCGCGGTCGCGCCCAAGCCCGGCGAGCGCATCCTCGACGTCGCCGCGGGCACCGGCACCTCGAGCGCGAGCCTTGCGGCCTCCGGCGCCTCCGTCGTGGCCGCCGACTTCTCGCCCGGCATGATCGAGGTCGGTCGCGCCCGTCAGGAGCACGTGCCGAACCTCGTGTTCGTCGAGGCCGACGCCACGAACCTGCCCTTCGGCGACGACCAGTTCGACGCCGTGACGATCTCGTTCGGCCTGCGCAACGTGAACGGGCCCGAGCAGGCGCTCGCCGAGTTCCTGCGCGTGACCAAGCCCGGCGGCCGCCTCGTGATCTGCGAGTTCTCGCAGCCGCAGGCGCCGCTCATCCGCACCGGCTACCACGCCTACCAGCGCTACGTCATGCCGACGCTCGTGCGGCTCTCGAGCTCGAACGACGACGCCTACGACTACCTCAACGAGTCGATCGACGCCTGGCCCGAGCAGCCAGAGCTCGCCGCGCTCATCCGCAGCGTCGGCTACACCGACGTCGCCTGGCGCAACCTCACGGGCGGCATCGTCGCCCTGCACCGGGCGCGCAAGCCGCTCGCCTGAACCCGACGCCCGCTCGCCCGAGCCGGGCGCCGTGCCGGGCGCTGTGCCGCGGCATCCGTCACTCGCCCGCGTGTCCATCGCGAGGGCTCGCCGTGGAAGCCGCGTCGACCGGGTGCGCAGGTCGACCCCGATAGACTCGAACACGTGAATCCGAGCCATCCGGTCGCACGTCGCGGCTCTGCGCTCGCTTCGAACCTCGGTCTGAGCGAGCGCCTGTTCGCGTCATCCGCCGACAAGGCGATGGCGAAGGCGATCGACGACGGCATCGACCGAGTCGAAGCGGGCCTCGTCCGTGAAGTGCGTTTCGCCGATTCGATCGCGGATGCCTCGACCCGCTACCTGCTCGACGCCGGCGGCAAGCGCGTGCGGCCCATGCTGACCCTGCTCACCGCGCAGCTCGGCGCGGGCATCACCGACGACGTGGTCACCGCCGCCGAGGCGATCGAGATCACGCACCTCGGGTCGCTGTACCACGACGACGTCATGGACGAGTCCGAGCGTCGCCGCGGCGTGCCCAGTGCGCAGACCGTGTGGGGCAACAACGTCGCGATCCTGACAGGCGACCTGCTGTTCGCGAGGGCGAGCCAGCTCATGGCCGACCTCGGCGAACGCGCCATCAAGATGCAGGCCGGCACGTTCGAACGCCTCGTGCTCGGGCAGCTGCACGAGACCGTCGGCCCCGGCGAGGGCGACGACCCCGTCGAGCACTACATCCAGGTGCTCGCCGACAAGACCGGTTCGCTGATCGCCGCCGCCGCGCAGTCGGGGCTCGTGTTCTCGGGCGCCGACCCCGCCTACGAGGCGCCCGTCGTCGAGTTCGGCGAGAAGATCGGCATCGCGTTCCAGCTCATCGACGACGTCATCGACCTGTCGCCGCAACCCGAGACCACCGGCAAGGTGCCCGGCACCGACCTCCGCGCCGGCGTCGTCACGCTGCCCGTGCTGCGCCTGGCCGAGCTCGCCGAGACCGATCCCGCGTCGGCCGACCTGCTCCGGCGCATCCGGCGCGATGTCATGGTCGGCCTCGACCCCGCCGACGCCGGCGACCCGCACGACACGAACACGCTCGCCTCGCGCATCGTGCCCTCGCGCGAGACGGTCGACGCGATCGTCGCCGAGCTGCGCGAGCACGAGGCCACCAGGGCGACCCTCGACGAGGCGCACCGCTGGGCCCGCGAGGCGGTAGAGGCGCTCGCACCGCTGCCCGACGGCCCCGTGAAGAAGGCGCTCACCCGCTTCGCCGAGACGGTCGTCGACCGGGCGAGCTGAGGCAATTGGGTGCGCCCGGTCGGGCGCACCGGCATCCGGAATTCCGACGATGGAGGTTCGAGCACCGTGACCAGGAACAAGCTTCGACTCGCGATCGTCGGCGCCGGACCCGCCGGCATCTACGCCGCCGACATCCTGCTGAAGGCCGAGCGCAACTTCGACGTGTCGATCGACCTGTTCGACCACCTGCCCGCGCCCTACGGGCTCGTGCGCTACGGGGTCGCCCCCGACCACCCGCGCATCAAGGGCATCATCACGGCCCTGCGCGAGGTGCTCGACCGCGGCGACATCCGCATCTTCGGCAACGTGCGCTTCGGCGAGGACATCTCGCTCGACGACTTGAAGCGCCACTACAACGCCGTCATCTTCGCCACGGGCGCCGTGCACGACTCCTCGCTGAACATCCCGGGTGTCGGCCTCGAGGGCTCCTACGGCGCCGCCGACTTCGTGAGCTGGTTCGACGGGCACCCCGACGTGCCGCGCACCTGGCCGCTCGAGGCCGAGTCGATCGCGGTGATCGGCAACGGCAACGTCGCGCTCGACGTCGCCCGCATGCTCGCCAAGCACGTGGAAGACCTCATGGTCACCGAGATCCCCGACAACGTCGCCGCCGGGCTCGGCGAATCGCCCGTGACGGATGTGCACGTGTTCGGACGCCGCGGCCCGACATCCGTCAAGTTCACGCCCCTCGAACTGCGCGAGCTCGGCGAACTGCGCGACGTCGACATGATCCTCGCCGACGAGGACTTCGACTACGACGACGCGGCCCGGGCCGCGGTCGCCGGCAACAAGCAGGTCTTCGTCATCGACAAGGTGCTGCAGCAATGGCGACAGCGCGAGGTCGGCGAGGCCTCGCGGCGCCTGCACCTGCACTTCTTCGCCAAACCGCTCGAGATCGTCGACGACGGGTCGGGGCGGGTGAGCGCGATCCGCTACGAACGCACGAGGTCCGACGGCGCCGGCGGCGTGGTCGGCACGGGCGAGATCCGCGAGATCCCGATCCAGGCCGTGTACCGGGCCGTCGGCTACTTCGGCTCGCCGCTGCCCGGCGTGCCGTTCGACGAGCGGCTGGGCGTGATCCCGAACCACGAGGGCCAGGTGCTGCTCCGCGACCCCGACACGGGCGAGTCGCGCCAGATGTACGGCGTCTACGCGACCGGGTGGATCAAGCGCGGACCCGTCGGCCTCATCG
Organism: Agromyces aureus; assembly: GCF_001660485.1. GTDB lineage: Bacteria > Actinomycetota > Actinomycetes > Actinomycetales > Microbacteriaceae > Agromyces > Agromyces aureus. The sequence goes on from NZ_CP013979.1 coordinate 424,306, forward strand.
GGCACACGAAGTCCGACGCCATGGAGACGATCAAGCACGTCATCAACGACCTCGGCAACTGGTGGACCCCTGAATGGCCCTCCGAGGAGTCGGTGCTCGAGATGCTCGACGCGCGCGGCATCGCCTACACCGACCTCGACGGATGGCACCGCCTCGACCAGCACGAGCGCTCGCTCGGCGAGGCCGAGGGGCGCGTGCGCATCAAGGTCGTGCCGCGCGACGACATGGTGCAGGTCTCGCGCGGCGAGGCGTGACCTCGGGTTGCGGTGGGTCGTCGTCCCGTCCTCCCGTCCTCCCGCCCTCTCGTCTTCGGGCGGGCGGATGCCGCGGCGCGGCCTGTGCATGACGCCCGCCGCTGATCGCGGCGGGCCGGTACGCTGCACGTCGTGCCGCCCGAGACCATGACCGCCGTCGTGCTGCTCGTGATCGCGCTCATGGTCGCCGCGCTCGGGGCCGCGCTGGGGTGGTGGCCGCTCGCGGCGTGGGTGCGGCGTTCGCTGCGGTCCCCGGCCGGGTCGCAGGGCGAGCGGATGTCGCAGCGCACCGTTCGCATCTCGGCGGCCGTCGTCACGGCGATCACGTTCGGCCTGCTCGGGCTGCGGTTCGCGGCGACCTGGATGCTGCTTCCGCTGCTCGTCTTCGCGGCGGCCGCGACCGTGCTCGCCCTCGTCGACCTCATCGAGCACCGCCTGCCGAACGCCGTCGTGTTCCCGGCGCTCGGTGCCGTCGCAGCGCTCCTCCTGCTCGCGACGCTCCTGACCGGCCGACCCGCCGCGTTCCTCTTCGCGCTCGCCGGAGCCGGCGCCATGTTCGCCGTCTACCTGCTGCTGGCGCTCATCTCACCCGGAGCCATGGGCATGGGCGACGTGAAGCTCGCGCTGCTCATCGGGCTCGTGCTCGGCTGGTTCGGCCTCTCGGCCTGGCTCATCGGCCTGCTCGCGGCGTTCGTCATCGGCGGGGTCATCGCCGTCATCGGGCTCGCCACCCGGCGCGTGTCCCTGCGCGGGTCGATCCCGTTCGGCCCGTCGATGCTCGCCGGAGCCCTGGTCGCGGTGCTGGTCGCGGGCGACGTCCACTCGTTCATCGGCATGGCGACGCTAGGCTGAACCCACCGAGACCCCGGGGGAGGTGTCGTGGCAGAGCATCCGGTCGCACCTCGTTCCGGTTCGGCATCCGACGCGCCGGTCGGATCGTCCGCCGCCGACGCGAGTGCCGTCGCCGCCGCCGTCGGGCATGACGAACGCTGGCGGCCCGACGTGCTCGGCCACGGCTTCGAGCAGCGCACCCTGCCGCTCGGCACCGACGACGAGGGCGAGGTCGTCGCGACGCTCGTGCGGCACGATCCCGGGTTCCGGTGGCCGCTTCGGCGCGGCGCGGCATCCGGAATCGATGTGCTCTACGTGCACGGCTGGAGCGACTACTTCTTCAACCCCGAACTCGCGCGCTACTGGTCCGACGCAGGGGCGCGGTTCTTCGCGCTCGACCTCCGCAAGTACGGGCGCAGCCTCCGGCCAGGGCAGACGCCCGGCTTCGTCACCGACCTCGCCACGTACGACGACGACATCGAGGCGGCGCTCGAGGTCATGGGGCACGGGCGCGGGGCCGCGGCATCCGCTCGCTCGCTGTTGCTGCTCGGCCATTCGACCGGCGGCCTGACGCTCAGCCTCTGGTCGGCGCGCAACCAGGGCAGGGCCTCGGCACTCGTGCTGAACAGCCCGTGGCTGGAGTTTCAGTTGAGCAGCACCGGGCGCGCGGCGCTCGCGCCCGTCATCGGCTGGGGCGCTCGCGTGAACCCGCTCGGACCGATGCCGAACGTGGATCTGGGCTTCTACACGCGCACCGTCGCGAAGGAGTTCGGCGGCGAGTGGGAGTACAACCACGCGTGGCGGCCCGACCGTGGATTCACGGTGCACCCCGCGTGGCTCACCGGCATCCTCGCCGGGCACGCGACCGTCGCCCGCCGCATCGACGTCGGCGCGCCCGTGCTCACGCTGCTCTCGAAGCGGTCGACGCTGCTGCCCCGGTGGGACGAGGCCATGCGGTCGTCGGACATCGTGCTCGTCGTCGACGAGATGGCCGAGCGCACCCTCCGGCTCGGCCCGAACGTGACCGTCGCGCGCATCGACGGCGCCCTGCACGACGTCTTCCTCTCGCGCGAGCCCGTGCGGGCCGCCGCCTACGCGGCGATCACGCGCTGGCTGCGCGGCTACGCCCCGCGCCGCTGACGCCCGCCTCCGCGTTCAGCTGCCCCGCGTGAGTGAACTTCGGCTCCGTGAGGTCGCACCGAGACCCACTTGGCGTGCCGATCCGTCCTCACTCGATGCGGTGACTCGTTCTGCACAGGCGGCCGGCTGGCGAGATCGCTCGAAAGCATGCCCGATCCCGGGGTCGAGGGTGTCCGGACCGGGGAGCCTTGGCGGATGGAACTTCCCCGGCTTCCCAACGGCCTCATCCGGTTCGCCGACGTGCGTGAAGCAGGACTGCAGCGAACCCTCGCCGCCGAGGTCGCCGCCCGTCGAATCGTCCGCGTGAGACGGGGCGTCTACGTCGACGCGCCTCCGCTCGGAACACCGGAGTGGCGCCGCGATGAACTTCGTCACACCCACCTCGTCTCGGCGGCAGCCGTGAGCATGCAGGCGCCGGTCTTCACGGGGTTCTCAGCGCTCGCGCTCCTCGGGTTGCCGAGCTACGGCCGATGGCCGCGCGACGTCTGCGTGCTCGCCGACGGCCCGACCGGGCATCGTCGCCCCGGCGTCGTCGCCGTCGCGGCCCCGCGCCCGCCAGACGTCGGGAGTGTGCAGGGCGGCATGTTCGTGACCTCTGTGGAGTTCGCCCTCATCCAGGCCTGTCGCGTGGGCACGCTCGCCGCGGCCCTGGCCGCGGTCGATGCCGCGCTCTGGGTGCCGAGTGGCGCGAGACGCGCTCCGCTCACGACGATCGAACGGCTGCGCGGCGAACACGAGCGACTGATGCCCTACCCCGGCAGCCGCCGAACGGAGGTCGTGCTGGTTCGCGCGACGAGCCGATCCCAGACCGTGCTCGAAACGGTCAGCCGACTCGTCATCGAGGAGTGCGGGTTCGAGGCGCCGGTTCTGCAGGAGCCGTTCCGGCTCGACGAGCTCGCGATGACCGCGGACGTCGACTTCTGGTGGCCGTCGGTGCGGGCCATCGGCGAGGCTGACGGTCGCGGGAAGTACCTCGCGGGTGCGAGCGCGCACGGATCCGCGGTCGCGGTGCGGGAGCCGCGAGACTCGTTGATCGCGGCCCGTGCGGTGATTCGGGAGAAGGACCGCGAGAATGCACTCCGCCGCCGAGTGACGTCGATGGACCGCTGGGACTGGACCGACATGGTGCGCAAACGCCCGCTCGAGGAGCGCCTGCTCGGCATGGGAGTGCCACGCACGAGGCCGCGCCGGGCGCTCGTCGGGTCGCCCGAGGCATCCGTTCTCCGCGATGATCGTGCCTGAGGACGGTTCGACGCGGTGAGGAACGCTCGAGTGGTCCTCACCGCATCGAAGTCACCTCAGGAGCGCCGCGCTCGGCGCCGTGCCGCGCCGCGCTCAGCGGAAGTTCGTGAACTGGAGGGCGACGTCGAGGTCCTTGCCCTTGAGCAGCGCCATCGTGGCCTGCAGGTCGTCGCGGCTCTTGGACGAGACACGCAGCTCGTCGCCCTGGATCTGGCTCTTGACCGTCTTGGGCGCCTCGTCGCGGATGATCTTCGAGATCTTCTTCGCGTTCTCGCTGTCGATGCCGTTCTTCAGCGCGATCTCGATGCGGAACTCCTTGCCCGAGGGGTAGGGCTCACCCGTGTCGAGCGAGCGCAGCGTGATGCCGCGCTTGATGAACTTCGACTCGACGACCTCGAGCACGGCCTTGACGCGCTCGTCGGTCTGCGCCTTCAGCAGGATCTTCTCGCCCGACCACTCGACCGAGGCGCCGACGTTCTTGAAGTCGTAGCGCTGCTCGACCTCTTTGCGCGCCTGGTTGACGGCGTTCTCGGCCTCCATGTGGTCGACCTTGGAGACGATGTCAAACGTGGAATCAGCCATGCGGGCCAGTCTACCGAGGGCCTCGCCTCCGCGAACAGCGCGCATGAGCAGGAGAGCGGATGCCGCGGCGCGCGCTCGTGCGTCGCGAACCGTGGGCGGGGCCGGCGTCAGGCCGGCGGCGGGGTGGCCGTCGACGAGCGCACGCGCAGCTCGAACGGGAGGGGCGTCGAGGCGGGCGTCGCGGCATCCGACCCGGGTTCGAGCTGCTCCATGAGGATCTCGACCGCCTTCTCGCCCTGGAACCGGGGGAACTGCGCGACCGTCGACAGGCCGAAGAAGTCGGCGAGGTCGTGGTCGTCGATGCCGATGATCGACACGTCGCGCGGCACGACGAGCCCGAGTTCGCGCGCGGCGAGGATCGAGCCGATGGCCATTTCGTCGGAGGCCGCGAAGATCGCGGTCGGCCGATCGTGCGGCACCCCCAGCAGCTGCTTCGCCGCATGGAACCCGCCGCGGATCGTGAAGTCGGCCGGCGCGAAGAGCCGTTCGTCGACCTCGATGCCGGCCTCGCGGAGCGCGTTCTCGTAGCCGTGGCGACGGTTGGTCGGCAGGTGGAAGTCGAGGTCGTTCTCGAGGTCGCCGCCGATGTGGGCGATGCGGCGGTGCCCGAGCGCGAGCAGGTGCTCGGTGGCGAGCTTGGCGACGGCGACGTCGTCGATGGTGAGCGTGGGCACGCCTTCGATCGGGCCGCCGACCCCGACCAGCGGCTTGCCGAGGTCGTGCAGGCGAGCCACCTCGGGTTCGGTGAGCTCGAGCGAGACGGCGATCACGGCGTCGACGCGCTGGCGCAGCAGGAAGTGCTCGAACACGCTCGTGCGCTCACCGCTGTCGCCCGACAGGTTGTAGAGCGTGAGGTCGTAGCCGTGGCGGAGCAGCGCACCCTGCGCGCCCTCGAGCACCGAGGAGAAGAACCAGCGGTTGAGGAACGGGATCACCACGCCGATGTTGCGCGTGCGCCCCGACGCGAGGCTCGATGCGTTCGACGAGACGACGTAGCCGAGCTGGGCCGCCGCGTCGAGCACCTTCGACTTGGAGGCCGCGGAGACGTGTCCGCGGCCGCTGAGGGCGCGCGACACGGTCGCGGTCGAGACGCCGGCGAGCCGTGCGACCTCTTCGATGCCGGCCATCGCGCCTCCGTACGGTCGGGCTGAACCTCGACATCCTATCGGCTGGGGCCTGCGTGGCGCGTTGCCCGGGCCGCCCTCGTAAGGTAGACAGGCACGGTCGGGCCCACGTTCGGGGGAGGGGCGGTGTCCGCCATCCGCCGAACCGAAGGGAATCACGCACGTGAAGTGGGTCAAGCGAATCATCCTCGTGCTCGTGGTCGTGTTCGCCGCGTTCTACGTCATCACGCGCCCCGAAGATGCGGCCAACGTCGTGCAGGGCGCGTTCGGCGCGGTCTTCACCGCGACCGAGGCGATCGGCCAGTTCTTCAGCTCGCTCGCTTCGTCGTAATCCCATGGGCGCCTTCGGAGACCCGAACGTCGAACAGCACCTGATCTCCGACGAGGGCGAGTTCGTCGTCGACGAGGTGAGCAAGCACTGGGCCGCGGTCGCGAGCGCGATCCTCGAGGCGCTGCTGGCGATCCCCGTGCTGCTGCTCATCCTGTGGCTGCCGTCCACGGCGTACTGGGTGCCGCTGCTGCTGGCGCTCGGCCTCGTCGTGCACGCGTCGTGGCGCATCATGGGTGCCCGCATGGACCGGTTCGTGATCACGAACATGCGCGTGTTCCGCGTGCACGGCATCCTCACCCAGAACATCGCGACCATGCCGCTCGCACGAATCCTCGACATCTCGGTGCACCGTCCGCTCATCGGCCGGATCCTCGGATACGGGCACTTCGTGTTCGAGTCCGCGGCGCAGGAGCAGGGCCTCCGCGACATCCGGTTCGTGCCGCGGCCGAACGAGCGCGGGCTCACGATTCAGCGCACGATCCAGCGCGCGGGCCTTCGCGGTTCGTCGCAGGCCTGGCGCGACGACGATCGCCGCCAGCGAGAGTCCGCGGCGGATGCGGCGGCGGCGCAGCAGATCGTCGTGGCGCCCGCGGCATCGGCCGTGCCGCGCCAGACCGTGCCGCTCGACGGGTCGCACGGTGCCGGCGCTGCGACGGGTGCTCCGGGCTCTTCCGGTGCTTCCGGCTCGTCCGGCGACACCGCCGAGTTCCCCTCCGAGGACCACAACACGACGGCCGAGATGCCGTGGTGGCGGGCGCAATAGGCCGTCGGAACGAGCGGAAACGCGGCCCTGAGCAGGGGTTTCGATCGAGCGAGCGGATGCCGCGGCATCCGCTGTCGGCATCGATTTCACGTCACGGCACCTCGCGGGTACTATTGACGGGCCCCCGGTTGTGTGCAGAACTCGGTCGGGTGCGACTGGCGAGTTACCCAAGCGGCCAAAGGGATCTGACTGTAAATCAGACTGCTCAGCATTCGGGGGTTCGAATCCCTCACTCGCCACCGAAAGCCCCGGTCAGACGCCATGCGACTGAGCCGGGGCTTCGTCGTTTTCGAGCTCTGTCGTTTTCGAACTCTGTCGTTTTCGAGCTCTGTCGTTCCCGAGGGTTCGCTGAGGACGCACGGGGCTGCGAGCCTCGCCGTCATCGGAGCGCGGCAGCGAGCGACGGAAGCAGGGCGTCGCGCACGACCGGGCCCATCGAGGCGCTGAAGGTCGCCGTCACGTGGTGCTCGTCGCCGTAGACGAGGCGGTTTCCGATCACGGTCGGGCATCGGTCGGCGTTGCAGAACCAGTCGGTGAAGTCGACGAACTGCGCCCCGGCGGCGAGGGAAGCCGAGCGCACGGCTCGCACGGCGTGCTCGTTGACGGCCCGCGTGCGCGGTTCGTCGCAGGTCTCGGCGGATTCGAGGTGGCGCGCGAGGCAGATCGGCGGACTCACGTCGAACTCGGGCGTCTCGGCGAGCACCGCGACCTTGGTCGGATCGGGGAACCGCTCCAGCGTGCTCGCGGTCGCGGCCGACCACTGCTGCTCGTACCGTTCCTCCCGCCCGGCGACCGGCCGCCCGAGATGGTCGGCGAGCACGGTCAGGTCGGGGGACTCGTCGATGATCCAGGCCATGGCCGCCGTGCGCCACGCCGAGCACGACGCGTTGAGCGAATCCGACCAGGTCGAGGCCGACTCGATGGACCGGCATCCCGACTTCGTCAGCGTGATGAGGCGAACGGGCTGCCCGGCGAATGCCGCGCTCATCGCCGGGAACCAGCGGCCGGCGTGCGAGTCGCCGAAGAGCACGACGGTGGCGACGTCGCCCGCGCCCGGCACGTCGACCACGGCCTGCGGGTCGCCGCCGGAGCCCGACGGGCCGAACGAGCACACGACGAGCTCGGCGGACTCCTTGTCCTGCTGGCATCCGTTCGCGTAGAGCAGGCCGGTGTCGTCGACCGCGCCGGCGAGCTTGGGGCTCACGTTGCGCGGCACGTACGTCGTGCCCTGCGGCTCGCGTTCGACATCTCGGCTCATCGCCTCGCGGTTCGAGGTCAGGGGAACGGCGGCGAGCGACGGCGTCGCCGCGAGCAGCGAACCGGCGACGACGGCGGTCGCAGCCAGGCCGGCGACGATCGCCCGGCGGGGCCCCGACCGCGACGGGCCCGCCGTTCGGAGGAAGGGCAGTTCGACGAAACGGTGCAGCACCCAGGCCCCACCGACGGCGACCGCCATGAGCGCGCCGACCGCGATCGGCCCGGGCGTGGTGACGTGGTCGACGCGCTCGCCTGCGAGTGCGAGCAGGGGCCAGTGCACGAGGTAGAGCGCGTACGAGAGCGTGCCGATCGCGACGGCGGGCCGCAGCCCGAGCCCGCGAGCCACCAGCGTGCCCTCCCCGCTCGCCGTGCCGCCGACCGCGAGCAGCACGGCCGTGCCGAGCACCGGGATGACGGTGCCGATGCCGGGATGCGGGAACTCCGGCAGGCCGCCGAGCGCGATCCCGACCATGATGAGGGTCGCTCCGACGCTCGCGAGCAACTCGACGGCGGCAGGTCCCAGCCGCGAGAGGCGGGTCACCGCGAGTGCCGCGACGATGCCCGCGCCGAGCTCCCACGCCCTCGTGGCCAGCGAGAAGAAGGTCCACGGCGAGTCGCCGAGCACGAGGCACGCGGCGAAGGAGGCCGCGAGGATCGCGATGCCGAGTGCGAACGTCAGGCGCCGCGCGTGTCGCGTGCGTCGCGTGAGGGCGAAGAGTCCGATCAGCAGCAGGGGCGCGAGCAGGTAGAACTGCTCCTCGACCCCGAGCGACCAGAAGTGCTGCAGCGGCGAGGGCGCCGTGCCGTTCAGGTAGTCGGTCTCCTGGATCGCGAAGCGGACGTTGACGGCGGACGATGCGGCCCAGGCCGCATCGGTCGCGATCTGCGCGAGGCGGATGGGCGACGCGATCATCACCGACGCGATGACGGTGACCACGGTCACGACGAGCGCGGCGGGGAGGATCCTGCGCGCACGCCGGGCGTAGAACGCCGCGAGGTCCACGCGCCGGTCCTCGAGGAGCGTGGCGACGAGCGGTCCGCCGATCAGGAACCCGGAGATCACGAAGAACACGTCGACGCCGAGGTACCCGCCGCTGAATCCGGGGACCCCGGCGTGGAACGCGATCACGACGAGCACCGCGATCGCCCTGAGCCCCTGGATGTCGCGACGGAACCCGCGCGGGCGTTCCGTTCGGGGTGCGATGCGACGCCCCGGTCGTTCGGTTGCCATGCCGTCCTTCGCCGAGTGGGCGCCCAGTCTCGCGGCTCAGGGTGTCGCCGAGGTGAACGCCGTGTGAGCGGCGGCCGCGCTTCTCGGCGCCGGATGCCGTGCGAGCGGCGGCAGCGTAGCTTGGAGGCATGACCTCCGCCGCGGCATCCGCAGACCTGCTCGCTCTGGCTCACGGCATCGCCGTGCGGGCGGGGGAGTTCGCGCTCGAGCAGCGCAGACACGGCGTGAGCGTGGCGGCGACCAAGTCGACCTCGACCGACATCGTCACCGCGGTCGATCGCGACACCGAGGAGCTCATCCGCTCGCTGATCCTCGATGCGCGCCCCGACGACGGCATCGTCGGCGAGGAGGACGCCGCGCACATCGGCGCGAGCGGCGTCGACTGGATCGTCGACCCGATCGACGGCACCGTGAACTTCCTCTACGGCATTCCGTCGTGGGCGATCAGCATCGCCGTCGCCGAGCGCGGTGGGGCGGATGCCGCGGGCGGCCCGGGCTCGATCGACGGCGCGACCCTGGCCGGAGTCGTGCTCGACCCGTCGAGCGGCGAGCTGTTCGAGGCGAGCGCCGGCGGGGGAGCGCACGCGACGGGTCGCCAGGCTGCGGCAGCACGCCCGCTCGCGGTGAACGAGGAGGTGCCGCTGCACCAGGCGCTCGTCGCGACCGGATTCGGCTACGCGTCCGAGCTTCGGCGGTGGCAGGCCGAGGTGCTGCTCGGCGTGCTGCCCGAGGTGCGCGACATCCGCCGCATCGGCTCTGCGGCGCTCGACCTGTGCGCGCTCGCCGCCGGACGCGTCGACGCGTACTACGAGCGCGGGCTCAACGCCTGGGACCACGCGGCGGGCAGCCTCATCGCGCGCGAGGCGGGCGCACGCGTGACGGGTCCGCGCGGCGGGCGGGAGAACTCCGAGCTGCTCGTCGCGGCGGCCCCGGGGCTGCACGAGGAGCTCGTCGCCCTGCTGCGCCGGGCCGGCGTCGAGGCCTGAGCCGGAGCGTCGATGGTGCGACGCCGGCGCGTCGCGCGGGTCGCGGGGCGGCGGCGCGCTGGGTCGATCGCCCGGCTTCGATTCGCAGGAGTCTCGCAGGGTGGCGGAGGTGCGCGGCGGGTTCGCCGTGGTTCCGCGGGGTTCGGCGGCCGTTCGGCACGAGTCCTGCGGAATGCGTCGCGAATCGCACTTCGGGCGACGAATCAGACCCCGATCCGATGGCGCAGGAAGACGGGTTCGGGGTAGCCTTTACCGATCTGTAATCTCGGCACGAGTCGGGATGCCACCTCCGTTCCCCCATCTCATCGTCGAAGGTCTCCCTACCGTGCCCGAGTCCCCCCTCGTGCCCGACGCCTCATCGCGCGGCACCATGGATCCCCTGCGGTCCGGGCGACCCCTCACGCGTCGGGAACTCCGCGAACTCGAGGCCGCGCAGGCGGCTGCGACGGCTCAGGCGGCTCCGGTTGCGCCTGCCGCGGCTCCGATCGCGGCGCCCGGCGCTCCCGCAGCGCCGGTGCAACCGGCTTCGATCGCGCCGGCCGCTCAGGCAGCGCCGGCGCGCCCGGCGTTCGACGACCTGTTCGGCGGTCGTGCGGCGGCAGCCCAGGTCGCGCCCGCTGCACCTGCGCCTGCGCAGGCCGCCGTGACCGCACCGGCACCTCAGGCGCCCGCCGCGGACTCCTCGCGTCGCGCCCGCCGTGCGTTCGATCAGGGGGCTCCGACCCAGGTCCCGTCGCGGTCCGACGCCTCCAGCGGTTCCGTGCCGCCGATCCCCACCGCCGCGCCGCGCCCGACGCCGCTGTCGATCCCCGCCACGACCGAGATCTCGGGTCTGGACATCTTCGGCCTGGCGTCCGACACCGCGGCACCGACCGAGGCCCCGGCGACCGCCGCATCGCATCAGCGTCATCCCGCGAGCCGCCAGCCCGCGGCATCCGCTCGCTCGTCGCGTCGGTCGGGAACCCCCGCCGCCGCGACCGCGTCGGCGCCGCATCAGGGTCGCCGTCGCAGCATCGCCGAAGCGCCCGCGCCTGCCGAACGCGCACCGCGCACCGCACCCCGCCCGCAGCGCCGCAGGGCCCGCGGCATCGCCAGCATCGTGGCCATGAGCTTCGTCGCGATGCTCGCCGTGACCACGACGATCCCCGCGCTCTCGCTGCTCACCGAAGACGACGTGCAGGCGCTCGCCCTCACCCAGTACGGCACCGACTCGATCGACGGGCAGCGCATGCTCATCAACGGCGACGTCGTCGCGCAGTCGGTCGACCGCGAGGGGTACGCGGCGCAGACGATCGAGGAGTACGCCGAGGCCGCCGGCATCCGCCCCGAGGCGACCTTCACGAACAACCCCAGCGGCACGATCCAGTGGCCCTTCGCCGTCGGCGTGCACATCGGCGACCGGTTCGGCTACCGCGACTGCGCCGGCTGCTCCGAAGACCACCACGGCCAGGACTTCAACCCCGGCTACGGCGCCGAGATCCAGGCGATCGCCGACGGCGTCGTGTCCGGTTCGACCGACTCGGGCGGCTCGCTCGGCGTGGTCACCATGATCGATCACCAGATCGACGGGCAGACCGTCACGAGCGTGTACGCGCACATGCAGTACGACTCGCGCCGCTTCGAGATCGGCGACACGGTGCACGTGGGCGACGTCGTCGGCAACACGGGCAACACCGGCATGTCGACCGGTCCCCACCTGCACTTCGAGATCCGCATCGGCGGTATCAACGGCGAGTGGGTCGACCCGCTCGAGTGGCTCTACGCCAACACCAACTGACCTCGGCCGGGCGCCGAGTGCCTGCCGTCGAGATTTGACTCTCCGGTAGGGGGAGCCGCGATGCTGGAATCATGCTGCAGATCGGTGAGTTCGCGGGTGTGACGGGGCTGAGCGTCAAGGCGCTTCGCCACTACGACGAGAAGGCCGTGCTGGTTCCGGCCGAGGTCGACGACCGGTCGGGGTACCGACGGTACGGGGAGGGCCAGGTGCGTGCCGGGGTGATCGCCCGTGCGCTCCGAGACGCCGGAGTTCCGCTTCCGGCCGTCGCCGCGGTCGTCGCGGGTGGAGGCGCGCGCGATGCCCTGTCGGAGCGCCGTCGGCGTGTGCTCGAGGACCGAGCACGCGAAGACCGGGCCTTCGCGGATGCCGAGGCCGTGGTTCGCGTGTTGGCCGCCCCCGTCGCGGTGGTCGAGCGGGAGATGGTCGCGCAACCGTTCGTCGGGCAGGCGATCTCCGTCGATGCGCAGGATGCCGGTTCGATGTCCGACGACGACGCCGAAGCGGTGCTCGCCGAGCTGTTCGAGCGCCTGCGTGCGTCGGATCTCGGCCCGAGCGGTCAGTTCTGGACCACGCTCAGGGCCGGCGAGCAGGGGGCCGTCGAGGTCGTCTGCTGCTGGCCAACCCCCGTCGAGGTCGACGATGAACGGTTCGGCGCGGAGGCGTTCTCGGGAGTGGTGCCGGCCCGCGTCGAACTGGTGGCGACCTGGCGCCCGACCGAGGGCGAGACGCTCCCCGACGGGGCCACCCATCCGGCCGTCGTCGCGCTCTTCGACGCGCTCGCCCATCGACCGATCGACGGACTGCGCACCCTGGAGGTGCGGCAGACCGTGCTCGGGATGAGTGAAGACGACTACGCCGTCGAGGTCGCCGTCACCGTGGAGACACGATGACGGCGACCCGTTCGGAGGCGGCGAGCCGAGGCTAGGCGGCGATCCAGACCGTGGTGTCGCCGGGCAGTGAGCCGCCGGCGAGCGGCGCGCTCGCGAGCAGCACCTCGCCGGCGGGCAGCGGCACGGCGTTCGAGCCGGTGTTCGCCACGACGATCACGTCGCCGTTGCGGAAGGCGAGCACCGCGGGGTCGTCGACGCCCTTGAGCGAGATCCACTCGAGGGTGCCCGCGCCGAGCGCGTGCTCGCGCCGCAGGCGCAGGGCGGCCCGGTAGAGCTCGAGCGTGGAGTCCGCGTCGCCGCGCTGCGCGTCGCGCGCGAGCGTGCGCCAGAGCTCGGGCTGCGGCAGCCAGGGGGTGCCGGTCGCGCCGAAGCCGTAGTTCGCGGCATCCGCGTTCCAGGGCAGCGGCACGCGGCATCCGTCGCGTCCGTAGCGCTCGCCGTTCGTGCGGAACCACGTGGGGTCCTCACGTGCGTCGTCTGGCAGGTCGATGACCTCGGGCAGGCCGAGCTCCTCGCCCTGGTAGAGGTACGACGAGCCTGGCAGCGCGAGCATGAACGCGGTGGCCGCGCGGGCGCGGCGCACGCCGGTGGCGTACTCGGGCAGGCCCTTGGAGCGGGGTCCGAGGCCGTGGCCCTGCGGGTTCGGCTCGGTCACCGACAGGCGCGTGGCGTGTCGTACGACGTCGTGGTTCGAGAGCACCCAGGTCGAGGGTGCGCCGACGGCGCCGAACGCGGCGAGCGAGGCGTCGACGACCGAGCGGAGGGCTTCGGCCTCCCACGGGGTCTCGAGGTAGGCGAAGTTGAACGACTGGTGCATCTCGTCGGGGCGCACCCAGTTCGCGAGGCGCGCCAGCGGGTCGACCCACGCCTCGGCGGCCAGGATGCGGTCGCCGGGGTATTCGTCGAGCAACGTTCGCCAGTCGCGGAAGATGTCGTGCACGCCGTCCTGGCCCCAGTAGGGTGCGCCGGCGGGCGCCTCGTCGCTGATCGCGGGCTCGAGGGCGACGCCGGTCGCACCTCCGCCGGCACCGTCGACGCCGGCCGCGCCATCGACGCCGGCCGCGCCGCCCATGCTGCCGCCCTCGGCTGGCGGCGTGTAGTCGGGCAGGCCCTCGACCTTGGCCATGCCGTGCGCCACGTCGACGCGGAAGCCGTCGACGCCGCGGTCGAGCCAGAACCGCAGGATGCGCCGGAACTCCTCGTGCACCTCGGGGTTGGTCCAGTCGAAGTCGGGCTGCGAGCTGTCGAAGATGTGCAGGTACCACTGGCCGGGCGTGCCGTCGGCCTCGGTGATGCGCGTCCATGCGGGTCCGCCGAAGACGGACTCCCAGTTGTTCGGGGCCTCGTCGCCGTTCGCACCGCGTCCGTCGCGGAACAGGTAGCGGGCGCGCTCGGCGCTGCCCGGCTCGGCGGCGAGGGCGGCCTGGAACCAGGCGTGCGCGCTCGACGAGTGGTTGGGCACGAGGTCGACGATGACTCGGATGCCGCGGGCGTGCGCCTCGGCCAGCATCGCGTCGAAATCGGCGAGCGTGCCGAACAACGGGTCGACGTCGCAGTAGTCGGCGACGTCGTATCCGGCGTCCTTCTGGGGCGACGTGTAGAACGGCGACAGCCAGATGGCGTCGATGCCGAGCTCCTGCAGGTCGACGAGGTGCGCGGTGATGCCGGCGAGGTCGCCCATGCCGTCGCCGTTCGCGTCGGCGAAGGAGCGTGGATAGATCTGGTAGATCGTGGCGGTACGCCACCACTCGGAAGTCATGGCGACACTGTACGACATCCGTCAACACTATGGAAACGCTTGCATAACCACGTGGAAACGCGAATGGTCACAAACCCGTATCGATAGACGCTTCCCGGTTTGGCGATTGACTTGATGAAAGGTATACCTGTAATCGCTTGCATTTCTTGCGGGCATTCCACACGGAAGAACGGCCTTTCGGTCTCGGTGCACGCGCTGTCCCTCATTCAGGGGTTACGCGCGAAGTCGCCCGGCGAAGGCGCCGGTCTCACGCACACTGAGAAGGGCACACCAATGAGGGTGAACACGAAGAGCCTCGTCGCCGCAGGCGCGCTCGCGGTCGTCGCGACGCTCGGCCTCGCGAGCTGCGCATCGGGCGACAGCGGTTCCGAGAGCGAAGCCTCGGCCAGCGGCACGCTGACCGTCTGGGTCGACGCCGAGCGCGTCGACGCGCTGAAGAGCGCCGCAGACGCCTACACCGAGAAGACCGGCGTGAAGGTCGACCTCGTCGGCAAGGACAACGCCGACATCAAGGACGACTTCATTCAGCAGGTGCCGACCGGCAAGGGCCCCGACATCACCATGGGTGCCCACGACTGGCTCGGCGAGCTGTCGACGAACGGCGTCGTGGCGCCGCTCGAGCTCGGCGACTCCGCCGCAGACTACCTGCCGGTCGCGATCGACGCCTCGACCTACGAGGGCACCGTCTACATGCTCCCGTACGCGGTCGAGAACATCGCCGTGCTGCGCAACGCCGACCTCGTTCCCGAGGCCGCCACGAGCTTCGACGACATGATCGCGAAGGGCCAGGCCGCCGGCCTCACCCAGCCGTTCGTCGTCGAGCAGGGTGCAGAGGGCAACCCGTACCACCTCTACCCGTTCCAGACCGCGTTCGGCGCTCCCGTCTTCGGCTCGACCGACAAGGGCTACGACGCGACCGACCTGCAGCTCGGCAACGAGGGCGGCAACGCGTTCGCCACCTGGCTCGGCGCGCAGGGCAAGAACGGCACCGGCGTCTTCAACACCGACATCGACGGTGACATCGCCAAGCAGGCCTTCATCGACGGTACGGCCGCCTTCTGGCTGACCGGCCCGTGGAACGTCGGCGCAGCCGTCGACGCCGGCATCAACGTCGCGGTCGACCCGACCCCGAGCCCGACCTCCGACCCGGCCCAGCCGTTCGCCGGCGTCAAGGGCTTCTTCATCTCGGCCGAGTCGAAGAACAAGGTCGCCGCGAACGACTTCCTCGTCAACTACCTCGGCAGCGAGGACACCCAGCTCGAGCTGTTCAAGGCCGGCAACATCCTGCCCGCGAACGCCGCGGCCGCCGAGACCGCCTCGAGCGACCCGATCATCGCCGGCTTCGCCGCCGCCGGTGCCGACGCCGTGCCGATGCCCGCGATCCCGGCCATGGGCCAGGTCTGGCAGTACTGGGGCATCGCCGAGGCCGACATCATCAACGGTGCCGACCCGGTCGCCACGTGGCAGAAGCTCGCCACCGACGTGCAGGCGGCGATCGACGCGAGTTGATCCCTCCGGTGGTCGAGGAGCGATGAAGCACCGTATCGAGGCCCGCACAGGGTCTCGATACGGTCGCTTCGATCCCTCCTCGACCACCATCCTCTCGATCGACGCGACAGGAAGACCAAGGCAGCATGAGCACGACCACTGAAGGCCAGGCCACGGCCGGCGACCCCACGACGGGTGCACCCGGCGGCACGCCGCCCACGCGACGACAGCGACAGGCCGCAGGCATCGCCGACGCGGCATCCGTCGGCGTCAAGGTGCTGCTCGTGAAGCTGCTGGGCCTCGGCATCGTCGATGCGCTCGCGATCTTCGGCATCATCATCCTGGTCGGCGCCGGGCAGTGGCTGGTCGCGGCGATCGTCGCGATCGTCGCGATCGCCGTCAACTGGATCTACTTCTCGCGCCGCAAGCTGCCCGCGAAGTACCTCACGCCCGGCGTCATCTTCCTCGTCGTCTTCCAGGTGTTCGTGCTCGTCTACACCGGGTACATCGCCTTCACGAACTACGGCACGGGCCACAACGGCTCCAAGGAGCAGGCGGTCTCGTCGCTCATGGCCTCCTCGCTCGAGCGCGTCGAGGACTCGCCGACCTACCCCGTCACCGTCGTCGACCGCGGCGGTGAACTCGGCCTGCTCGTGACCGACCCCGACGGCGACGCCCTCGTCGGCACGGCCGAGCAGCCGCTCGAGTCCGTCTCGGCCGAGTTCGACGGCGACAAGGCGGTCGCCGTCGACGGCTGGACGACGCTGAACTTCGCCGAGGTGCTCGCCCGCACCGACGAGATCACCGAACTCGCGGTGCCCTACTCGAGCGACCCGAACGACGGCGCGATCCGCACGCCCGACGCCTCCAGCGCCTACCTCTACATCTCCACGCTCGAGTACGACGAGGCCGCCGGCACCATGACCGACCTGGACTCCGGCACGGTCTATTCCGACATCGGCACGGGCGCGTTCACCGCCGAAGACGGCACCGAGCTGCTGCCCGGCTGGCAGATCGTCATCGGCTTCGACAACTTCGTGCGCGCCGTCACCGACGAGCGACTCGCGGGCCCGCTCATCTACGTGACCCTCTGGACCTTCGCGTTCGCGCTCATCTCGGTCGCGTCGACGTTCTTCCTCGGCCTGTTCCTCGCGATCGTCTTCAACGACGCCCGCATGCGCGGCCGCAAGTTCTACCGGGTGCTGATCATCCTCCCGTACGCGATCCCGTCGTTCCTCTCGGCGCTGGTCTGGGCGGGCATGATGAACGAGAGCTTCGGCTTCATCAACCAGGTGCTGCTCGGCGGGGCATCCGTTCCATGGCTCACCGATCCATGGCTCGCCAAGGTCTCGGTGCTCATCGTGAACCTCTGGCTCGGGTTCCCGTACATGTTCCTCGTGTGCATGGGCGCGCTGCAGTCGATTCCCGAAGAGCTGCAGGAGGCCGCGACCGTCGACGGGGCGAAGCCGTGGGCGGTCTTCCGCCTCATCAAGCTGCCGCTGCTGCTCGTCAGCGTGGCGCCACTGCTCATCGCGTCGTTCGCGTTCAACTTCAACAACTTCAACGTGATCTACATGCTCACCGACGGCGGCCCGCGCGACTCGAACGCGCCGATCCCCGTCGGGTTCACCGACATCCTGATCTCGATGGTCTACAAGGTCGCCTTCACCGGGCAGACGCGCGACTACGGTCTCGCGAGCGCCTACTCGATCCTCATCTTCCTCATCGTGGCCGTGATCTCGATCATCGCGTTCCGCCGAACCAAGTCCCTCGAGGAGCTGAACTGATGGCACGCAAGCCCGTTCCCGGCACGCAGGCCGGCCTCATCGTGGGTGAGCTCGAGGAGTTCGACGACTCGACGCGCGCGCACGCCTCGCTCGAGGGCGACGGCCCCGTGCGCGAGATGCCGAAGCGTCCGTTCAACTTCGGCCGCTGGTTCCGCGCGACCGGATGGCGTCACATCGTCGGCGTGCTGATGCTCCTGTTCTCGCTGTTCCCGATCGTGTTCGTGATCTCGTCGTCGCTGAACCCCAACGGCACGCTCACCGGATCGAACGCCCTCTTCTCGAAGATCGGGCTCGACAGCTACGTGCGGATCCTGACCGACCCGCAGGTGCCCTTCACGACCTGGCTCGGCAACACGCTCATGATCGCGGGCATCACCGCGCTGCTCACGGTGTTCCTCGGCGCGCTCGCCGCCTACTCGTTCTCGCGCATGCGGTTCACGGGTCGACGGTTCGGCCTCATCGGCATCGTCGTGGTGCAGATGTTCCCGCAGCTGCTCGCGGTCGTCGCGATCTTCCTGCTCATGAGCGCGATCGGCGATCTCTTCCCGGCGATCGGCCTGAACACGCACATCGGCCTGATCATGGTCTACCTCGGCGGCGCGCTCGGCGTGAACACGTACCTGATGTACGGATTCTTCAACACGATCCCGCAGTCGATCGACGAGGCCGCCAAGATCGACGGCGCCGGGCACGCCCGCATCTTCTTCACGATCATCCTGCGGCTCGTGGCGCCGATCCTCGCGGTCGTCGCGCTGCTCTCGTTCATCGCGTCGGTCAACGAGTTCGTCGTGGCCTCGGTGCTGCTCATCGACACCGAGAAGCAGACCCTCGCGGTCGGCCTCACCAAGCTCGTCTCGAACCCGCGCTACGCGGACTGGAGCGCGTTCTCGGCCGGAGCCGTCATCGCGGCGCTGCCGGTCGTCGCGCTGTTCCTCTTCCTGCAGAAGTACATCGTGGGCGGGCTGACGGCCGGCGCGGTCAAGTAGGCGAGCGGATGCCGCGGCGCCGGCGTTCATGCCGTTGTCACACGGGGATGGAAGGGTGAACGCATGACCGCCAAGCCGAGTCCGCTGGTTCCGCACCACGACGGGTCGCCGCTGCACGTCTCGAACGCAGCGCCCGCGCTCGGCGAGACCGTGTCGGTGCGGCTGCGCGTGCCGGCCGACGCGACGGCGGCCGACGGTTCGTCGATCGGGCAGCTCTCGTGGGTGGGTACCCGGTCGAACCCGAACCGGGAGCCGCGGTTCGACGAGGCATCCGTCGTCGCGACCATCGATGGCTGGCAGTGGTGGCAGGCCGACGTCGAGGTCGAGAACCCCGTGCACGGCTACCGCTGGCTGCTCGTGGGCGCCGACGGCCGGCAGCACTGGCTGAACCAGCTCGGCCTCAGCGGCACCGAGACGCGCGATCGCGACGACTTCCGGCTCGTGGCGCACGAGCCCGCGCCCGAGTGGGCCGCGTCGAGCATCCTGTACCAGGTGTTCCCCGATCGGTTCGCGCGGTCGGCTGCCGCTGACGCGCGCCCCGCGCCCGACTGGGCGTTCCCGGCCGAATGGGATGACCCGCAGCGTCTCGACCCGCCGTACCGCTCGGGCCAGTTCTACGGGGGCGACCTCGACGGCGTGCGCGAGAAGCTCGACCACCTCGAGTCCCTCGACATCGACCTGCTCTACCTGACGCCGGTCTTCCCCGCACGCTCGAACCACCGGTACGACGCGTCGACGTTCGACCACGTCGACGACCTGCTCGGCGGAGACGACGCGCTCGTGCGACTCGTCGAGGCGGCGCACGCCCGCGGCATCCGCGTCATCGGCGACCTCACGTCGAACCACTCGGGCGATGCGCACGAGTGGTTCCGGGCGGCGCAGGCCGACCCCGCGGCGGCCGAGCGCTCCTTCTACTTCTTCGACGGCGAGGGAGCCGACGCCGGCTACGAGTCCTGGCTCGGCGTGCCGAGCCTGCCGAAGTTCGACTGGAGCTCGAGCGAGTTGCGGCGCCGCTTCATCGAGGGGCCCGACTCGGTCGTGGCCAAGTACCTGCAGGCGCCGTTCGGCCTCGACGGCTGGCGCATCGACGTCGCGAACATGACCGGGCGGCTCGGCGCGGCCGACCTGAACGCCGAGGTGCGGCAGACGATCCGCCGAACCATGCTCGACGTGAACCCCGACACCATCCTGCTCGGCGAGTCGACGAACGACGCCGCGAGCGACTTCCAAGGCGACGCGTGGCATGGTGCCATGACCTACACGCCGTTCACCCGCCCGCTGTGGAGCTGGCTGCTCGAGCCGGGCAGCCTCGGTGGCGGCGGCATCGGCTTCGCGCTCGGCCGGGTGCCGACGTTCACTGGCGGTGAGTTCGTCGCGACCCACCTGCGGTTCGCGGCCGAGTTCCCGTGGCGCACGCGCGCCGCGACCATGAACGCGCTCGACACCCACGACACCCCGCGCTTCGCGACCAACGCGCGGCCCGGCACGGTGCCGGTGGCGCTCGGCCTCGCAGCGACGCTGCCCGGCATCCCGGTCGTGTGGGCGGGCGACGAGTTCGGCCTCACGGGCGAAGACGGCGAGGCGTCGCGCACGCCCATGCCATGGGGCACCGAGACCTCGCCGGAGGTGGCGCCCGTGCTCGAGACCTACCGCGCGCTGCTGCGGCTGCGGCGCGAACACCCGGTGCTCGCGACCGGCGGCATCCGCTGGCTCGCGGTCGGCGACGACGCCGTGGCGTTCATCCGCGAATCCACGGAGGCCTCGGTGCTCGTGTTCGCGGCCCGCGCCGCCGCACGGCTCGAGTTCGACGCGGGGGCGCTCGTCGGCCTCGGCTCGGCCGCCGACGGTGCGGATGTCGCGACGGCCCTGTACGGCGACGGCCGGCTCGCGGCATCCGAAGCCCTCGTGCACCTCGAAGCCGATGGGCCGAGCTTCACCGCGTGGCTGCTGCCGGGGGTGTCGACACCGGGCCGGTGACCTGCGCCTGAGCCCGACGCCGCGCCTCACCCGCCGATGATGACCGTCGGTGCGCCAGGACCCGGTGCGATCGGCTGACCGTGCATGCTGAGGTCGCCCACCCGGGCCGCCGGGAAGCCGCCGATCAGCACGGTCATGCTGCCCTGGGCGATGCCGTTCGGCGCGGGGGAGACGCAGACGATGCCGCCGGGCATGGCGTTCGCGACGGCGGCGGGCATGTTGGCGATGAGCACCGTCATGACCGCGGCGGCGGGCGTGATGGGTCCGCCGACGTGCGGCTTCGGCCCGTCGGACAGGGCGCACAACGCCGTGTCGCCGGCTCGGAGCGCGGGCCCGGTGGGCATCAGCCGGTCTGCGTGACCACTCGGGCCGTGATGAGGACCGAGGCGCCGCACTCGGTGCGGGCGGGTCCGGTCACGGGCGGGGCGACCCTCGTGCACTCGAGCTTCGCGAAGAGCTCGTCCTCTTCGGCGAGCTGCAGCGGCGTCACGAAGTGGAAGTCGATGTCGCGGAAGTTCTCGAGCCCGGTCGTGAAGATCGGGGCCACCACGTCGCGGTTCTCGATCGTCAGGATGCCGAAGTCGCCGCGAGGGTTGCTGATCACGACGTCGGTGATGCGCAGCACCGCATTGGCCGGCACGACCCAGCGGTCGCTCTCGTCGGCGGCGCCGCCCGGGGCATCCGACAACTCGAAGCGGATGTCGACGTCGGTCGCCGCGGACACGGGTTGGACCGGCTCGGTCGACTGGCCGACGGCCTCGAGCGCGTCGTTCGCCTTCTGCGCGGCGGAGTCGGCCTGCTCGGCCGCAGCGCCGGCCTGCTTCGACGCCGAGTCGGCCTGCTCGTTCGCCTGGGCGAGCGGCTCCTCGACCGCGTCGCGCGCGGCGGACTCGATGGTCGGCTTCAGCACGAAGAACCAGAGGGCGAGCAGAAGGAGGAGGAGGGCGAGCAGGGCGAGCAGGAGTTTCCAGAGCCACTTCGGGAACACGCGCTCCTGCACGTAGCTGCCGGGCAGCACGAACGGCTCGTCGGTTCCCTCGGGCGCGACGAGCACCGTGAACTGGTGGGTGACGGGGTCGCCGCGCCACACCCGGTTGCGGGGCCGAAGGTCGATGTCGACGAACTCGGTGTGGCCCGGGTCGACCGAGACATCCGGTGTCGGCGTGGAGAGCCCGAGGCGGTCGTCGCTCTGGCCCGCGATCGACGCGACCATGGGCACGTTTCCGCGGTTGTCGATGGCGACCCGCACCCGCTTGCGGCCCCGGCCGTGCGCGATGCGGGGCAGCAGCTCGGCCTCGGTCTCGGCGAAGGGGGTCACGGTGAGCATCGCCTCGGCGACGACCTGCACCTCGGGCTGCTCGACCGCACGAGCGCGGATGCCCAGCGCGACCTGGCCCACGACCGAGTCGGGCAGGCGGGGCGCGAGCACCGTGACCGTCGCCGTCTCGGTCTGGCCCGGGTAGATCGTGAGCATCGCGGGTTCGATGCGCGTCCACGCCGCGGCGCCGCCGAGCGCGGTCAGCTCGAACGACTCGACGAGCAGCGTGTCGTTGAGCACGCTGACCGTGAGCGTCGCCGCCGTGCCCGGATCGATGGACAGGGCGGCCGGGGCGATGGTCGCACTGGTTGCCATGGCGTCACGGTATCGGCGCCTCGGCCGCGCGGAGCGGGCTGCGCGGTCAGCCGGTCGCGCAGCCGAAGTTGCCCGTTGAGCGGATGTTGAGTGCGCGAAGAGGACGGCGCGGCATCCTGTTCGTATTCCCCCTGTACGAGTGCATCGCTGCACGCCATTCCGACTCCAGGGGGAACGACCATGACCAGAACGACCGTGCGGGTCTACGCACGAGACCCGATCTCCGAGGCGGGCGTGACGAGCGCGCTGAGGCCGAGGCCCGAGGTGCGCATCGTCGGACCCGACGACCCCGATGCGCCCGAGGTGGTGCTCGTGGTCGTCGACGAGTTCGACGACGAGACGATGAACAGCCTGCGGTTCCTGCGCCGCAACGGCGAGGCGCGCGTGATCCTCGTCGCCGCGCAGCTCGACGACCGGGTGCTCGTCGATGCCGTCGAGTGCGGCGTCGTCGGGCTGCTGCGACGTTCAGAGGCGACGACCGATCGCCTGTTGTCGGCGATCACGGCCGCCGCCGCCGGCGAGGGCACGGTTCCGCCCGACCTGCTGGGGCGCCTGCTCGACCAGGTCGGCCGGTTGCAGCGCACGGTGCTCGACCCGCGCGGCATCACCTTCAGCGGCCTCGCCTCGCGCGAGGTCGAGGTGCTGAAGCTCGTCGCCGAGGGGTGGGACACCTCGCAGATCGCGAAGGAGCTCTGCTACTCCGAACGCACCGTGAAGAACGTGCTGCACGACGTGACGACCCGCCTGCAGCTGCGCAACCGGTCGCACGCCGTCGCCTACGCGGTGCGCGAGGGGCTCATCTGAGCGGATGCCGGGGGCGGGCGCCCGGGCGCCGGATCGGGTGCCTCGGGCCGGTGCCCGTCGGGGCATCCGCGCATGCGCGGAAGGGTGCCCCGCGTCGGATGCCGCGCAGCGCCGCTGCCTCGAATGTTGGAAGGTCGGAGGAGGACCGTGACGAGCCGGAGCCGGATCGCCTGGGCGAGTGTCGCCATGACGCTCGCCGTGCTGCTCGGTGCCTCGATGCTCGGGCCGGTCTCCGTCGCGGCCGCGGCCGACGAACCGGCCTACTCCGTCGACGTGGTGACCGCGCCGAAGTCGGCGGCGGGCGGCGGCCGGGTCACCGCGACCGTGACCGTGACGACGAACCGACCGGACGCCTACCCGGATCTCGCACGCCTCAGCGTGGGGCTCGACTGGAATCCTCCCGCCGGCCTGACCCTTCGCACGACCGCTCCGGATGCGCCGGTCGGGTGCGACGGGTACCGCACGGCCGACGGGTCGTACTCGTCTGCGCCGGTGCGCGGCGGCGCCTGCGACGTGACGCCGTCGCCGACCGTCGGCGGCGTCGTGGCGTTCACCTACGTCTTCGCGTTGAGCGGGGTGCCGCCTTCGCTGCCCGTCGTGCAGGTGAGCACCGTGCGCGGGTGGGAGGACACGGGTGACGGGCTCGCGAGCTTCGACCTCGTGGCCGAGGACATCGTCGGCGATCAGGACTACTTCGAGATGGGTCCGGTGTTCTCCGCCGCGGTCTCGGTCGACCGGAAGGTGTCGACGACGGGGATCGGCGAGCGGGTCACGGCGACCTTCACCGTCGTGCACGCCCCGAGCGCGGCCCCCACGATGAACGGGTCGCAGGTGCAGTTCGCGATCAACTGGCCCACCTTCTTCACCCCGGTCGGCGGCACGACGCCCGCCGACGCCTGCGATGACGGCCTCATCAACGGGTCGTGCGCGATCACCGAGCCGACGAGCGCGCGCAAGACGACCGTGTTCACCATGCAATTCGACGTGCCGCCGGGCAACGGAGGTCAGGGAGCCGTCTCGATCATCGGGCAGGGCGGTTGGTACGTTCCGCCCGGACCGATCATCTCGATCGCCCCGTTGCAGCAGGATGCCTCGATCCGGCTGGCGGCCGATGGCGAGCGCGGTGCCGGCGCGGGCGGCGGCTCGGGCGGCCCCGGCGGTGTGCGCGGCGCGGCCGTCGCCACCGCGGCCGACGTACGCCAGGCAATCGTGAAGGCGGCCCCCACCCCTCGGCCTCCGGGGGCGCTCGACATCCCCGGCACGTGGACCGGGGTCGAGGCGGCATCCGTCATCGCCCTGTACCGGCCGTTCCCGATGGAGATCGAACTGCGGCCGCAGCTCTCGACGCTCGGCGAGGAGGGCATCGAGGGCGTCGTGCGGGTGCGGCACGACGAGGCCGCCGCGGTGACGCTGTTCGGACTCGAGCTCGACGTCGACCTGTCTCCCGACGCCGCACTCGTACCGGTCGGCGATCCGGTCGGGTGCGCGACGTACGTCGCCGGCATCTGCACGATCGTGGGGCTCGACGCGCCCGGCTCCGAGGTCGAGATCACGATGGCGTTCGCGCCGCCCGACGAGGTCGGGGTCGGGTTCCTCGCTGCGGATCAGGTCGCGGGGCGATTCGAGTTCGACGGCGGCGTCGTCGCGGCGCCGGACCCCTGGCTCGAGTCCGCCTACGACTCGCAGATCACCGATGCCGAGCTCGTGACGCTCGACGTCGTGCTCAGCGAGGACTACGTCTGGGAGGGCGGACCCATGCTGTCGGCGCTGGTCACCCCGACGCGGGCGGCTCGGGAGGTCGAGGAGGACAGCTCCTCGTACGAGCTCTGGGGCACGCTCTTCGTCAGAATGGCGATCACCTGGCCCGACTACCTCACGCCGATGAGCACGCCGACCGGATGCACGCCGCAGGTGACGGGAATGGTGTGCGAGGTCGTACTGGAGGAGCCGGGTGCGGGCCCGACCGTCGCCCTGGCATTCTCGATCGGACCGGGCGTGGTCGACGGACTGGTAGCCGCCGAGGGCGTCTTCCTGCAGAACACCTTCGGCGATGAGAGCACCGATCTGCCCGTGGAGTGGATCGTGCCCGACGACGAGCCGCTCGGCCCCGTCGAGCCGTTCATCCCGCTCGACGTCGAGGTCGAGCGCGATCTCGTCTGGGAGGGCGGCGACGACGTCGGTGCGACGATCACGGCGACGCGCAACTCGTTCGTGACGGGCTCGCTGCGCGACCCCCTCGGGTCGCTCGTCGTCGAGGTGGCGATCACGTGGCCGGCCTTCCTGCATCCGACCGCCCCGCCCACGGGGTGCGAGTCGTGGGACGGCACGATCTGCACGATCACCCTGTCGAAACCCGGCGCCGTGGCCCTGATCGGGCTCGAGTTCTCGGTCGGTGGTGCACCCCCCGGCAGCGTGCTGACGGGCGACGTGCGCGCCGAGGCGACCCGGCTCTTCGAGCTCAACGCCGACGGCCCGCAGGAACTGCCGACCGAGTGGGTGACCCCCGACGCGGACCCCGTCACCCGCATCCGCGCGACCGTCACGCTCGATCTCGCACTCGACCGCGATCCCGGCTACACCGGCGGCAAGCAGCTCGTCGTCACGACGACGATCACGCGAGAGAGCCCCGGCGCGACCCTTCCCGGTCTCGAGGTCGGCCTCGACTTCGACTGGGCGGGGTACCTCACGAAGACGGCCGACACGGGGTGCGCGAGCTTCTCCGGCACGACGTGCGTCGTGACGGGACTCGATGCGCCAGGGGCATCCGCCGTGGTCACGCTGACCTTCGCGATGCCGCCGCCGACCCTGCCGCCGGTGCCCGAGGTGCTCCCGCGCACGAACGACCTCGCCGTCGACGGCGTGAGCCTCTCGTTCGTGCCCCCGCCGCCGCCGGCACCCGAGCCGGAGCCCGTGCCGGAACCCGAGCCGTGGCCGCCCGACGGCTGCTTCATCAACGACGAGGGCGTGTGCGTGTGCACCGACGAGTTCGTCGTGTGCCCGACGCCTCCGCCGGTGCTGCCGGAGGAGCCCGACCCGGCCCCCGTGCCCGAGCCGCTCGACGGCACCCTGCCGCCGTCGTGGATCGGCGAGGACCGCGAGCCCTTCACGGTGCTGCAGCCGAACCTGCTCATCGCGCAGACGGTGGCGTCACCGGGCGACGGCATCGAGGCGTACGGCAAGTACCTGCCGCCGAATGCGAACGTCACGCTGCGGTGGGAGGGGCTCGCGACGATGTCGGCCGTGCAGTGGCCGAACCCAGACGACCCGACCGAGGCGCGCTGGTCGCTCGTGATCCTGCGCTGGCAGTTCGCGGGGGCGCGCACGCTCATCATGCACAGCGAGGACGGCCAGTTCGCCGACATCCCGTCGAGCAATCAGCTCCTCGTGGTGCCGCGCACGGGCATGGGCCCCGATCTGGTGGGGAGGGGCGGATGATCGGCGAGATCGACGAGGCGCTCAAGTCGCTCGTGAAGGCGTCGGACGGCATCGCCGCCGACATCGACATCGCGCTCGACGCGCCCACCAAGGACTGGGCGGCGAGGCGGAACGCGCCCACCGTGGACCTGTTCCTCTACGACATCCGCGAGGATGTGCGCCGCCGCGAATTCGGCTTCATCGAGTCGCGCGACGAGACCGGCATCGTCGTCTCGCGCGCCCCGGCGCCCCGGTACTTCAAGCTCTCGTACCTCGTGACGGCGTGGACCCAGCGGCCCGACGACGAGCACCGCCTGCTCGACGCGCTGCTGCGCTGCTTCCTGCGCTTCGACGCGATCCCCGACGGATTCGTCGTCGACACCCTCGCCGAGACCGGCCTGCCCTGCTCGATCACGATCGCGCAGCCGCCGCCGGAGGATCGCGCGTTCGCCGACGTCTGGTCGTCGCTCGGCGGCGAACTGAAGCCGTCGCTCGACGTCGTCGTGACGGCGCCGCTCAGCCGCGCCATCGCGTACCACGTCGGTCCGCCCGTCACCGCGGGCGTCGGGGCCAGCTTCGAGGCCATGGGATTCGGGAGTGAAGATGCCAGGTTCGAGCCGGCCTCCGACGAGGACTGAGATGGCGCAGGACCCTGGCCTCGCGCACCTGCTCGGGCGTCTCGGCGCGATCGAGGATCGCATCCGGCGTCTCGTCGCCGCACGGCGCGCGGTCGACCCGCAGCCCGACGACCCGTTCCGCGGGCTCTACCTCAGCGACGAGCTCATCGATCGCATGCTCGAGGGTGCGCCGGGGGTGCCGGACTGGTCGGATGCCTCGGCCCGCCTCGCCGCGTGCGAGCAGGCCGCCGACATGGCCGAGGCGGCGGGCCACCCCGTGCGGTTGCGGCGGCTCGCCGACGAGTTCGGGCTCGCGCCCATCGATGTCGACCTGCTCGTGATCGCGCTCGCCGCAGATCTGGATCCAAGGTTCGAGCGGTTCTTCGGCTACCTCAACGACGACGTCGGGCGACGACGCCCGTCGGTCACGGTCGCACTCGAGCTCTGCGGGGTACCGCTCACGAACGCCGCCGACCGGGCGCGGCTGCTCACCGGGCCGCTCGTGGCGGGAGGACTCGTGATCGTCGAGGACGAGGACCGTCCGCTGCCGGGGCGCGCGGTGCGCGTGCCCGACCGCGTCGTCGGCCACCTGCTGGGCGACGACACCCCCGACCGTTCGCTCGACGGCGTGCTCGTCGAGGCCGAGGAGATCGAGTGGGGCGACGATCGCCGTCTGCGCAATGCGCTGGCCGGCGGCATCCGCCTGATGTACCTGCGCGAGGCCGCGACCGGCTCCGGCGAGGCGATCGCCAGGCGTGCGCTGCGTGCGAGCGGGCTCGGCACGGTGCAGGTCGACCTCCCTCGACTCGGTCGTGAAGCGGATGCCGCAGGTCTGGCGCGTCTCGCGGTGCGCGAGGCCCGGCTCACGGGTCGCGGCGTCGTCGTGTCGCCCGTGACGCTCGAGACCGAGCCGGCGCTCATCGAGGTGCTCGCCGATTCGCCGCGGCCGACGGTGCTGGTCGGCGAGCCGACCTGGGATCCGGGCTGGTTCCGCGAGCTGCCGGCGATGGACGACGTCGAGGCGTCGACGACCGAGGAGCGCACGGCGCTCTGGGCGAAGGCGCTCGGTCCGGCCGCCGACGGGCTCGACGTCGCGGCGGCCACCGCGCAGTTCCGGCTGCGCCCCGAGCAGGTGCTGCGCGCCTCGGCGACCGCGCGTACCCAGGCGTCGCTCTCGACGACGGGCGAACTCACGGCCGCCGACCTCGCCGCGGGGGCGCGGGCCGAGAACGCGTCGGCGCTCGACCGGCTCGCCCGCCGGGTCACGCCGCGCGTGGGGTGGGCCGATCTCGTGCTGCCTCCCGCGACGATGGACGCGTTGCAGGAGATCGAGGTGCGCGCGCGGCATCGCGAGCAGGTGCTCGGCGACTGGGGCATGCGCCCGGGCGGCGGGCGCGGGCACGGGGTGGTCGGGCTGTTCGCGGGCGACTCGGGCACGGGCAAGACGATGTCGGCCGAAGTCGTCGCCGGCGAGCTCGGCCTCGACCTCTACGTGATCGACCTCTCGTCGGTGATCGACAAGTACATCGGCGAGACCGAGAAGAACCTCGAGCGCATCTTCGTCGCCGCGGCCGGAACGAACGCCGTGCTGCTCTTCGACGAGGCCGACGCGGTGTTCGGCAAGCGAAGCGACGTGAAGGACGCGCACGACCGGTACGCGAACGTCGAGAGCGCCTACCTGCTGCAGCGCATGGAGACCTTCGACGGACTCGCGATCCTCGCGACCAACCTGCGCGCGAACATCGACGAGGCGTTCACGCGACGGCTCGACGTGATCGTCGACTTCCCGATGCCGGATGCCGCGCACCGCACGCGCCTCTGGGATCGCAGCCTCGGTTCCCGGCTGCGGCGCGGCGACGACCTCGACCTCGTGTTCCTCGGCGACGCGTTCGAGCTCGCGGGCGGGGCGATCCGCTCGGCCGCGGTCACGGCCGCCTACTTCGCGGCCGCCGACGACGGGTTCGTGCGCATGCGCCACCTCGTGCACGCGGTGCACCGCGAGTACCGCAAGCTCGGCCGGCTCGTGGTCGAGCGCGAGTTCGGGCCGTACTGGCCGCTCGTCGTTGGGCGATGAGGGAGGGGCGGATGTCGGTGGCACGGGCGGCGGCGGTGGCGCAGCGGTCGCAGGCGGGCGCGCGTTCGCGACGCAGGAGATGCCCGATCGGGCACACCTCGCGCCGACGGCGGCGAGCAGGAGTGGAATGGGATCGGGCGACCATGGAGGTGCATCATGCACGCACATGACTACGACGGCGCGGACCTCGATCTCGCGCGGAGGACGACGGATTCCGCGCGCGACACCCAGGTGCAGACGACCGGTCTCGCGGAGCGCCGAGCCGACGTGCTCGGCCCGGCCGGCATGCTGCGGCTGCAGCGTGAGGCGGGCAACGGCGCCGTCGGCGAACTCGTCGAGGAGCAACGCTCGCCGGTGCTCGACGTCGTCGGGTCGTCGGGCGCACCGCTCGAGGCGGGCGTGCGCACCGACATGGAGTCGCGTCTCGGCGCCGACTTCGGGGATGTCCGGGTGCACACGGATGCCGCGGCGCACGACTCGGCGAAATCGGTCGGTGCGAACGCGTACACCGTCGGCAGCAACGTCGTGTTCCAGCGCGACGCGTACGACCCCGGATCGCTCGCGGGCCAGACGACGATCGCGCACGAGCTGACGCACGTCGTGCAGCAGCGCTCCGGTCCGGTCGAGGGCACCGCGACAGGTGGCGGGGTGAGCGTCTCCGACCCGGGCGACCGGTTCGAGCGCGCCGCGTCGGACAACGCCGCGCGCGTCATGAGCGAGCCGGCGCCCGTGCAACGGCACGCCGAGGGCGAGGAGGAGGAAGCGCCCGTGCAGGGCAGCTTCGTGCAGCGCGAGGAGGCTCCCGAAGAGGAAGAGGAAGCGGCGGGCTGAGCCGCGGCGGCGGGCCGAACCGGCACTCAGCCGAGCGCGCCCTTCGGCACGGTCTGCACGCTCGCCTGGGCCGTGAACGGCTGGATGCCGTCGGCCGACCAGGGGCCGGCCAGGGCGATCGAGCCGGAGAGGGCAGCCCCGAGGAGGTCGGCTCCGACGAGTCCGCCTCGCTCGTCGTCACCCGCATCTTCGCCTCCGGCGCCGGCCGCGCCGAGCGGGAAGGAGCAGGTGGCCCGCCGGTCGGCCGGGAGTTCCGCGGTGGCGTGCAGGCCGTCGCGGAGCGTGCCGTCGCCGTCGACGAGTCCGAGTGACGGGGCGGGAAGGGCGAAGGCCGAGCCCGCGGCATCCGTCACCTGAAACCGGTCGGCATCGAACCGCAGCGACGTCGGCTCGGTGCCGAGCGAGGCGAACGTGAACCCGAGCATCGCGCCCATGCCGGGCACGTCGACGACGTGCGCCTCGAGGCGCACGGCCGCCACGGGCGATGCGAGCGCGCGGGCGATGAGCGGATCGACCGCAGCATCCAGGCCCTCGTCGACCGCCGTGCCGTGCGAGACGAGCACGCTGCGGCCGTCGAGGTCGATCGACCACCCGACGTCGCCGCTCTCGCCGTCGTGCTGCGCGGCCAGGGCCCGTCGAGCGGCCTCGAGCGCGGCATCCGCCTCGACGCTCGAACAGGAAGCGCGGAAGGTGCCGACCGTGTCGCCCGCCGTGCCGGGGCGGCGCAGCACGGCCACCCAGCACGCGGCATCCGTCACCGCGAAGGCGACGTCGCTCTCGGGCCCGCGTACGCGAGCCAGCAGGCGCGGCGAGCCGGCCTCGTCGCTCACGCCGCACCCATCTCGACGTGGAAGTCGCTCTCACGGCTCTTCTTGAGGCCGGCACCGTTGAACGCGGTCGCGATGGCCGTGAACTGGTCGGCCCGGAAGATGTCGGTGTTGTCGCTCATCATGTTCACCGTGCTGTAGGTGACCTCCTGCGCGGGGGCGGCGGTGCCGGGGTTCACGCCCGAGCCGCCGCTCACGATCTGCGAGACCGTGGCCCCCGCCTTGGCCAGCGTGAACCGTCCGGCCATCGCCGAGGCGATGCCGGCGATCGCAGGATCGCGCGGCGACGCCTGCGCCAGCTTCTCGGCGGGGGTACCCATGATGCGGGTCACCTCTTCGGCGAGGGCCGCCATGAGCGACGTGGTCGACCTCGTGATCACCGGCGTGACCTCCGCCGCGAGGAACGCGCGCACGGCGTTCGTGCTGGCCGCCGTCGCGGCGGTGCGGGCGGCGGCGTTCAGTCCCGCGACGAACGGGCCGAGACGCGAGGTGGTGGTGGGGGCCGCCGTTCCGGCGAGGATCGGCGCGGTGCGCGCGATGAACGCGCTCGCCAGCGACTGCTTCACGTCGTTGGTCACCGTGGCGACCGACATCGAAGCGGGAGCCCCACCGGCCAGCGCCGCCCAACCGGCCGGCAGCGAGGTCAGGTCGCGCAGGATCGAGCCCGACGCACGCAGCGGGGGCACGCGCCCGGTGCGCGAAGCGCCGGCGACCTGGTCGACGACGGCCGAGACGTCTGCGGCTGCCGCCGGGCCGCCAGCCCAGAGCCCGGTCGCGCCGCCAACCGCAGGAAGTCCGTCTGCAGTGAGGCCGGACGCGCCCTCGATGTTGATGTGCATGCCGAGGTTCGCGCCGACGTCGACCACGCCCGTGGCCGCGCCGTTCAGCGACGACATGTAGAGCCGGCGCAGCATCGACTCGATCGGCGCTGGCGCGAACTCGGCGGCCACCGCGGCCGATGCCGGAGCGGTCGTGTTCCCGGGGTTCCGCGCCGCGGCGGCGAGCGTGCGGGCGACGTACGGGGTGAGCCCGGCCGCGGTCGGCGGCACCGCGATCTGCAGGATCGAGACGGTCGTCGGATCGGCCATCGCGGCGCGGACGCTCGCGCCGAGCGCGGAGCGCACCGGCCCCTGCGCGCGCAGGAACTGCTGCGAGATCTCGCCGGCGGCACCCGCGACCCGCGCGTGCAGCTGCGGCACGAGCGAGGCCAGGATCATGCGGCGCACGGCCTCGCGGTCGAGGGCTGCACCGCGCTGCGCCGAGGTCGCCGGGTCCATCTCGTGCATGAGCGCGTGCATCTGGGGGTTGGACTGCGAGTACTCGTCGGAGAGGCCGATGAGGTGGCCGTACTCGTGCGCGTAGATCGCCTCGGCGTTCGCGGCCCCGTAGGCCGCCACGTTCATGTAGTAGTTGCCGGCGTCGATGGGGTGCCGCACCACCGGCCGCCTGCGCCTGCGGGAAGAGCCGCACGGTCGGATACCCCTTGTCGGCGCCGCTGAGATCCCAGATCGGCTCGGCCGCGAACCGCAACGGCAGCCGCACCGGCCCGCCCTTGTCCGAGGTGAAGATGCTGGCGATCATGCCGGGCGCCGCCCGCTCGCCGACGAGCACGGCTCGGTTGTTCCAGTGGCCTGGCGCGGTCGTGCAGGTGGTCAGCGCGAAGGCACGTCGGGCGTCGCCCGGGGGGATCACCTTCTCGGTGTCAGGGCCCATCGTTCCGTCGGGTTGCGGCACGGGAGTGCGGGACTGGTCGACGAAGCGGATCTTCACGGTGGCCTTCGCCACCTCGGGCGTGCCGCCACGGGTGAGATCGAGGTTGGCGCCCCCCGCGCCGCCGTAGACGCGGGCGCTCGCGACGCCCGGCGTGCTGCGGTCGTTGAAGAGCGTCTCCTGCCGCGACGGCACGGTGACCGGCGCGCGCTGAACGGTCGGGTGGGCGGCGGAGGTCGCGTTGCGTGCACCGCCGGGGCGCGTCGACGCCGCGCTGCCGCCGGGTCGTTGCCGCTGCACGAGCGCGTTCACCGCATGATTGCCGGCACTGCGCTGCAGCGCGACAAGATCGAGCACGCTCCCATCCGGCAGCCGTGACGCGGGGCTCGACGCGGCAGTCGGCGCGGGTGCGGCGTGCGCCGTCCGTGCGCTGGGCATCCGGACCGGCGCAGGCTGCTTCCCCGCGACCGTCGTCACCACTCAAGAGTGGCCCTCCCGACCTCGGTTCGGGAAGGGGGTGCCCGTTCGGGCATCCGGTCGTGCCCCAATGGGATCCCGGATGCCGCCGCGGCCCGCACGGCGATGCGCGGGAATGGAGGCATGACGATGCCGAGCGCCGAGCGCGCTCGCGCCGACCACGCGCGGGCGCCCGCCGTACGCGCGCCTGCGGCGCGGACGTCCGCGGCCGGCGCAGGTGCGCCCGCCGGCGTCGGGCGCGTGCCCGTGCCCGTGCAGCTCATGCGACTTCAGGGCTCGGCCGGCAACGCCGCGGTCGCGGCCATGCTCGCCGCCCCGCCGGAACGCTCGCCCGCGGTGCAGCGCCTCGTTCGAGGTGCGATCCCGCCGCCCCCGGTCGCGCCGCCCCCTCCGAACCCGGCGGCGCACCCCGGACTGCGCCTGGCCAACGGATCGATCAGGTCGGCGACGCGCCGGGCCGCGCAGCATCCGGCTCCGGCGACGAAGGCCCTCGAGGCGCAGCACGCGGCCCAGCCGCCCGCGGGTGACCGCGACGCGCAGGCGAAGGCGGCGAAGGCCGACGCGCTCGGCGCGGTTCCCGCCGCCGGGTTCGACAAGGCCGCGTTCGTCGCCGCCGTGAAGGCCGCGATCGACAAGCAGACGCCGAAGACGCTCGAGGACGCCGACGAGTTCGGGAAGTCCGGCAAGGCCGACCAGGTCGGAGCCGAGGTGCGCGGGCTCGCCGGACGCAACGCGCAGGCCGCCGCGCGACCCATGAACGAGGCATCCGCCCGACCGCCCGACCCGTCGCGCGCGGTCGAGAAGGATGTCACCCCGATCCCGACCGAGGCCCCGCCGGGGCCGACGAAGATCGACGCCGCGCAGGCCGCGCCGTCGCGTGCACCACCTGAGCAGACCGACCTCCGCAACGGCCCCGCCGAGACCGACCAGAAGATGGCCGACGCCGGGGTCACCGAGGACCAGCTCCGGCGCTCCAACGAGCCGGAGTTCACGGGTGCGCTCGCCGCGAAGTCGCAGGCCGAGGCGCACTCCGTCGCCGCGCCCGGACAACTCAGGGCCCAGGAGGCGCAGCAGCTCGGGCAGGCCCAGCAGGGCGCCGCGAGCGCCGGCACCGCGGCATCCGGCGGGCTCATGGGGGCCGGAGCCGCCAGCCGCAGCGGCGTCGCCCGCGGACAGCAGGCCGCGCGCACGAAGGACGAGCAGGAACGAGCCGCGGTGACCGCGAACGTCACGCGGCTCTTCGACGAGACCAAGACCGCGGTCGACCTCATTCTCACGGGCATCGACGCGAAGGTCGACCTGGCGTTCAAGGAGGGCGAGGGAGCGGCGAAGAAGGCGTTCACCGAGCAGCACACGCGCGAGATGAAGGCGTTCCGCGACAAGCGCTACTCGTACGACACGATTGGCGCCATGCGCTGGACCGCCGACCTGCTGCTCGGGCCGGAGCCCGAGGTCGACGAGATCTTCAAGCGAGCCCGGGCCACGTACGAGCGCGAGATGGCCAAGGCCATCGATCGCGTCGCTGACGTCGTCGGCGGCGAACTCACCGCCGCGAAGGTCAAGGTCGCCGAGGGCAAGGCGAAGATCGCGGCGTACACGAAGAGCCTCAAGCCCTCGCTCCAGAAGGTCGGGGCGGATGCCGCGAAGGAGGTCGGCGGCCGGTTCGACGAGCTCGAGGCCTCCGTCGACGAGAAGGGTCAGGCGCTCGCCGAGGACCTCGCCACGAAGTACGTCGAGGCGCGCACCGCCGTCGACGACGAGATCAAGGCCATGCAGGAGGCCAACAAGGGGCTCGTCGACAAGGCGAAGGACGCGGTGGTCGGCGCGGTCGAGACGATCCTCAAGCTCAAGACCATGCTGCTCGGCGTCCTCGCGCGGGCTGCGGGCGCCGTCGAGAAGATCATCAAGGACCCCATCGCGTTCCTCGGCAACCTGGTCAACGCGGTCAAGAGCGGCATCATGGCGTTCGGCTCGAACATCGCCACGCACCTCAAGAACGGCCTGCAGACCTGGCTGTTCGGTGCGCTGTCGTCGGCGGGCATCGACCTGCCGGCCAAGTTCGACCTGCAGGGCATCCTGAAGCTCGTGCTCTCGATCCTCGGGCTCACGTGGGCGAACGTGCGCGCCCGCATCGCAGCGAAGCTGCCGCCCGGCGCGATCGAGCTCGTCGAGCAGGGCTTCGACGTCGTGAAGCTCATCATCAAGGAAGGGCTCGGCGGCATCTGGCGCATGATCCTCGAGAAGGTCGGTGACATCAAGGAGATGATCATGGGCCAGGTCAAGGAGATGGTCGCCGTCGAGATCATCAAGGCCGGCATCGTGTGGCTCGTCTCGATGCTGAACCCGGCGTCGGCCTTCGTGAAGGCCTGCAAGATGATCTACGACGTCGTCATGTTCTTCGTCGAGAAGGCCGAGCAGATCAAGGCGTTCGTCGACTCGGTGCTCGACTCGGTCGAGTCGATCGCCTCGGGCGGCGTCGGCGCCGTCGCCGGCTACATCGAGAACACGCTCGGCCGCATGGTGCCCGTGATCATCGGCTTCATGGCCTCGCTCCTCGGCCTCGGCGGCATCAGCGGCAAGATCAAGAAGATCATCGAGGCCGTGCAGAAGCCCGTGAACAAGGTCATCGACTGGGTCGTCGGCAAGGCCGTCGCCTTCGGCAAGAAGGCCATCGCGCTCGGCAAGAAGGCGCTCGCCAAGATCAAGGCCAAGGGCAAGGAGGCCTGGGGCAAGGTCAAGAAGAAGCTCGGCATCAAGGAGAAGACGCCCGAGCAGGTCGAGGCCGAGAAGAAGGCGCGGCTCGACAAGGGCGTCGCCGCCGGGCTCAAGATCGTGAACCGCTTCGCGGATCGCCCGATGCTCCGCATGCTCGTCGGGCCATTGCTCACCGCGATCAAGCTCCGCTACCGCATGACGTCGCTCGAGTTGATCGTGCAGAACGGGTTCTGGGCGGTCTCGGGTGCCGTGAACCCCACCGCGGTCGGGCAGTCGAGCGTCAAGCCGGGCGAGCAGGACAAGCACGTCGGCAACGTGGCGCCGCACGGGTCGCAGCCGTCGCCCCGACCCGGGCTGTGGTCGGAACACGTGATCCCTCGCGGTTACGCCAACGCGGTCCTCTCGGTCGCCGGCGTGCCGATCCTCACGAAGGGCGAGTACGACAGCCTGACCACCGTGCTGACGTACAGCACGGCCCGTGTCGACAAGGACTTCGGACCGAACCGCGACCTCAGTCTGATCGCCGGGTTCTACGGCGGTGCCAAGGTCGTCGCAGGCGGCGGTTCGACCGAACGCGCGGCGAAGTCGACTGCGAACGTGGCGAACGCCAGGAAGGCATTCTCGATGCTCTCGACAGGTGCCGTGAATCGAACGGTCGGCGCAGTCGCAAAGGACTGGACGGCGCACCAGGCGTCGCGGGTCGACCCCGACGGCAAGCCGTACCCGCTGAAGCCGGATGCCGGCACGATCCAGAGCGCCGCCGCCACCGAACGTCAGGAGATCGAAGCGATCTTCGCCGCGCGAGGAGTCTGAGCGAACAGGCCTGCCCGATCGCGCACGCCTCGCTACCCCCACGCACGTCCCGGCGGACAGCGCCGGGGCGCGGCATCCGTTCGATGCTGAACGCGAGCATGCGAACCGCTGCGAACCGCGAAGGAGCATCCGATGCCCACCTATCTCTCTCCAGGCGTGTACGTGCAGGAGATCGAGGCTGCGACGAGGCCCATCGAGGGCGTCGGAACCGCAGTCGCGGCCTTCGTCGGCATGGCGCCGAAAGGCCCCGAGAACGCCCCGACGCTCGTGTCGAACTGGACCCAGTTCGTCGACACGTTCGGCGGGCTGTATCCGGGCGCCTATCTCGCGTACTCGGTGTACGGGTACTTCCTGAACGGCGGCGGCAACTGCTACGTCGTGCGCATCGGCACGGCCGCGGCCGGCGGCGGCGGGGGCGGTGGCAAGGGCGCGAGCAAGCGCGGCGAGCCGAAGTCGCTCGCGACCGGTCCGCAGACCGCGGCGATCGGCAACTACGTCTTCACGGCGAAGAACGCCTCGCCGAACGCGAAGCCGATCTCGGTCGAGATCGCCGACCCCGGCGGTGAAGAGCCGGAGGAGGGCGCCTTCAAGGTCGTCATCACCGTCGACGGGCGCTCGCCGGAGGTGTACGAACAGGTGTCGCCGAAGCCGGACAGCCTCGCCTACGTGGTGACGAAGATCTCGGCCGACTCGAAGCTCGTGACCGTCGAGGAACGCGACCCGGCATCGGCCGGCGTCACGCCCCGCACGGGCACGTTCGACCTGGTCGTGCCGGAGCCCGAGGAGCAGCCGATCGTGCTCGACGGCATCTCGGCGGCGAACTACATCGGCAACTCGGCGGACCGTACCGGCTTCGGGGGTCTCGAGGAGATCGAGGAGGTCACCATGGTGGCCGTTCCCGACCTCATGGCCGCCTACGAGCAGGGCGCCGTCACCCTCGAGATCGTGAAGTCCGTGCAGCTCGCGGTCATCGCGCACTGCGAGCTGATGGGCGACCGAATGGCGATCCTCGACCCGCCGCCGAACCTCTCGGCGCAGGAGGTGCGCGAGTGGCGTCGCACGGGCGCCGGCTACGACTCGAAGTTCGCGACCCTCTACTACCCGTGGATCAAGGTGCTCGACCCCGTCACCTCGACGAACCGGTTCATGCCGCCGTCGGGGCACATGGCCGGCGTCTGGGCTCGCAACGATGCCGAGCGCGGGGTGCACAAGGCCCCGGCCAACGAGGTCGTGCGTGGTGCGGTGGAACTCGCGACGCAGTTGACCCGCACCGAGCAGGAGCTGCTGAACCCGATCGGCGTGAACGCGATCCGGGCGTTCCCGGGCCGCGGCATCCGCGTCTGGGGTGCCCGAACGCTGTCGAGCGATGCCGCCTGGCGGTACGTCAACATCCGCCGCCTGTTCAACTACCTCGAGAAGTCGATCCTCGGCGCCACGCAGTTCGCGGTGTTCGAGCCGAACGACCAGGCCCTGTGGGGCAAGCTGCGGCGCTCGATCTCGGCGTTCCTCGTGAACGAGTGGCGCAGCGGCGCCCTGTTCGGCGCGACGGCCGACGAGGCCTACTTCGTCAAGTGCGATGAGGAGACCAACCCGGCCGAGGTCATCGATGCCGGCCAGGTCGTCTGCCAGATCGGCGTCGCCCCCGTGAAGCCCGCGGAGTTCGTGATCTTCGAGCTCTCGCAGTTCTCGGGCGGCACGAGCCTCGTGAACGAATGATTCGACATCCACACCACATCTCAGCGAAGAGGAGCACACCATGGCACTCGCGGATCCGTTCGACTCGTCACCGGCCTACGCCTTCAAGGTCACCATCGACGGCATCGAGTTGCCGAAGGTGACCGAGGTGTCGGGCCTGAAGAACGAGGTCGACAAGATCGAGTTGAAGCAGCAGCTCGCCGACGGCAAGTACGTCGCGCGCCAGCTGATCGGGCGCGCCAAGACGGGCGAGTTCACCGTCACCCGCGGCCTGACCGACTCGAAGACCATCTCCGACTGGCTCGGCGTCGTCATGAAGGGCGACGTGGCCGGTGCGCGCAAGACCGCCTCGGTCGAGTTGCTCGACTACGCGGGAGCGACGATCAAGAAGTACGAGTTCCGCAACTGCTGGGTGCGCAGCGTCGAGGTCAACTCCCTCAAGGCGGGCGCGACCGAGCAGGCGACCGAGAAGTTCACGGTGTGCTTCGACGAGTCCGAGGTGAAGTGACATGCAACGCGTCATCGCGACGAGGCCGAGCAGCGAGGGGGCGGATGTCGCGGGCGCGCCCTCGTCGGCCGACGACGGGGTGATGCGCACCGAGTTCGCCTTCGAGCTGCCGCGCGGCTACGTCGGTTCCGACGGGACCGTGCACCGCCGCGGGGTCATGCGCCTCGCGACGGCCCGCGACGAGCTGCTGCCGCTCTACGACGCTCGCGTGCAGGAGAACCCGGCGTACACGACCGTCGTGCTGCTCGGCCGGGTGATCACCTCGCTCGGGTCGCTCGGCGCGATCGACGCGTCGGTGGTCGAGAACATGTTCGCCTCGGATGTCGCGTTCCTGCAGGACTTCTACCGGCGGGTGAACGCCGAGGGCCACACGCGCATCGCCGTGACCTGCCCGGAGTGCTCGCACCGGTTCACCGCCGATCTCGCCGGTGGCCGCCTGGGGGAATCATGACGTACTCGACCGACCGCATCCATGAAGAGGTCGCGTACGTCGCCTACCACTTCCACTGGTCGCTCGACGACATCCTCGACATGGAGCACGCGGTGCGACTGCGCTACGTGCGCGAGATCGCGGCGATCAACACAAGGCTCACCGAGGAGCAGTGATGCGCTGGCCGTGGCAGCGCGTCGCGGCCGATGACGGCGGGCAGGCGCGAGGATCCGGCGGGGGCGCGGAGGCGCCGTCCGCCGCGTCTGCGGCGCCCGGGGATCCGGGCCCGGGCGGCCCAGCGTCGACGTCGTACTCGCCCGCCGGCTGGGCGTTCCTGCCGCCGGTGCAGCGGCAGATCGCCGATGCCCCGCCCGCGACGCTGCGCGCCGAATGGGTCGACGCCCTGCCGACCCGCGTGATTCCGAGCCGGGTCGCCGAGCTCACGCATGTCGTGGACTCCGCGGCACCCGCGGGTACCGTGGCGGCCGCGGCGAGCGAGCTCGGTGCGCCCGTGCAACGGGCCGCGGTCGCCGACCTCACCCTACGCCCGCCGCAGACGGCGGCCGAGCAGGCGCGCGAGCGGCGCGCGGTGGTGCAGCGGCAGGCGGGGTCGGGCACTCCCGCGCGGAGCGTGGCACCGAGTGCCGCGCCCACGCATGAGACGGCGGATGCCGGGCCCTCCGTGGACACGGCGACACGCGAGGTGCAAGCATCCGAGGGTTCGGTGGCTGAACTCCCGCTCTCCGAGGCGGCGCTCGCCGAGCCTGCGAGCAGTGATCCCGCGATCGCCGAGGTGCCCATCACGGCCGAGCGGATGCCGGTGGCCGACGCGCCGGAGCCCGCGAACAGCGGCACCGCGAACGCCGACGCCTCGCCCGCCCCTGCCGCACCCGACCTGGCACTGCCCAGCGTGCAGCGCATGCCTGCGGCGGATGCCGGTGCGAGCATGCCGACCTCGCCGGACCAGACGCTCCCAGCCGAGGACCCGTCCGCGGCATCCGCACCGCTCGAGGTCGCCGAGACGTCGACGATCGCGGCCTCGCCGCCGGTGCACGATCCCGGCCGGTTCGGCCTCGCGGCCCCGCTGCCGCGCCCGTCGGAGTCGCCCGCCGCAACGCCGGCCATGCCGACCCGTTCGCCCATCCCGGTGCAGCGCGCGACCGGCGCGCCCGAGCCGAGCGGCCGGCGCATGGGTCTCGGCGCACCGCTACCCGGGGGCCGGGCCGAGATCTCCGCGCCGGGACCCGGTCCAGCGCGCGGTTCGGAGGTGGGATCGGCGCCGGATGTCGCGGTGCCCGGTTCCGCCGCGGAGGACGCGTCGATGTCGATCCCGTCGACGTCCGCCGTGCAACGCGAGGCGGCCGCCGCCCCTGGAGCGGCCGTCTCGCCCAACCCGACCGCGGACTCGGCGGCGCCGTCCGTCGACGGCGGCGAGCCCGGCGGTGCCGCCGCGAGCGATGGCGGCACGCGGGCGATCGAGGCGGTCGCCGAACGACCGGCCGGGCTCGGCGCAGGGGTGGGCGGACCCGATCCCGGGCCCACGGCGGGCTCGCCGGCCGGCTGGACGGTTCCCGTCGGTCTCGCGCTGCAGCGAACGAGGAGCGGGGTCGAGGGCGACGCCGCAGTCGGGGGCGATCGCGTGGCATCCGACGCCGTCGCGCCGGCCGAGGGCACCGTCGTACCGGCGCTCGACCCGGCACCCGCACCGCTCGTCGTGCCCCTCATCGCGCAGCGAGCCCTCGAGAGCTCGTTCGAGGTGATCGCGCAGCCGCGCGGGGCGATGCGCCCACGGGCGGTGCCGGCCACGGCGGTCGTCGGCGATCAACTGCCGACGCCGACGCCCACGCCCGCCTCCGCCGTGGCGGTCCAGCGACACGCCTCGGGCGTCCAGCGGGAGGCGGGACCGGCGGGCGGGCCGACGCTGCAACGCGCGACGGGTGCATCGGGCGTGTCCGGTGCATCGAGCGGGCCGAACGCGGAAGGCGTGCCCGGGACCGCAACCGGGTCGTCGGGCGGCGTGTTCGGCTGGGTGCAACGGACGCTCGGCCTCGCGGCACCGCGCCCGGGCGGTGCGACCGACGCGACCGACGGGCTCGGCTCGACC
Organism: Agromyces aureus; assembly: GCF_001660485.1. Classification (GTDB taxonomy): domain Bacteria; phylum Actinomycetota; class Actinomycetes; order Actinomycetales; family Microbacteriaceae; genus Agromyces; species Agromyces aureus. The sequence goes on from NZ_CP013979.1 coordinate 465,363, forward strand.
GACGGGCTCGATGCGCTCGGCGCGACCGACGGGCTCGACGCCCTCGGCGCGACCGCCGCCATCGACGACGCCACCGGTGTCGACCGCACGCAGGCCGCGGGCGACGACGAGACCCGACCCGCCTCCGCCGCCGCCGCCTCGCTCGCCCGGCCGGCGACGCCCCCCGGATTCGGCGCCCCGCCGCTCGCCGTGAGCCGTCTCGCCGCATCCGACGCGGCCGCCCCCGCCCCCGGCCTCGCTCGGACGCCGCTCGCCACTGCGGCACCGGGCGCACTCCGGCACCCCGGCGCGACCCCGGTCGCCGTGCAGCGCGCCTCGCAGACGATCGAGGCCCCGCCCGCGGCATCCGTCTCGCGCATGGTGCTGCCCGTGGTGCCGACGGCGCCGGCGCACAGATCCGACGGCGGCTTCGATGGACCGCCAGACGGAGCGAGCTGGTCGGGCGGCTCGTCGGCGGGCGGCCCGGTCGTGCAGACCGCGGTCGACCCGGGCTCGACCCCGCCCGCCGAGCCACCGGGGGAGTCCGCCTCGGCCCCGGCGGCCGGGGGAGCCGCCGCAGCCGCCGGCGGTGGCGCGGGCGCCGGAGGCATCGACACCTCGCCCGCGGGCCTCGAGACGCTCGCCGCCCGCCTGTACGGCCCCCTCGCGCGCCGGCTGAAGGCCGAGTTGCTGCTCGATCGGGAACGCCGCGGCATCCGTATCGACGGAATCTGAAGGGGGAGGCGACATGATCGAGGACACCAAGATCGCGGTCGGCGTCAGTTACGTCGTGAAGATCGACGGCGAATCGCTCGGCGAGTTCGCCAGCTGCGAGGGCCTGAGCGTCGAGGTCGTGCTCGAATCCCGCGAGGAGGGCGGCAACAACAGCTTCGTCTGGCAGCTGCCGACCCGGCTCAAGTTCTCGAACGTGAAGCTCTCGCGTCCGGTCGGCAAGGGCACGTCGCAGCCGATCCTCGCGTGGATCTCGAAGGCGCCGGGGCTGAAGCCGAGCACCGCGGAGATCCAGGCGCAGAACGCCTACGGCGACAAGATCGCGACCTGGTACCTGCAACGGGTGGTGCCCGTGCGCTGGACCGGCCCGTCGTTCACGGCCGACCAGCCGAAGGTGCTCACCGAGACCCTCGAGCTCGCCCACCACGGCATCGACGCCGACGGCTGACCGGAAGGAGCACCACATGCCCGTCACCAAGACCGACACCACGAGCGCGAGCCTCACGCATGCCGTGCTCGAACTGCTCGAGCCCGGCAAGACGCCCGGCGTGCCCGGCGGTCCGATCGGCTCGATCGAGTTCCAGATGAACCCCAAGGAACTCACGATGGCGAAGTCGGCGAGCTGGAAGACCGAGAAGCAGAAGAAGGCCTCCTCCGCGCCGCCGGCGACCTACCAGGGTCCGGAGGCGCAGAAGCTCTCGGTCGAGATGTTCTTCGACGACACGCAGGGCTCGGGCGGCGACAGCGTCGTGCAGCGCGTCGAGAAGCTCTTCCAGGCGTGCGCGCCCACGAAGGACTCCAAGCGCAGCGACACCCCCTCCGCGCCGTGGGTGCGGTTCAAGTGGGGCGTGCTCTCGGGCTTCGTCGGCTACATCAAGTCGGTGTCGGCGAAGTACACGCTGTTCTCGCCGACCGGCACGCCGCTCCGCGCGGTGTGCGCGGTCGCGCTCGAGGAGATCGCCGAGGAGCCCGGCAAGCAGAACCCGACGTCGGGAGGCCTTCGTCCGCGGCGCGTGCACACGCTCAAGGAGGGCGACACCCTCGCGGGGATCGCCTATCGCGAGTACGGCAGCGCTGCGATGTGGCGCGTGCTGGCCGACGTCAACGGCATCGACGATCCGATGCGCCTCGTGCCGGGTCGCCCGGTGTTCCTGCCGGCGGCCGATGAACTCGTGCGGCCTGCGACGCTCGTCGTCGTGCGCAAGGAGGTCGCGAATGCCGGCCGTTGACACGTACACGAGCCTCCTGCTCGTCTCGGTCGAGGGGCGACCGATGCCGGCGGGGGCGTCGAGCCTGCTCGTCACCGGTCGGGTGACGGATGCCGCGAACCTGCCGGACTCGTTCGAGCTCGAGTTCGCCGACACGGCGGGCACGGTGCTGACGGATGCCGGATTCGCCATCGGCAAGGCCGTGCTGCTCACGGTCTCCGAGAACGGACCGCAGGGCCCGCAGCGACTCCTCGACGGCGAGGTGACCGCGATCGACCGCGAGGATGTCGCGGGCGCCCTGCGCACGAGGGTGCGCGGGTTCGACCGCTCGCACCGGCTCTCCCGGGGCCGACGGGTCGCGGCCTACCTCGACAAGACCGTCGCCGACATCGTGCAGGAGGTCGCGCGGCGGGCGAACGTGCGCGTCAAGCAGATCCAGGTGCCCGACACGAGCGTCGTCGACCACGTCACGCAGGACAACGTCAGCGACTGGGTGTTCCTGAAGCGCCTCGCGGATGCCTCGGGCTGCACGTTCTCGGTCCTGGAGGACGGCCTCGTGTTCGCGCCGCGCACGATGGCGAACGAGGCCCCGGCCGGCGCGGAGTCCGCCCGCGACGATCCGGTCGTCATCGAGCACGGCATGAACACGCTGTGGCTCACGTCGACCGTGACCGCGGCGAGCCAGGTGCCCGACGTCGAGGTTCGCGGGTGGGATCCGAAGCAGAAGCAGGCGGTCATCGCCAAGGCGAAGCCCGAGACCAGGTCGGTCGACCTCGCGACGCTGAAGCCCGCCACGGTCGCGAGCGCGTTCGGGTCGCCCGCGTACGTGTCGGCGCTCGGCGACGGGCTGCAGCGCGCGCAGGAGAGCCAGGCGAAGGCGGTCGCCGACCGCATCGCGGGCGGATTCGCCGAGGTCGAGGCGCGGATCCTCGGCAACTCGCAGATGCACTCGGGCACCGCCGTGTCGCTGAAGGGGTACGGCGCCCCGTTCGACGGCCGGTACACCGTCACCGAGGCGATGCACGAGTTCGCGGCCGAAGCGGGATACACGACCACCGTGACGGTGAGCAACGCCTCGGATCGCTCGCTGTTCGGGCTCGCGAGCGGCGGGGCGTCGGCGGGAGGCGCCGGTGGCGCGGCCGCCGGTGCGGCGCGCATGCCGGGCGTCGTCTCGGCGCTCGTCAGCGACATCGACGACCCGGAGAACTCCGGGCGGGTCAAGCTCACGTTCCCGTACCTGTCCGACGACTACGTGAGCGGGTGGGCCCGCACGGTGCAGCCGGGGGCGGGGCCGAAGCGCGGCGCGGTCATCGTGCCCGAGGTGGGCGACGAGGTGCTCGTCGCGTTCGAGGGCGGCCGGTTCGACCGCCCGTACGTGATCGGCGGCCTCTACAACGGGAAGGACGAGCCGGCGACCCCGTGGGCCGAGTCCGTCAAGGACGGCAAGGTGGTCAAGCGCTCGTTCACCTCGCGAACGGGCATGGAGGTCGTCTTCACCGAGGAGTCGGGCACCGAGACGCTGACCCTCTCGACGACCGATCGCAAGCAGCGCGTGACGCTCACCCAGTCGGGCGAGAAGGGCATCGAGATCATCTCCGAGGGCCCCGTCACGGTGACGGCCAAGGCGGATGCGACGGTGAAGGCCGACCAGGGCAAGCTCGCGCTCTCGGGCTCGAGCATCGAGATCAAGGCCACCGGCGAGCTCTCCATCGAGGGCGCCTCGCTCGCCCTGAAGGGCAAGGGCAAGACCGAGATCGAGGGCGCGACCCTCGCCTTGAAGGGCCAGGCGACCGCCGAGCTCTCGGCATCCGGAATCACGACCGTCAAGGGCAGCGTCGTCAAGATCAACTGAGTCAGGGCTCCCGAGCCGAGAGCGGCCGGGCAACGATCACGATCACGATCACAGGGAACAGAGAGGGGCGGGGCGCATGTCTCGAGAGTTCGTCGGTCACGGCTGGTCGTTCCCCGTGCACGCCGATGCCACGGGTCGCATCGCGCTCACCTCCGACGAGCGCGAGATCGAGGAGAGCATCCGGCTCATCCTCGCGACCGCGCCGGGGGAGCGGCCGATGCGCCCGGAGTTCGGGTGCGCCGTGCACGACTACGTCTTCGCACCGGCGGATGCCTCGACGGCCGGGGCGATGGGCGTCGCCGTCCGCGCGGCGCTGCGGTTCTGGGAGCCGCGCATCGAGCTCGGCGAGGTGTCGGTCTCGCTCGAGCACGCCGAGGACGGCGTGCTCTACATCGACATCGGCTACATGATCCTCGGCACCAACGACCCGAGGAACCTCGTCTTCCCGTTCTACGTCATCCCGCAGGAGCAAGGAGCGCCCTCATGAACCTGCCCGCCCCGAACCTCGACGACCGCCGGTTCCAGGACCTCGTCGACGACGCGAAGCGGCTCGTCGCGCTGCGCTGCCCCGAGTGGACCGATCACAACGTCTCCGACCCCGGTGTAACGCTCATCGAGGCGTTCGCGTTCATGACCGACGAGCTCCTGTACCGCCTGAACCGGGTGCCCGACCGGCTCTACCTGGCCTACCTCGACCTGCTCGGGGTGTCGCTGTTCCCGCCGGCGAACGCGAGCACGGAGCTCGTCTTCTGGCTGTCCGCGCCGCGCACCGAGACGGTCGTCGTGCCTGCGCGCACCGAGGCCGGGACCCCGCGCACCGAGACCTCCGAGTCGATCGTGTTCACGACGGTCGACGACCGCGAGATCCCGCCCCGATCGCTGATCCGCATCGGCAGCCAACCCGCCGCGGGCGACCCGTGGGTTCGCGACACGAAGCTGCAGGGCGAGGAGCTCGACGCGTTCCAGCGCACTCCCGTGATCGGCGACGCGCTGCTGCTCGGGCTCGACGACCCCGCACCCGGACTCGCGATCTCGCTGCACCTCGACTGCGCGGTGCGCGGCGTCGGCGTCGACCCGCTCGATCCGCCGATCGTGTGGGAGGCGTGGTGCGGCTCGGAGTGGAGCGCGTGCGACGTCGTGTCGGACGCGACGGGCGGGCTCAACCGCCGCGGCGACGTCGTGCTCATCGTGCCTGCGGGGCACGTGGCATCCGTCATCTCCGGAGAGCGCGCCGGCTGGATCCGCACGCGCCTCGAGCAGCGCGAGGCCGACGTGCCCACGTACAGCGTCTCGCCGCTCGTGCGCTCCGCCGCGGCCGACACCGTCGGCGCGGTGACGCACGCGATCCACGCCACGACCGTCGACGACGAGATCCTCGGCCTGAGCGAGGGCGTGCCGGGGCAGGAGTTCGGGCTCGCCGTGCGGCCGGTCGTCGACGACGGCGCGCCGTTCACCGTCGAGGTCGGCACCGGCGCCGCCTGGGAGGCCTGGGTGGAGGTCGACGAGTTCGCCGATCAGGATGCCGACGCCCGCGTCGTGCGCATCGACCGCACGAGGGGCGTGGTGACGTTCGCGCCCGCCGTGCGCGAGGCTGACGGGGCGATGCACTTCTACGGTGCGGTGCCGCCGAAGGGCGCGCCGATCCGGGTGCCGCGGTACCGCGTCGGAGGGGGTGCGCGCGGGAACGTCGCTCCAGGTGCCGTGTCGGCGTTGCGGTCGACGGTTCCCTTCGTGAACCGCGTGACGAACCGGCGGTCGGCGCACGACGGCGTCGACGGCGAGACCGTCGACGAGGCGAAGGCGCGTGGGCCGCTGACGCTGCGCACCCTCGACCGGGCGGTGACGCTCGAGGACTACGAGCAGCTCGCGAAGCGGGTCGCGCCCTCGATCGCCCGCGTGAAGGCCGTGCCCGCGACGGGCAAGGGCTCGGAGCAGGGCGTTCGGCTGCTCGTCGTGCCCGCGGCCGTGCACGCCGCCGACGGGCGAGTGGAGTTCGCCGACCTGATCCCGTCGAACGAGGTGCTCACCGTGCTCGCCGACGACCTCGAGCATCGCCGCACGGTCGGCGCCCGCCTCGCGATCGAGCCGCCGCTGTACCAGGGCATCACGATCGTCGCCAAGCTCATCGCCCGGCCGCGCGTCGCCGTCGAACGACTGCGGGAGGACGCGGTCGCGGCGCTCTACACCTACTTCGACGCGGCGCGCGGCGGCGCCGACGGTGGCGGCTGGCCGTTCGGGCGGCCGGTGCTCGCGGGCGAGGTGTACGCCGTGCTGCAGGCGCTGCCCGGCACCGAGCTCGTCGACGAGGTGCTGCTGTTCGGCGCCGACCCGGTGACGGGCAAGCGCGGCGATCCGGTGCAGCGCATCGACCTCGAGCCCGACGCCCTCGTGTTCGGCTTCGAGCACCGCGTGCGCGTGACGGCGGGGGTGTGACGTGCGCGGACTGGTGCCACAGCTCGAGAACCCGTCGCCGTACGTGACGAGGCTTCCGGCGGTGCTGCAGGAGGACGAGTTCCTGCAGCGCTGGCTGACCGCGTTCGACGCCTCGATCGCCCCGGTGCTCTCGGTGCTCGACAACCTCGACGCGTATGTGCGCCCGGGCACGACGCCGGCCGACTTCCTCGACTGGCTCGCGAGCTGGGTCGACGTCGAGCTCGACGAGGAGTGGCCGGTCGAGCAGCGTCGTCGGGTGGTCGCCGACGCGGCCGGCCTGCATCGGCGTGCCGGGCGCTTCGACGGCGTGCTCGAGACCGTGCAGCTCATTGCGGGTCCGGATGCCGCGGTCGACGTCGTCGAGAGCGGCGGCACGTCGTGGTCGGCGACCGCCCGCGGCGCGCTGCCCGGCTCGCCCGACGGCGCCGTGCGCATCTCGATCGCGCCCGGACCCGGTGCATCGAAGGCGAGCGGATCGAAGGCCGGCGCGGCCGAGGCCGCTGCCGAGGCGCTGCGGCGGCGCGTCGAGCGGGCCGCCCGACGCGTGGTGCCCGCGCACATCCGCATCGAGATCGAGATCGCGGGGGCGTGAGATGGCCGACGGAATCGTCTGCGAGGAGTGCGGCACCCAGAACGACGAGGGCGACGACTTCTGCGGTCAGTGCGGCGCGTACCTCGCGTGGGATCGCAGCGCGGTGACGGATGCCGCGAACCCGACGTCCGCGTCGTTCGAGGAGGTCTGGGAGCCCGAGGCCGAGCCCGAGCCCGAGCCCGAGCCCCTGCCCCTGCCGGAGCCGGAGCCGGAGCCGGAGCCGGAGCCGGAGCCCGAACCCGAACCCGAACCGGATGTTCGCCGGTCGAGGAGCGAAGCGTCTCGAGACCAGCCGACCCCCGAGCCGGAGCCCGAACCCGAACCGGATGTTCGCCGGTCGAGGAGCGAAGCGTCTCGAGACCAGCCGACCTCCGAGCCGGAGCCCGAACCCGAACCCGAACCGGATGTTCGCCGGTCGAGGAGCGAAGCGTCTCGAGACCAGCCGACCCCCGAGCCGGAGCCCGAACTCGAACCGGATGTTCGCCGGTCGAGGAGCGAAGCGTCTCGAGACCAGCCGACCCCCGAACCGGAACCCGAGCGGGAACCCGAACCGGCCCCGGCACCCACTCCGCCCCCGCCCCCCGTCATCCCCGCGGCGGCCGTCCCCGCCGCGTTCGTCCCCGCCCCAGTGCCGGCGGCGAACGTGCCGAAGGCGGTCGCGCCGACATCCGCCCCTGCGCCGCGCAAGCCGACTGCCGTGCCCCAGCGACCGGTGCGCCGCAAGGCGAGCCCGCTCGATGCCCCGAAGCCGGGCGATCTCGTCTGCCCGAGCTGCGGGGCGGGCAACGCGCCGGGCCGCCATTTCTGCCGTCGGTGCGCCTCGCCGCTCGAGCCGGAGCCCGACCGTTCGGTACCGACCTCGCGCCAGGCCTCGGCCGGAACACGACCGAAACGCCGGCGCCGGTTCCGGGTGGGGTGGATCGTGCTCGTGGTCATTCTGGCGGCCGTGGCTGGTGGAGTCTGGTTCCTTCGGCTCGAGATCCTCGCCTTCGTCGCGACGGCGACCGATCGCGTGGTCGATTCGAGCGCGCACAACCCGTCGGGCCTCACGGCCTCGAGTTCTGCCGACGCACGCGGGCCGGAACTCGCGCACGACGGCTTCTCGGACCTGTCGTGGGCGCCGGCGCCGACCGGTGCCGCTGTCGGCGAATGGCTCGCCGCGACGTTCGACGCCCCGTTCCGGCTCGTCGCGGTGCAGATCTCGCCGGGCGCGTCGGTGGAGCAGGCCGATTTCCTCGCGCAGGCGCGCCCGTCATCCGTGCTCGTGACGACGACGGATGCCGCGGGCGAGACCCATGACACGCGGCTGAAGCTCGCCGACGAACCGGGGCCGCAGCGCTTCGACATCGGCGTCGACGACGTGGTCGCCGTGCAGTTCACGATCGAGGGTGCCTACGGAGCGTCACCCGACACGCACGTCTCGGTCGCCGAAGTGGAGTTCTACGGTCGCTGAACCGTCGATTCACTCCGACTCGAGCGCCGTGCGCATCGAGCGGTAGCCCTCCTCGGCGCGTCGGGCCGCGATGACGTCGCCGGCGCGATCGTGCATGGTCACGAGCGTGCGCCAGGAGTCGTCGAGCCATGGGTCGATCTCGACGGCGCGGCGGGCCACGGCGACGGCGGCCTTCGTGTCGCCGAAGTGCGAGTGCAGGTGCGCGAGCGACGAGGCCGCCTCGCCGGCGCGGTGCCGATACCGCTCGCGGGCGCCGACCGCCCACTCGGCTGGCCCGTCCTCTGGCAGCACGTCGCCGCGGTACAGCTCGAGCGCGGTGACGAGTCGGTCGCGCGCGATGCCGGGCTCGCGCCGCGCCTTCGCGACGGCCGCCTCGCTCAGGTGCTCGTCGAACTCGGCGAGGTCGCAGTCGTGGCTCGCGGCGATGCCGATGCGGTAGGCCTCGCCGACCCGTTCGACGATGCCACCCTGCCGCCCCGAGGCCGGCAGCATGCGACGCAGGCTCGACACGCTCACGTGCAGGGCGTGCAGCGCCGACTCGCTGCCGAGGTCGGTCCAGAGCAGGTCGGCGATGAGCTCGCGGTGCAGGGGGGCGCCGGCGTTGAGGGCGAGCATGCGCAGCAGCATCCGGGCCTGGGGGCGCACGAGCCTGAGGTCCGCGTCGATGCCGTCGAGCCGCAAGCGGAAGCCGCCGAAGCACGTCACGGCGACCTGCACGGCCGCGGGGTCCGGCGTCCGCACGTGCACGCGCGCCCGACGGGGGAGTGCCAGCGGCAGGCGCGGCAACCCGGTCTCGAGTGCGGCGCGGCGCGCCCGGCCCGCGTGGGCGGCCGCGGCATCCGCATCACCGGAACGCAGCGCGGTCGCCGCCTCGAGCAGCGCCCTCGGGCCCGGCAGTCCGAGTGTGATCGTGGCGGCGTCGACGGCCGCGAGGAGGTCGGGTGCGCGCCGGTCGCCGTCGACCGCGGCGCCCACGGCCGCGATGGCACGACCCCAGGTCGCGACATCCGCCAGCCCGAGGCGATCGCAGCGCTCGGCGAACGCGGTCGCGCGGTCGATCTCGAAGACGCCCCGACGGAAGCGGTCGACGACGTCGACCGCCACGACGATGCCGGCGCCGACGGTGTCGCCCCGGAGCTCGAGCTGGTCGAACACCTGCCGGACGGTGCCCCGCTCGCGCGCGGTCGTGATGGCCGCGATCGCGCCGCGGGTGATCCGCGCGAGTCCGCCGAGCGCGTGCTCGACGCAGAGGCGTTCGAGCGCGAGCAGGCCGTCGAGCGTCTCTCGCGGCTCGGCGATCGGCGCGCGGATCACGAGCAGCGCGAGCTGCGCAGTGCTGCGATCCGCGACGGATTCGGCGGTGCGCGCGACGCGACGCAGGCTCGGCACGGCGCCCGCAAGGTCTCCGCGGCGAATGCGCTCGAGCGCCTTCCAGAGCACCGGCTGGCGTTCGAGCGGGGCGGATGCCGCGTGGCCGGCCGTCGTCGGCGGCATGGGCGTGATGCGGTCGTCGGCGCGCGCGGCCTCGAGCGCCGCGGCGATGCCCGGTGATCTGCTGGCGACCTGGGCGGGCGGCTGCTCGGCCCAGAGCGCCGCACCCCGAGCGGCGGAGGGATCGCCGCGCAGCAGCGCGTCGAGGTCGACCCACGCCCGGCCGGCGGCGAGCGCGTCGGCGGCCGCCGCGTTCGCGCCCTCGTCGAGCAGTACCCGGCAGGCCGTCTTCGACGCGACCGTCCTGGTGAGCGGGTCCATGCTGCGCAGCAGATGCCGTCGCAGCATCGGCGGCAGCGCTCGACGGCCGCCGTCGCGCCGGGTGTGCATGACGACGCCGGCGTCGAGGGCGCCGATGAGGGCGATCGCCCCCTCGTGTCCGAGCAGGCTCGCGGTGCGCGCGAGGTCGAGCTGCGGCAGCGCGCTCGTCATGGTCAGCGCCTCCACGAGCGTCGACGGAAGGTCGGCGAGCACCTCCTCGAACCACCCCGCGGCGGCATCGCCGAAGACCGCGTCGGCCAGCCAGGCGTCGAGCGCCTCGTCGGAACTCGCGTCGGCGGTCGTCGCGAGCTCGCGCAGCAGTTGCGCCCATCCGGCCGTCTCGTGCCGCACGCGCGACGTCGTCTCCGGATCGAGCCGGCATCGGCACGCCGTGCGGAACAGCACGGCGACGTCGGGCGATCGCAGCGCGAGCGCCGGCGCGGTGACGACCGACTCGCGTGCGATCGCGAAGGTCGGCGGCCGCCGCGAGACCACGACGAGCGATCGGAGTCCGGATGCCACGACGAACGCCTCGAGCACCCGCTCCGCGCCCGTGCCGATCACGTGTTGCGCGTCGTCGATCGCGAGCATGCCGTTCGAACCGGCCGCGGCGTCGAGGAGCGCCCTGCGCGCGACATCCGGATCGCTCCACTCCCGGGTCGCCGCGACCAGCGTGCCGTCGGCATCGAGCACGAGACGACGCGCGAGCGCCGACTTGCCGCTGCCGGCGGCGCCGATCACATACGTGACGGGCGCGGCGCCTCGCGGCGCATGGCTCGGGCGGACGGCACTGGAACGAGGCCCGGAGTCGATGACCTCCGTGATATTCGAGAACACCCGTCACCCCCAATGGACGGACTCACTCGCGGGAATGCGATGAGCGTAACGCTGCACTGCAGCCGCGGCATCCGTGCGAGCACTGATCGGGACGCACGGTCGGGTGAGGACGCGCGGCGCGGTCGGGCTCGGACGGGGTCGGGTCGGCTTCGGGGGTGCTCACCCGTGGTTCGGAACCTGGCCCGGGAGGTGATATCCTCTTCAGGTTGCCGATTACGGCGAACGCCCCGATAGCTCAGTGGTAGAGCACTTCCATGGTAAGGAAGGGGTCGTCAGTTCAATCCTGACTCGGGGCTCGGTTCTCTCGGTTCAGCCCTCGGGCGAAACCGGTGAAGCCTTCCCGGCGGGGTAGCTCAGGTGGTTAGAGCACACGGCTCATAATCGTGGTGTCGCGGGTTCGAGTCCCGCCCTCGCTACAACAGCAGAACTCCGCGGATCGCGGGTTCGATTCTCTTGCTTCTGACGTCGAGGACCGGCTCACGTGACCACATCCTGACCACATTTGTCGTGCATCAGTGGTGATCTAAGGGACGTTTCGCTGTCTCGTCGTGACTCAGACATCGATGACGACGCCGGCTCGAAGAGCCGCTTCGTCCAGTCGCGCGGCCACGGTGTCGAGATCGTCGTCGAAGAGATCCGAGTACGTGTCGAGCGTCATTGCGGCTGAGGCGTGGCCGAGCATGCGCTGCACCGCCTTGACGTTCGCGCCCGCCGAGACCGCGAGGCTCGCTGCTGTGTGGCGAAGGTCGTGCACGGTCATCGGCTCGAGTTCCGCGTGCCGCAATGACTTGTCGAACCAGGAGTTCTCTCGGACGGTGGGTGTCGTGAGATGACCGCCGGACTTGTCGGGGAAGAGCAGGGAGCTCGGCGGCCGGTCTGCACACAGTTGCGCGAGTGGCGCACCCAGGAAGGCGGGGAATGGTACCGCCCGACGTTTGTGCGTCTTGGGCGTACCGACCACGACCTTTCCGCCTACCAGGACTGCGTTGACACTTACGGTGATGCGGCGTCGATCGAGGTCGACGTCACCGACGCGCAGCCCGCTTACCTCACCCCAACGAAGCCCGGTGTAGGCCAAGACCCGGAGCAGCGTCGCATGCTCGCCCGCGGCTCGAGCGAGCTGGTCGACCTGCTGGTGGCTGAGGTACACGTGCTCCCGGCTCACCTTGCGAGGCAGGCCCACGCCTCGGCCGGGATTGGACGGGATGCGACGATCCTTCACCGCGGCGTCGAGAATGCCCGCGAGCACACCAAAGCAACGATGGACGAGGGCAGGCGACTTTGGTTTCGCGTTGCCGCCGTCGCCGGAACTGAGTCGCGCGATCCAGCTCTGCACATCGCTATGCCGCACATCGCCGACCGGGACTCGCCCCCAGGCGGGCTCTACGTGGAGTCGCCAAGCTGACTCGACGACCGCGACGGAAGAAGGCTTGAGATGGGTCTGAGATGCGAGCCACGCCGCGCCAGCAGCTCCGACCGTCATTCGCGCATGCGACGGATCGATGTAGGTGCCGGCTGCCTTGCCGAGTTCCACGCTCGCGAGGAAGAGATCCGCTTCCTTCTTGGTCTTGAATCCCCGCTTGGTGGTCTGCGTGTGGTCCGGCTTGCGATACCGCACCCGGTATCGCCTGCCGGATGCGGTTGCGTACGGCTCAACTGTTGCCACGATGCCTCCATTGGTGCCGAACTACCCGCCTGTCTCGAGGCGCGGATCCACGAATTTGCTCAGGTACCAGCGCGGGATGCCTAGAACAGCAAGCCGTATTCTCGGCCGCCGTGCATCGACAGCTCGACGCTGTTCGCCGCGGAATCCTTGAGGGTGGTTAGTCCCTTTTTATCGGTGACTGTCAACGTGAATCGGCCTTGGCCAGCCGCAGAAGGCGTGTCGCGGGCGAAGACAAGGATCGTGTCTTGATAACCGGTTAGGCCGTAGTGCTCAGGGATCGGCAGATTGATGATGTCCATGGTGTTGTTAGCGAATCGCACTGAGCGCTCGACATACGGATGGCCTGCAACCCGGATCTCAACCTTTCCCAGAGTCGTGTCTTTGGAAACACTCTCAGGGCCGAACCCGAAGAATATCCTCGTACCTCGTGGCGTATTGAGTTGGTTCCCTGGGCGTGGCGGGCGATTGCGGATGATTGACGATCCGTCGACCCACAGGGATCGTGCGGCGGCTAGTTGTACCGGGAGGGTGCCGCCGTCAGGTGAAGCCAGATAGCGGCGGGTCGCGGGCGTTTTGTCTTCTCGGAGCCGCTGGGGCTTGGGCAGGGCGCGATAACGAGATCGGTACTCGTCGAGCACGTCGCCGAGGAGATCTGCAGTCTCCCATGTGTCGTCGAACCACTCGAGGAGGGGTTTGGCCAGTTGAAGATGCTGCCACGATCCTGGCGCCGCGGGTGAGCTCCAGATCTGCTTCGTGACGACTTCCGAGCCAGTCGAGAGCGCGCTCGCTGTGAGATTCGCTGACCCCAGGACGAGGGTTCTCAACTCGTACCATGGTTCATTGCGGAAGGCGAACACTTTCGCGTGAAACGCGGACTGCGGGCGCAGAGTTGAAGATGCGAGTACTGCACGTCCGTTGGGGATCCGGACTTCCGCGTTCTCGAGATTACTAAGGCGCGTGAGTGCCCTCGGCTGGGTGAAGCCGAAGTCCATGCTCACCAAGAACCGCTTGCGCGCTCCCGCCCATATTCCGCTCGACAACGTGTCATTCAGCAAGCGGACACCCGCGGCCGAAGCGTATGCCACCGCGACGTCGACGTAGTCGTACGCGCCGGCCTCTAAGGATGCGTCCGCGAGCGCATCGAGCACCACACCAACCCTGCCGACACTCGTGTCCTGCGCGTGAACGGATGCCTGAAAGGGCCTAGTACGCAAACGTGCGGCGGCGGCGTCCGCTGACACGTGGTAGTCCAACGGCTCAGCTGGCCGGGGAGCCCCATAGGCCTCGTGGTCGTACCACGCCAGTGCTGCCGTGAACGACTGGCTCGACAGATCGTAGCGAGCGATGGCTTCCACCGGTTCAGACCCTGCGTCGAAGAGCGCGCCATTTGGATACACGCGTCCACAGGAGGGGCACACTGCGAACTCGACATGATCGAAAGAGCCAGACGCCCCAAACGACAATCGACCGCTCCGATCAGCCGAACGCCAGTCTTCAACCAACGAGTCGTTGCCGCACTCACAGGTCTGGTTGTCACCGGCTTCGTCTACGGTTGCATGCCCGTCGACGGGTACCGTCGGGTACGGCCACCAGACCATCGCATCAGCCATTTGCCACTGCGTTTCGGGCCGAACGCCGCCGCGGTGGCATCGCAGGCATCGCGAGCTCATTGGAGGTGGTGAGCTTCGCGTAGCTGGCAAACAGGGCACGCAACCGCTGATTGTCAGTGGCCGCGCCGTGTAGACCAAATGCCTTGTCGACGGCGGCGTCGAGCTCGCGGTGCGCTCGCAGGAGGTCGGGTGCCATCGCGAGCGGGTTGTAGTGGTCTGCGAGCGATCGCTCCGGGTGCAGCGCTCGTGCGGCGAGCACGGCGTTACCGCCCGCGATGATCGCGTCGCGCTGCACGTCCGTCAGCGGCGGGAGTGGAAAGGTGTTCCAGGTCAGCGTATTTGAGAACCGCAGATCCGACTTGATGCGGCCGCCAACGGCGCGCTGCCAGGCGATGAACGCCGAGGACGAAATCGCGGCGAAGGCGATTCCGTCAGGGTCGTCGGCTTTGAAGTTCGCGTCACCGCAGATGACGTCTGGGCCATACAAGGCCGTAGGGAAGAATCTCCGGGTTTCGCTGGCATGCCTCGGCACACACACGTATGGAGTGTCGGGCTGCGAGCGCTGGCCGAACAGGTGCGGAGTATCGGCCATCTGCCTGGTGGATTCAGCCTTTGACGCTGCGCGGAATTGACGTACTGCATCGAGGCGCCGATGGAGGATCGGCGAGCGTGCGATGTCGCTGGGGTTGAGGTCAACGAGCCAGAGGCACCAGCGCGGCTCGTTGTGGATCAGCTGGCGTGCGCCGACGAATGGGCGGATGTACTTGGCGGCTATCGGATCTGCGGCGACCTCGTCGTAATCGTCCGGTTCGATGAGGAGGTTGCCGTCGTCGCGGGCCATATTGCCGAAGACCATCGGCGGGAGTGCTGGGGCGAGTGGGGTGCGCCGCTGGTCGACGAGGACGGTCGGGCCGTCGACGAGATAGCCATTGAGCTGCTCGACGACGGGGATCTCGACGGGCTCGCCCCGGAGGTTACCTGAGTAGTCGAACAGCCGGGCTCGTTTTCTTGTTGCGCGGTCGAATCCGATGGCCGAGCAGTGCACGGCGGCAGCACCAGGGGCTTCGCTCGTCCAGGCAAACGTGCGGTGGGCGAACTTGACGCGCCATCCAGCTGCGAAAACCGGGCCGAAGAGGGCGGGCACCGGTTCGCCTTGTGCGATCGAGTTCGTCGAGACGAAGGCGAACTCGCCGGCGTACTCGGGGCGGCCAAGCAGGTCGAGTGATTTTGCATACCATCCAGTCACATAATCGAGGCGACCGATGTCGTCGCGACGCCAGACGTCGCGGAGCTCTTGTGCCTGCTCGAGGGAGCGGGTGGCGTGACCGAGGAATGGTGGATTCCCCATGATGTAGAGGTGCTCGCTTGGTTCAACGACATCTGCCCATTCCGTGCGGAGCGCGTTACCGACGTGGATGCTGCGGATTTTGTCGAGCGGGAGCAGATCGGGGGCATCCCCGAGCACGAGTTCCATCGCCTGGTTCGCCTGGTGCTCGACCAGATGCAATGCGGTCGCGGCTATCTGCGCAGGCCACTCTTCGAGCTCTATGCCGTGAAAGCTAGACAACCGTACGGAGAGGTGATCCTCGGTGAAGAACATCGTGCGCGCTGTCTCGCCAGAGAGCACCTGGATTCGCTGCAACACCTCGAGATCTAATGCGCGCATCTGTCGGTACCCGACCACGAGGAAGTTACCACATCCGCACGCCGGGTCTAGGAACCGCATCTCACCCATGTCCGCGCGCAGTTTCTTCAACGTCTTGGTGTCGTGAAACCCGTCTGTGAAGCGCTGCCGGAGCTCATCGAGGAACATCGGTCCAATGACCTTCATGATGTTGGTCTCGGTCGTGTAGTGCTCGCCGAGCTCACGCCTGGCGGTCTTGTCCTTGACGGCCTGGAACAAGCTGCCGAAGATGGCCGGCGAGATTGCGGACCAGTTGAACATGGCTGCTTCGAGCAGGCGGCTCCGCATCGCGGCATCGAATGAAGGGATCGACAGTGGTTCCCCGAAGACACCGCCATTGACATAGGGGAAGCGGGCGATCAGCTCGTCAAGATTCGACTGCCGACGCGAGGGATCCCGCCCCATGACTTGATAGAGCAGCGAGAGTTGCGGGCCCAGATCTGAACCATCCGTCGCGGTGCGGGTCTCGAGAAACTCGAGAAAGAGATCTCGATCCCAAACGCCGGCATCGTCGGCGTACAACGCGAACAAGGTGCGCACGAGGAACACCGAGGCCTCGTGATCGCTGTCGTATCCGGAGCCCTCGAGCGCCTCATACAGGGACGCCATCAGCTTCGCCGCCTTGATCGATGCTGCCTCCTGAGCCTTCGATCCGAACGTGCGCTCACCGTACCCGGCGAGGAACGCGAGTTCCTCGGCGTTGTCACGCAACTCGCCTAACGAGAATTCCACCGGTGACGCGCCCATCTCCGCTCGCAGATCCAGCAGCCGGAACCTCTGGAAGTCACTCGTGAGGACCCAGCGCGGAATCTCAGGATCCGGAAGATCATCGATGTAGTCGAGGGCCTGTTTCTCCGCCGCGAGAAGATCTTTGCCCGCGGACTTCATCTCGATCAGGGCGAGACCGGGGATGAGTGCGTCGATGTAGCCACGGGCGCCAGTAGAGGAACGCTTTACCCGCTTCTCATAGAACGCCGCACGAGTGTGGGTTATCCCATACACGCCGAGCAGGTCTCGAACGAACGACTGCGCCTGCTGCCGCTCATCGCCAGGCTCGTGCTGCCATTCACGGATGAACTGAGCAGCTCGAGTGCGGATCTCATTCATCGACAGCGACTTCGGCACACGCCTACGCTATACGTCCCCGCTCATCTGCTTGGTGCCAGTCGAGCGTGGCCACAGGTCGAGCCCGCCTTAATCCACGATGACGGGGCAGGGACGAGAGTCGCGCTGATCGGCTATTTGTTCGGTCGGCGTCGAAGCCAGTCCCGCCACGTCGTTTGTACGAGCTGGGCATTCGGTTGTGGTGCAGGGACCTCGATGCCGAGGCTCGCGGCATCTCTAAGCATCCAACCGAGCGTCTCCTGCGAGAAGAGCTGCGCAGCGCGATGCTGGCGCCGCAGCTCCTCGGGCGTTGATTCGTCCAGAGCTGGCGGGCTGTCGCGCATTCGGATCCAGGGCTCGAGTCCACGAGCGACGTGCATGCGCTGAACCTCGAGCGGTGACGGTCGGTATTCCTCGCTGGCGAACCTCAATGGATCGCTTGGCGCCGACATCCACAGGTCTAACTCGTGGGTCGACCTTCGTTCGAAGAGCGGGCCCATCCCCGGAATGCGGGATGGCAAGAATGGGGCAGAGAAGTCAAATAGCAGGACCATCGGAGAAATACCGATCGCCATCGCAATTTCGAGGACCTGCGCAAGGGATGCGTCGGTCTTGCGGCCGCTCTCGAGGTTGCGAATGACGCTCTCGGACACGTGCGGATTGCCGATCTCAGTGGCGAGCTCAGCAGCTGAACGGAAGCCGGCCTCCTTTCGCAGTCGACGGATGCGGGCACCTAGGTAGGCCGGAAAGCTGTCCTCGTTCGCTGGAGTGTCTCCGCGGCCGCTCGTCTTCCGAAGGTCCATCCCCTGTTCCGCAGCCAAGGTGAGCAATGCGTCGATGGAGTCGTCAATCTCCCAGTTCGCGGCCCGAAGGTGATCGAAGTATTGAGCGGCGTCGTACTTGGCTTTGTCGTGGACGGCCTTCTGAATGGACTCCCGTCTCATCGACTGCATCCACGACGACTCCTCCAGCCGCCGGCTGATGACGAGACGTCTCTGCTCGATCGGGCGTGACGCTTGGTCGCGGTCAGCCTCGCTCCCACCCGACGCGGTGAACCACCGGTCGAATTCGAGTGCGCTCATTCGACTGAAGACGGGCCCCAAGCCCTGGATGTCGATCGGCTGGAACGGTCGCGAGAAGTCGACGATCAGCGCTAGGGGCGATATCTCCAGTGCCATCGCGATCTCGAGCACCTGCACGATCGACAACTCGGCCTTACGGCCGCTCTCGATGTTCCGAAGGACGTTATGAGAGACGGCGTCGGATCCGATGGCGTTCGCAAGGTCGAGCGATGACCGGAAGCCGCGTGCAGCGCGCGCGTCCTTGACGCGTCGGCCGAACGCCGCGACCCACTCATCTTGTGTCAAATTGACCCCTCAGCTGATTCTACGGTGTCGAACTGACCACCGAATCGAGAGCGTGAAGTACGCACTGATCACACGACCCGGAGGCAATCACATGGACGTCAAGCACCTTCTCCTCACCCCTCGCGAGGTGAGCGAATGGACCGGACTCTCAATGGGCGCACTTGCCCAGCTGCGGTACAAGGGACTGGGTCCCAGTTTCATCAAATTGACACCGAAGACGGTTCGCTACATCCCCGAGCAGGTCGAAGCCTGGATCGAAGAGAGCGTTCGCACCCAGACGGGGCAGCAGTGATCGTCGGCATCGGGGGCGAGCCGGAAGTAGGTGTCACCTTCTTCGGCCGAGGCATCCCGCCCCTGAATGAGGATGAGCTCTGGGAGTACATCTCCTCCAGCGCTCACGGGTGGCAGACATGGCTCGACGGCTACGGCGCCGGGTTCGCCGCAGCGCAGGGCGCGCTCATCGACCGGGTGCTCCGAGCAGAAGCGGATGCCGATCGCTACTACATGCTCGCCTTCAACCCGCGTGAGACTGCAAAGGTCCTCGAAAGCTACGTACAGCGCTGCATCCGTCGTGGTGAGCCCGAGCGTGCACGACGGGCACAGGAGCGCATCGATCGGCTGTTTCCGACGGGCCGCTTTCAGTTGACGGGTGCACGCTGATGCTCACCGGTGCCGACATCCTCGACAAGACGAAGGCGGCGCTTGCCGACTATTGCATCCTGCCGTCAGCCGAGGCGCTCGACGCGATCACGCTGTGGATCGCGATGACCCACGCCTCGGCTGCGTTCGACTTTGCACCCCGGCTCGTTGTGAAGTCGGTGGAGAAGCGGAGCGGCAAGACCAGGGTGCTCGAGGTCGTCGACGGCATGAGTCACGACCCGATCCGCTTGGTGAATGCTTCGATCTCTTACCTGTTCAGGCGAGTCGAGCTCGCCGGCGATCAGCCGCCCACCCTGCTCCTCGACGAGGCCGACACGTTATTCGGATCGCCACGACAGGCAGAGCGGAACGAGGACCTGCGAGGCCTCCTCAACTCGGGATTCCAAAGAGGAACGCTCTACGGGCGCGTTGAAGGACAGACGCTCAAACCCCGCGAGTACCGCACGTTCGCGATGGCAGCACTGGCCGGCATCGGCGACCTACCGGACACCATCGAAGACCGAGCCATCGTCGTGCGGATCAAGCGACGTGGCCCCGGGGAGTATGCCATGCCGTTCCGTAGCCGCAACGACGGAGGCCGGCTTCAACAGATCCGCTCCGAGCTCGCTGCCTGGTTGGAGGACTCGATCGACGATCTGGCCGCGCTCCGCCCGGACCTTCCCGTCGTCGACCGGGCAGCCGATGTCTGGGAACCCCTCTGCGCCATCGCCGACTACGCCGGAGGCCAGTGGCCCCGACAAGCGTGGCAGGCGGCGAAGAGCCTGACGTCTGCGCAGTATGACTCGGTTGTCGATTCATCGTTCTCGGCGCAGCTGTTGAACGATGTGCGGATCGTGTTCGGTCAGCTCGGAACGCCCAAGGCGCTCCCAACGGCAATCATCATCGAGCGGCTCAGCGCCCTGGACGAAGCGCCCTGGAGGACGCTCAACGGAACCGGGCTCGACCCGCGGATCCTGTCGCGCCGGCTCACTCCATACGGCGTCCGCCCCGTCAGCGTTCGAATCGGAACCGAGGTGGTCCGCGGCTACCGCCACGCCGATCTCAAAGACGCGTGGGACCGCTACCTCGAGCCCGAAACGCAGGGCGATACAACCGCGACATCCGCTACTCAGCAGCCGCCGTCTGTAGCGCTCGTCACGACGTAGCGGATGTCACCGCTACATGAATCTCACCCAGAACCAATCGAAGAAGGGGTCGACATGTACCGAGACCGTCGCTGGATGAACACCCGAACGAAAAGCGGAGCAAGCTATAGCGTTAGGTGCCCTAACGCCGCCAATGCCGATGCGGATGCCTCGGACGCCAACCTGCCGGGTGGGCGCTGCGCTGGGCAGGAGGCGCGATGAGCGCCCAGATTGACGGGGGAGCCCGTCGACAAATACATGCCGGAGAGGCCAGGTCAAAGCGCTACGTCGTCAAGGTCACTCCGACCGACGAGACACGGCTCGAGGCCGCCGCCGGTGAACGCCAGATCACCGTCGCACGGCTCCTCGTGGAGTCGGCGCTCGCCCCGCTTGGCGACCCTGAGTCCGGTCCGGCGCTGACCGAAACCGATCGGCGCGACCTGCTGACAGCGATTCTTGCGCTGCGGCAATTGGCATCGAGCTCGGCCAACAACGTGAACCAGATCGCGAAGTACGCCAACGAGAACCGGCTCTTTCCAGTCGAGGCCGCCGAGGCCCTCATGGTCACGCGCGAGCTGCTGCTTCGGATCGATGAGTTCCTCGACCGATTCCATCCGCAGTCAGAACTCGCGAGACGTCGTCGAGGACGTGATGTCGCCGTGGAGCGCGTCGATCGGCAGTGGGCCGATCTGCTCGGTCATCAGAAACGAGAGGAAGAGGGATGAGCAAGAAGGATGAGTCACGACCGAGCCCCTTCGCTTCGCCGTCGTGGATCGCGTCGGCGGTCTTCGTCGGCGGTCTGATGGTTCTTGGCGTGGTGGTCTCGATCGGAATCGTGCAGAAGGACTCGTCGCCCTCTGAGCACGGTTCCCCAAGAGCTGTTGCCGCGTGTGCTCACGTGTCGCAGAACCTCGAGGCCTCCGATCTACAGGAGGCGGACTGGGATGCGATCGGGGATGTCTATGCTCCGTCGGTGGCCGGAGTCGGGCCGGCGCTCGTTGAGACAGACGGATTCCGTCGGTGCTTCGCAAGGTCCGAGCCCGGAGCAGTGGTTGCTGCCGCCACGTACGTCGCCATCGGCAGCGGCCGACCAGAGCTGAGCGACCGGCTTGCTTCGGACGCCACCTTGCCGGGACCCGGGCGCGACGCGGCGATTGCGCAGACGGATGCCTCGTCGACCGGATCGAGCGCCGGGCTTCAGATCGTCGCCTACCAAGTCGCCCGGTACACGACCACCGACGCAGAGATCAGGATTGCCGTGCGATCAGTCGATGGGCGGCTCGTGGCCGGCTCGGTTCCCCTCCGGTGGGCAGACGACGACTGGAAGCTGGTCGTCGATCCAGCGACTGGACGATATGTCGAGCTCGCGGCTATCCCGAATCTTGCCGGGATGGCCCCGTGGGGCGCGAACCAATGAGCTGCGAGTTCGGGAACTGGAGCTGCGAGCTCGGTGAGGCAGTCGGCCAGTGGGTCGGGGGAGCGACTGGTCAGGCGCTTGTGGCGATTGCAGAGGCACTCGCCGATGGCCTGGGCCAACTGGTCCGCGCGCTCGGGACGATGTGGGTCGCGGTGCCCTCGCCCAAGATCGTTGCGAACCAGGAGATCTCGAGCATCGGCAGCTCGACCGATGGTGTCGTCATGATGTTGAACTGGGCCAGTTGGCTCGCCCTCATCGTCTGCATGCTCTCGCTGATCGGCTTCGGTGCGACGCTTGGGCTTCGTCGAGGGAACGAGCGCCTACGACGCCTTGGGAGCATCCTCCTTGCGGTGGTCATGGTCAGTGGTGCCGGGTCGATCGTCGGTTACCTCGTGACCAGCCAGAGCGCGGAAGCCTCGCCCGCGATCGGATTCATTCACGAGTCGTTGCAGCCGCTGGTGATCGGGCTTGCCGTGTTCAGCCTCATCATCGCTGCCGTCCGCACGGCGTGGGAGCAGCGAGCAGATGGTGCGCGTCAAGCGCTGTCGTCCCTGCTCACGCTCGCCGTCGTCACCGGTGGAGGGCTCACGGCCGTGGCCGTACTCGTCGCTGCATCCGACGCGCTCGCAAGCGAGATCCTGACGAACTCGAGCACAGGGCGGAGCTTCGAAGAGAATCTGCTCGCCATGCTCGGTGTCGCGCATGTCGCAACCGGAGGATCTGGCGTGCTGATCGTCATCGTGCTCGGGACCGTGGCGCTCTGCGGCTCGATCGTGCAGATCGGACTCATGGTGCTGAGGAGCGGGATGCTCGTGCTCCTGGCCGGGATCCTGCCGCTTTCGGCCAGCTTCACGAACACCGCGGTCGGCGCGAACTGGTTCCGGAAGTGCATCGGATGGCTTCTGGCGTTCATTCTCTACAAGCCCGCCGCCGCGTTGATCTACGCCACCGCGTTCCAGCTCGTCGGAACGGACCTGTTCGCGAGCGACGGCACGGGCATCTGGGCGGGCGTGGCTGGCGTTGCCATGATGCTCATGGCGCTGCTTGCGCTCCCGGCGCTCATGCGATTCGTGGCACCTGTTTTGGCGATGCAGGCCGGTGGCGCCGGTCTGGGCGCTTCGATGGCCCGCATCGGGGCAGAGGTGCCCACCGGAGCGGTTCGGGCATTCCAAGGGGCCCGGACCAGCGGGACGGCTTCCTCTGGGGGATCGGCGGCGATGGCGAGCAGCGGGGCAGCGTCCGGTTCGGCCGCGAGTGGAGCGGCCCTCGGTGGGGCGGCAGCAGCGGGTGGAATCGCTATGCCGGCGGTTGCTGCTGTCGGCACCGCGATCGCTGCGGGGCAGAAAGCCGCCGACGGCGTGAAGTCTGGGGCCGAGCAAGCCGCCGCTGCCCCATCCCAGGGTGCTTCCGGCCCGGATGCCCGAGCCACGCCGTCCGGTGCGCCGGAGACGAGACCGCGCCCTGGCGCTTAAGCCGGTCCGGCGCCATCACCGACGCTGCGAGATCGGCGGTGAGCCATCCGAACCACCCGGCCCGAACCAAGGAGAGACATGTCCCAGCTGCCCCGACGGATCAACCCGGACACCCGACCGGTGCTCGTCGTTGCTGCCAGCCTGACCGCGGTGCTCGGCGGCGTGTCGTTCTTGTTGTCTTACAACGGGCTCACGGCTACCGCCCCGTGGGCCAGCATTCCGGCGGGACAGGCTTGGACCATTCCCGTGGTCATCGACGGGGCAATCCTCGTCTACACGTTGGCCGTGCTCATCAAGCGTCGACGGGGTGAACGCGCCGTGCTGTATTGGTCCCTGCTCGCCGCGTTCACCGCAGTGTCTGTGGCAGGCAACGCCTTCCATGCTTGGGATGCTTCGGCCCAGGACTCCACCGGAATGGCCGGCGCGGCTATCGCGGGCCTCGCGCCGCTCGCCGTCTTGGCGGCGACGCACACGCTCGCTGATCTCATCGTTGAGCCGGCGCCCGCACGGATCGCTCAGCCAGAGGTGCGATCGGATGTCACGCCAATCGAGCGAGCGGACGCGATGACGCTCTCGGAAGACGAGCCCGTGTCCCGCGAGCAAGCCGTCGTCACCAGAGCGCGAGCCGGGCTCAGCCAACGGCGGATTGCCGCGGAGCTCGGCATGAGCAAGTCCACC
This sequence comes from Agromyces aureus, assembly GCF_001660485.1. Classification (GTDB taxonomy): domain Bacteria; phylum Actinomycetota; class Actinomycetes; order Actinomycetales; family Microbacteriaceae; genus Agromyces; species Agromyces aureus. The sequence goes on from NZ_CP013979.1 coordinate 488,983, forward strand.
GTTGGCCGCATCCTCACCAGTGCATCCGTTGAAGTGGAGTGACTCGCGCTGCTGACAACTCGCGATGCGAGCGAGAAGATGTCGAACATGGAATCTTGTTCGCTTGCTCGGAGCGACGCGATTGCCCTACTCCGAGTCGTGGCAACGTTGGAAGCACTGATCCAAAGCGGAGCCCTCAGCGATGTGAACGTGGACGCGCTCCGCAGGAGCCTGCAACGCCATGACGAGCTCGCGGCCGTCGACGATGGCGAGGATCGAGACGTGCAGCAGACCTTGGGCCGGCTAGCCCAGCAGCTTCACCTCGCACTCGGAGACTCCGACGATCCGACGGCCCGCCCGGTGGGATAGCTCAACTCGGCACGGCACCTCACACGGCTCCTGCTTATTCGAGCAACCAGTTGAACGTGTCCTCGATGCTCGCGAGGTCGTCTACAAGCTCGTCTCGATTGGCGTATTCGACCTGAGCCCGCGGAAGCAGGATGCTGGGGGTCGCGTAAAAGACGCGGAAGCTCTGTCCCTCGCATTGGATCTGCGTCGGCAGAGTCCCCGGCCCGAGGTACGAGGCGGGCCAAGTCCACGAGTCATTCCAGTGCTCAGTCCAACCCTCGTCGCGCCTCGATTTCCAACCGCGGGCTTGGAGAAACTCGTCGGCCACGGGATCGTACGGTGCAACGAATGTATCCAGCTCTTCCAAATTAGTGTCCTCTCGTGCTCAACAATCGTGAGCCGCAGCTCGAAGCGGGCGCGTCTCCATGTAGTGGCGGGTGCCGCTACGACACAAGATGGCGGTCAAGCATCCGCGCGGATGTCGCGCTGTTGCGGTCGTAGCGGTGGAGGGCCTCGTGGGAGGCAGCGCCACTACGAGCCGATGCGGCATCTTTTTGAGACGCCTGTGTTCAAGGTCGCCCGTCCGGGGAAGGCAGAATCGTCCAACTACATGTTGGACGAGGGCTGCAATAGCCGACCTCACCACGGCGCGGATGAGCTCAAGCTTGAGCGCTTAGGACGCCGTCACCGGGAACGCTGTGCGGGCAGGTCTACGGGATCCTCGACCGGCGGCTGTCCCTCGGCGCAACGCCTCGAGCGCGAGAACCGCCACCGACCGTCTTGCGGACGCCAGTTGAAGCCTTCGAACATGCTCAGCGATCCGGTGTCACTGCCTGCTGCAGCACATGTTGACAGGGCGTCTCAAACAGGATCTGCCGGGGATCGGATCGAGTCCGACCTCGACAGTTAGCATGACTGCCATGGCCAAGGGAGACTGCGAAGCCGCGGTGGCTACTGCCGCCGCAGCAGACGAAATCATGTTGTCGAAGATGCCGGGAGTCGAGTGGCTGAACACTCGGGGCCATTTGCACCTGCCAGCTCGCGCGGCTGCAGCAATGCCCGTTATGGAGCGCGCGTTCGAACTGCTTGGCGGTGACTCTGTGGCAATGCAGAGTAAGCGTTTGTCCAAACTGCCGAATGACCTTCTACACGAGGCGTCGCGCACGATGGTAGAGGTTGATGAATTCCAGCACTTCACTTCGATGCGCGGCCTCACCCTCGATGTGCTCGAGGATCAGTCGGTCGGGTACGACGCCGCGGCCTACCGCGAGCTCGTCAGGACGTGGCATCCAAAGTCAGACCGGTACTTCCACTCGAAGATCACGAGGGGCTTTCCCGGGCCCTTTTCGCGGGGGCGTGGCCGCGCATACTTCGACCTATTGCGCGACGTTGTCAGCCCACTCATGGGGTACCAGGTAATCCGGGTTCCAGCAGTTGACGAAGCGACTTCCGATTCCCTGAAGGGCGCCGCTGCATACGCCCGGTCGAGGCACACGTTGCTCGCGCTCATATGACCGCACGGTCGGCAAGTGGGCGACTGATTGCACAGCAGTGAGCGACCGGCGGGCGCGCGCCTTCTAGGTGCCTCAACGGAACGACTAATTCGGAAAGCTGGAACCCAGAATGATTCTCCAGAGGCGCTTGGCCTCGTCATGGTCGCCTCTTGCCTCCGCCTCATTCGCTTTGCGAGCACGATCGCTCGCAGACGCCAGCGCTTGAGTGACCTCCTGCCGTCCAGACCAGCTGAGGTAGCCACTGAGCGCCCCCGATTGACCACCCGGATCTCTGACATTCAGGTGCGAGGGGGCCCATTCGAAGAAGTTAGCCATGGCACTTTGCCGGTTGTTTCCGAGGGTGCTGAACGTGCTGGCCGCGATCGTCTCCAGATGGAAAGAGCGAAGCCGTTTCGAGTGCGCGTTGTTCCACTTCTTGAGAAGCCGAACCAGAGGCGCCAGATTGTAGCTGAGGTCCGCATTCTTCTTCGCGAACCACGCATTCGCCACCGTTGGAGCAGTGTCGATCCACCTGCCGTCGCCGCCCGGTAAACCGTAGATGTCGTTGCCGTGAGAAAACACCGGCGCCACGTCCACATGACCGCCGTTGTTAAAAAAGATGCGAACTGCTTGACCTCGAGCACCTACCTGCGCCGCCGACAATCCGTTGTATGCACGGCGCACTCGATAAAGGAAGGCCTGCGAGTCGGAACGGTAGGTGTTCCATGCCCCGTTCGCATTCGAGAACACCGCCAGAACGTCGATGTCATCAATGGGGCGGACGATCGTTCCTTTCGCGGCCGAGCCCATCAAAATGGCGCGGCTAAATGGGAGATCGCTGGTGGGAGGGAAGGCAGCCGTGAGGTTCTCCACAACGCGGTCCTTGCGCGCGTTGACGATCGACGTCTTCTGGTAGTCGGTGACGGATATGTCCGACAGGAACTGGGTCATTGCCTGACTGGTGGTTGTCATTCGTCCTCTTGTCGCGGGCGCTTGCTCAGCTGCGATGCGGCAGCTGACATTGCAGCTTCATTCTTCCGACGCTGAAGCCTGTAGATAAAGTCCGGGACGGTGGGTGTGTCGCGGCGCAGTTCGAACAGCGACTCTTGCCAGACGCGCAGGCTCTCGCCGGTGATCGGCTCGTCGTTGCTACCGATCCTCGTTTCGATCTCTCGGTACAGTGCCTCACGATCCCTAGCCGAGCGCACGATGCCGATGATGTACTCGGTCACATCGAGGAAGGCGGGCAACAGAGGCAGGACAACTCCGAGCAGGAACGTCACCAACGACAGTCCCGTGATAATGCAGATCGCGATGAGGACCGATGCCCAGATCACGGCGATAATCGACCAGATGACTCCGGTGGACCTCAATAGTCGGTAGCTGTAGGCGGCATTCGAGCGTTGCGCGATCGCAACGGCAACTTCGCCCGGATCATCTTCGGCCACGACGTACCAAGCAAGCATCTTCTCCTGCTCGGCAACGGCCACGAGCTCACCTTCAGGCCCAGCCGCCAGAGAGATGTCCTCCAGTGACGGCAGTTTCGGACGAGGCGTACCAGAGGGCATCTCGTAGACGTAGAAGTCAAATTGCTCCTGGACTGCCGCAGCCTGCTCGGTGCTCTCCTTCTGCGCCCGCATCAGCAGTGTTCGGCCGAGGAAGAGCCAGGCCCCAGCGATACTTGCAACCACGACACTGCTCTGTGGCCAGACCACCGCTACGATTGGCGCGGCGAGTCCGATCACGAGCATCCCGAACCAGCGAATCGCGACCCAGCGCTTAGCACGCGAGTACAGGCGCTTTTGGGCAATCAGTAGTCGCAACGCATCGACATTTTCTTGGCGACGCAGAAGGGTCGCTCCAGAAGCCGGTGGCGTGTAGTCGGACGTTGTTGTCATGTCATCTCAGTTTTGTCCATGGCGAGGCAGGCTGGTCACCGTTGAGGGATGCGAGGTAGTCGGCGACGCTGTGCTGCCAAATGCCCGTGCCTGTGCCCATGCGCAGCGAACCGATCCGGATCGAGAGTAGCGGGACGTTCCGACATCGCTCTGGCTTCGCTGATGCTCTTGGTTCTGATTAACTCTCGCTACCGACGACGGCGCTCGTACGCGTCCTGTGCGCCTGCACGGCACCGCGAATGTGCCCGTTGATGCATCCGCCTGCGGGCCTCAGCTGATCGACCGGCTCTGCGGGGCGATGCCGTGGCGCAAGCAATTGCGATTAGCGCAAATTCAGTTTCCGTGCGCGGTGACGTGCCCGCTGCGTGGCCCAGGGCAGCGATCAGATGCAGAATTTGACCCCTGAGAAAGTCAAATGGCGAGCCTTTGTCCAGGGCCAGTTTCGAAAAGAGGCAGTCGGTTGCGGTCAGGCGCGCGCGATGTTTCATTCGGCATGTCGCGGAAGGCCCAGAACGCGGGACGAGGTGAGTGTGCAACGCTCATATTTGTGAACCTGACCGATGTGGAGCAACACCTAATTCATCACGTTGTGGACGGCACAGTGCTGGACCTCGCCCCGGGCATGACAGACGGGGATATTAACGAGAACGTGATGCGCTCCTGGGGCAAGCTTCACCAGATCCGTGCGGAGGTGGTGCGCGAGATTCTCCGCGGCCGTCACCTGCCAGACGATGGGCCTGACCCGCACGGGCTTCAACTGCGAGGCGCTTGGATCGTCGGCCGGATCGACTTGGATGGCATCACGACCCCGATCCGGCTCCAGCTATCGTCATGTTATCTGCCCGACGGGTTGGACGGCCGCAATTGCGTCATCCCCCGCCTTGGGTTGGACGGGTCAGTAATCGCTTCTTCCAGCGGGCACGGCGAGCAGGGTGCTGTTCGCCTTTCAGGGGCTCGTATCGCCGGTAGCCTGGAGATGCGCGGTACGACGCTGACCAACGAGGCCGGCCCTGCATTGGTGGCCGACGGCCTGACCGTCGAGGGCGGCGCGTTTCTCGACGGCGCGTTCACCGCGAGTGGACACGGCGAACTCGGCGCCGTGCGCTTGGTGGGGGCTCGGATCGTTGGGCAATTGTTCATGCGTGGTGCGACGCTAACCAACGAGGCCGGCTTCGCACTGGGTGCCTCCGGGGTGACGGTCGGGGGCGATGGGTTCCTCGACGGCGCGTTCACCGCGAGCGGGCACGGCGAACTGGGTGCTGTGAATTTGGCGGGGGCTCGGATCGGCGGGCTACTGGTGATGCGCGGCGCGACGGTAACCAATAAGGCTGGCCCCGCACTGGTTGCCGACGGCGCGACCGTTGGCGGCGATGGGTTCCTCGACGGCGGGTTCACCGCGATCGGGCAGGGCGAGCAGGGTGCCGTGCGCTTGGCGGGGGCTCGGATCGCCGGACACCTGCAGATGGACGCTGCGAGCGTGGACCGCGCCCGCACCGGGGCAATGTGGGTCGTCGATGGCCTGACATACGACGGATACCCGAGCGTGGGATTCGACGAATGGCTCGTACTGCTGCATTCCGGGACTCCCGCATACCGCCCACAGCCCTACCGGCAGCTGGCCGCGGCCGCCCGTGCCGCGGGCCACGACGATGACGCGCGCCGCGCGCTGATCAGGCAGCGGGACGACCAAGTCAAACGCGGCGGTCTAACGCGCCCGGCGAAGGCGTGGGCTAGGTTCACGAAGTTCACTCTCGGGTACGGGTATCAGCCATGGCGCGCTCTGCTGGGCGTCGCCGTAGTCCTCCTCGCCGCCGTGATGATCGTCTTCTTCACTCCCGGCGCGCTCGCCCACACCCCCGGCGCGACAGCCTGCACCCGCGTCGAAGCCTTCCAGATCGCGGTCGACATGGCGATCCCGCTGGTGTCTACCAGCAGCGGCAGCTCATGCCACATCACCGCCACACCAAGCGGCCAATTCGTTGCATGGGCCAGCGTGTTCTTGACCTTCTCCGGCTGGGCCCTGACCGCACTATTCGCCGCAGGCTTTACGCGCGCCATCCGCCAGCCATGAAACACACCACATCAGTACCGTCAGCAGGCCCGTGCTCATCGTCTACTGCTGAGACAGCCAGGCCCGGCCGTCGCCACCGCGGCGCCGGTCTTCGAGACACGGACGGTCGTATTCACGCTCGCTACTCTGCCGGACATGCTCGACGTGAACCCGTTCCCGACCCTCATCGGCATGGAACCCTCAGCGTCGGCCTGGTCGGTCTCAGTCCGAATCTGGACGGGAACACTACTCGGTGGCTTCGAAACGAAGCAGTTCTTCCCTCGCCGCATCCGTGAACGCTTCCGCCCGGCCGAGCGACTGGCCCAGTCGCAGCCAAAGATGAGTCGCTTCGTCCTCGGTCAGATCCTCTACCACCCGCGGGAAGTGCATGTGAGATTGACCTGGAAGAACGCGGTAGATGTGGTACCGGGTGCCATCGGCATCAACCGAGTCTCCGGCCGTATAGCGCTCATCCATCGCGTTGGTCTCTCCTCCGAGCGCCTGGTGCGCTGGCTCAAAGATATCTGCCCGTTGTAGCCGTCGCTTCGCAGGCGGATGGTCGCCGTTTGAGGATCCCTCACCGGGCACTTTTCAACAGTCTCCGATCGGTGATCAGGAGAACCGTGCGGTGACCAGCGCGATGAGCGCGAAGCCGGCCATGACCAAGGCCATGGTCGAGTATCCACCGACCGCGACCGCGATCACCGGGCCCAAGGCCGGCCCGAGGGCGGTGATCGCCGTGATGGGTGCGGCGAAGACGCCGTTGATGGTGCCGTAGTTGCGAACACCCCACCGGTCGGCCACCGCGGAGCCTTGGACGAGTGTCTGGGCACCGCGGACGGCGCCGGTGATGACGCCGACGATGATGAGGAGCCATGGCGGGCCGGGCACGAGGCCCATCAACGCGAGGAGCACTGCAGCGAGGCCCGAGGTGATCGCGAGCGGGACCCAGGGTGCGGTTCCATGCGGGACGGCGACGTAGAGGAGTCGTCCGATGACCTGGCCGGCGCCGAGCAATCCGAGCGCCCAGGCGGCGAGCTCGTAGCTCATGCCCTTCTCCATGTACAGCGGGATGATGGCGAGGGTGACGCTGAAGAGCGCGGCTGCGAGGGCGAGCATCGAGATCTCGAGCATCCAGAACTGGCGGGTACGGATGACGGTGCCGACGTTGTGGACTGCTTCGCCCTCGTGCGCCGGTGGGAGCGGCGCCCAGGTGCGTTCGAGGAAGATCCAGTGCAGCGGCAGGGTCAGGACAAGCAGAGTCGCGGCAAGGATGAGGAACGTCGCCCGCCAGTCCACGATCGTCAGCAGGCCGGCGACGACCGGGGCGAACACGGTGGAGGCGAGCCCGCCGGCGAGGGTCAGGATCGTCATCGCACCCCTCCGGGCATCGCCGTGGCGGCGGGCGATGATGGTGAACGCGGCTTGGTAGAGCACCGCCGATTGGGCGAGCCCGCAGACGATCCAGCCGAGCGTGAAGATCACGAGATTTGGTGCGGCGCTCACGATGACCAGGCCGAGCGTGCCGATCATGGCGCCGAGGGTCATGATCAGTCGAGGCCCGCGGTCGTCGAGCCACCGGCCGACGATGATGCCGGCGGCAGCGGAGACGATGAGCCCGCCCGAGAAGCAGAGCGTGATGGTCGCGACGCTCCAGCCGGTCTCATCCGCGATCGCGGGCGCGGCGATGATCAGCGCGTAATAGAGGATGCCCCAGCTGATGACCTGCCCGACCGAAAGCGCGGCAAGGCGCACCCCGAGCGGATACTTCGACACGGCCAGCGGCGGGCCGAGCTCAGCGGGATGCGGTGACGTCGAGCAGCTGGGACAGCTCGCCGAGCGCTCCCGGGACGAGCTTGTAGTACGCCCAGGTGCCGCGCTTGCTGCGGCTCAGGAAGCCGGCCTCCATGAGGATCTTCAGGTGGTGCGAGACGGTCGGTTGGCTGAGGCCGACGGGTTCAATGAGGTCGCAGACGCACGCCTCCGTGCCCTCGGACGCTGCGACGATCGACACCAGCCGGAGCCGGGTCGGGTCGGCCAGGGCCTTCAGCTTCTTCGCGAGGGTGTCAGCGCGCTCCGCGTCCATGGCCTCGCTGGTCAGCGGCGTGCAGCACACGGCAGCGTCGGGCTGGATCACAGGCAGCAGCGTGGTGGACATGTCGACCATTGTACTCCAATATTGACAAACATCGATGGAGTGGGCACACTCAATATCGAAGTTCATCGATGCCTTAGGAGGCGCCCATCATGACGTTGATCGATCTCACCGTCCCGAGTCTGCAGCAGCGCAGCCTCGACACCCTGCCGGTCGCGATCATCGGCGCCGGGCCGGTCGGCCTCGCGGCCGCGGCGAACCTCGTCGAGCGCGGCATCGACTTCGTCATCTACGAGTCCGGTGACCAGATCGGTTCCAGCATCCGGCAGTGGGGCCACACGCGCCTGTTCTCGCCGTGGAAGCACGTCGTCGACCCGGCCTCGCGTCGCCTGCTCGAAGCGACCGGATGGCAGCTCCCGGCTCCCGAGAGCCTCCCCACGGGCACCGAGCTCGTTGAGCAGTACCTCGAGCCGCTCGCGGCGCTCGACGAGATCGCCGGCCGCATTCGCACCGATGTCCGCGTGGAGGCCGTGACCCGTCAGGGCATGGACCGTACTCGGACCGCGCGCCGCGCGGCGACGCCGTTCCTGCTCCGCGCACACACCGTCGACGGCATCGAGGAGTTCACCGCGCGCGCCGTGATCGACACCTCCGGAACCTACTCGCACCCCAACAGCCTCGCCTCATCCGGTCTGGACCCGCTCGGCCTGGCCGACGTGGCGGACCGGGTCAGCCATGCCCTCCCCGATGTCCTCGGCCGCGAACGAGGACGCTTCGCCGGCCGGCACGTAACCGTTGTCGGCGCCGGACACTCCGCCGCGAACACGCTCCTGGCCCTGGCAGAGCTCGCCGAACAGGAGTCCGACACCCGTATCACCTGGCTGATCCGCAACGCGAGTGCCGTCCGTGTCACGACGTCGGATGATGACGGGCTCGCGGCGCGCGCGTCGATCGGGCGCCGTGTCGACGCGCTCGTCGCCGCCGGCCGCATCACGGTGCTTGACCGCTTCGAAATCGTGCGGCTCGGCCGTACCGACGACGGCGTTCGCCTGATCGGCGCGCGGGCCGGCGAGCTCGTCGAGCACGACACTGACCTCGTCGTCAGCGCCACGGGCTTCCGCCCCGACCTCGACATGCTCCGCGAGATCCGCCTCGAGCTCGACGAGATTGTCGAGGCCCCGAAGCGCCTCGCGCCGCTGATCGATCCGAACGTGCACACCTGCGGCACGGTCGAGCCGCACGGGTTCGCCGAGCTCACGCACCCCGAGCCTGGGTTCTTCCTCGCCGGGATGAAGAGCTACGGTCGCGCGCCGACCTTCCTCCTCGCGACCGGGTACGAGCAGGTCCGCTCGATCACGGCATGGCTCGCGGGCGACCTCGCCGCGGCCAGCAACGTCGAGCTCGTGCTGCCCGAGACCGGTGTCTGCTCGACGAGCCTCGCTCCCGACGGATCTTCCTGCGGCACGAGCGACGCAGCGAGTGGCGCCTCGAGCGCTTCGAGCTGCTGCTCGTGACCACCGTCCGGCCGATGGAGGCATCGGACTGGCCGGCCGTGCAGGCGATCTACGCCGCGGGCATCGCGACCGGCAACGCCACATTCGAGGCAGAACCCCCGAGCTGGCACGCCTTCGACCAATCCCGAGTGCCCGATGCCCGGCTCGTCGCGTGCGACGCGGACGGCAACGTGATCGGGTGGGCAGCGGCATCCAAAGTCTCCGCGCGCGAGGTGTACCGCGGCGTGCTCGAGCACTCAATCTACGTCGACCCCGCCGCGCAAGGAACCGGTGCCGGACGGCAGTTGCTCACCGCATTCATCGACACGACGAACACGGCCGGCTACTGGATGATCCAGTCCTCGATCTTCCCCGAGAACGTCGCAAGCCTCACCCTCCACGAACGCGCCGGCTTCCGCACCGTCGGCCGACGCGAACGCATCGCACGCATGGGCTACGGCCCCCACGCCGGCAAATGGCGGGACACGATCCTGATCGAACTCCGCCGCGCTGACCACACTGAGACCAGTGAGGCGCCGCTGAGCTGAGCATCCTCGCGCCGGCACCCGATCGTTAGATAGACTTTGGTCTATGGATGCTTCGGTGGACTCTGCTCGCGAGTTGCGTCTCGTCGCCGACCCGACGCGGGCCCACATCCTGCGCAGCATCCTCGAAGCCCCCGACGGCCGGGTGCTCGTGGGGCGCCTCGCCGAGGAACTCGGGTTGCGCCAACCCACGGTGAGCCACCATATGAAGGCCCTGCTTGACGAGGGTCTGGTGCAGCGGCAGCCCGACGGACGACGCACCTGGTACTCGCTGGCCGACGAGCACGCGGACCGGTTGGCTGAGATCCTTCGCGCCCAAGAACCGTCAGTGCCGGTTGATCCGGTACTGGAGCGGGTGATGCGCGATCTCAGCGACCGGTACCGCGGGACCTTCAGCCCGGAGACGGTCGAGCGGTACGTGCGCGAGAGCTACGACCTCCTCGCCGAACGCCCCGCGCCAGGCCGGCGCCTCCCGTCGCTCGCTGCGCAATTCGCGGCCGACCGGCTCGATGCCCTCGCCCGGGTGGCGCCGGCATCGAGCCCAGTCCCTGAGGTGCTGTTCGTGTGCGTCCAGAACGCGGGAAGGTCGCAGATGGCCTCCGCGATCCTCCGCCACCTCGCCGGCGACCGGGTACACGTGCGAACGGCCGGCTCGGACCCGGCCGGTGAGGTGCGCAGCTCCGTCCTGACCGCGCTGGACGAGATCGGCGTCCCGCTGGCCGGCGAATACCCCAAGCCCCTGACGGATGAGGTCGTTCGGGCTGCGGATGTCGTGATCACGATGGGCTGCGGTGACGCATGCCCGATCTACCCCGGCCGCCGCTACCTCGACTGGGACCTCCCCGACCCGGTGGGTAAGCCCATCACCGAGGTGCGGGAGATCCGCGACGACATCGAGCGCCGCATCCGCGAACTGCTCGCCACCCTCTAATCGATCGACAGGACCGATGACCGACGAGTCACCCCAGCCCAGCCCTGCCCCGCTCGCCCGCCGCCTCGTCGCCGAATTCCTCGGAACCGGGCTGCTCGTCGCGATCGTCGTCGGATCCGGGATCGCCGCATCCCAGCTTTCCCCGGAGGACGTCGGCCTGCAGTTGCTGGAGAACAGCCTCGCCACCACACTCGGCCTGGCCGTCCTGATCGCGGTCTTCGCGCCGCTCTCGGGTGCGCACTTCAACCCCGTCGTCTCGCTCGCCGACTGGTGGCTCTCCCGCAGGAGTGGCGATCCCGGCTTCGCCGTCCGCGACGTCGCACCCTACGCCGCCGCGCAGGTGCTCGGCGCGATCGCGGGCGCAGTGCTCGCGAACGCGATGTTCGACGTGCCCGCCGCGATCGCCACCACGATGCGTGCGACACCGTCGACACTGCTCGCCGAGGTCGTCGCGACCGCCGGACTCGTGCTTGTGATCTTCGCCCTCGTGCGCAGCGGAAACGCCCGGATCATCCCTGCCGCGGTCGGCGCGTACATCGGAGCGGCGTACTGGTTCACCAGCTCCACCTCGTTCGCCAACCCTGCCGTGACGATCGGGCGCATCTTCTCCGACACGTTCGCCGGCATCGCCCCGGCCTCAGTCCTCCCATTCCTTGTCGCACAGCTCGTCGGCGCAGTCATCGGCGTCGTGCTGGTCAGCTTCCTCTTCCCGGTCCACGCCGCAGCGACGGAGCGAGACTGGAGCAAGGTTCCCGCCGAAGTAGCCAAATGATAGATGACGGTCTATCATTCAAGTATGAGCACTGAGAAGCCTTCCGTCCTGTTCGTCTGCGTCCACAATGCCGGCCGCTCCCAGATGGCCGCCGGGTACCTTCGCGAGCTCGGCGGGGACCGCGTCGAGGTCCGCTCGGCCGGGTCCGAGCCGAAGGACCAAATCAACCCGATCGCCGTCGAAGCGATGTCCGAAGAGGGCATCGACATCACCGGCAACACCCCGAAGATCCTCACCGTCGACGCGGTGAAAGAATCCGACGTCGTCATCACCATGGGCTGCGGCGACGCCTGCCCAATCTTCCCCGGCAAGCGCTACGAGGACTGGGAACTCGAAGACCCGGCCGGCCAGGGCATCGAGGCCGTCCGCCCCATCCGCGACGAGATCCGCCGCCGCGTCGAAGAGCTCATCAGCGAACTCCTTCCCGCGCCCGCCACCGCCTGACCCGCCGCGACGAAACCGGCCAGGACCATGAACCGCACCGAGCAGCCACCGCTCCTCACGCCCGACTCCGTGCTGCACCGGGCCAGCGAACGCCTCGCCGCCCGCTTCGACGGGATCTTCAGCGAAGAGACCGTTGAACGGGTGGTCTTCGAGTCGTACACCGCGCTCGCACGCACGGCGAAGGTCAATACCCATCTGCCCAGCCTTGCCACGCGATTCGCGCAGGACCGGCTGACCGCGCTCGCGCAGTCGAAGGGCGCGATCGCGAAGCCGGTGCCCGAGGTGCTGTTCGTGTGCGTGCAGAACGCCGGCCGATCGCAGATGGCTGCCGCGTACCTCCGGGAACTCGGCGGCGACCGCATCCACGTCCGGTCGGCAGGATCCCAGCCCGCCTCCGACCTGGGAACGTCCGTCGTCCAGGTCATGACCGAGGCCGGCATCGACCTCGCCCAGGAGTTCCCGAAGCCGCTCACCGACGACGTCGTCCGCGCCGCGGACGTCGTGATCACGATGGGCTGCGGCGACGCCTGCCCCGTCTACCCCGGCAAGCAATACCTCGACTGGCACCTCGACGACCCCGACGAGCTCACCCTCGACGAGGTCCGCCGAGTCCGCGACCAGATCCGAACCAACGTCGAACAGCTGCTGCACACCCTGGAGGCCGCACCCCATGACTGAGAACCCCATCGAAAACGTCGTCGTCATCGGCTCGGGCCCCTCCGGCTACACCGCCGCCGTGTACTTGGCCCGCGCCGGCCTGGCACCGGTCGTGCTCGCAAGCTCAGTCGAAGCGGGCGGCGCCCTGGTCACCACGACCGAGGTCGAGAACTATCCCGGCTTCTCCACGGGCATCATGGGCCCCGAACTCATGGACCAGATGCGCGAACAGGCCGAACGCTTCGGCGCCCGCATCGTCTACGACGACGCCACCGAAGTCGAACTCACCAGCGCAGTCAAGACAATCCGCACCATCAACGGCGTCGAATACCGCGCCCACACCGTCGTGCTCGCGATGGGCTCGGCCTACCGCAAGCTCGGCATCGAGGGCGAGGAACGACTGACCGGCCGAGGCGTGTCCTGGTGCGCGACCTGCGACGGGTTCTTCTTCAAAGGCAAAGACATCGCCGTCGTCGGCGGCGGCGACTCCGCACTCGAGGAAGCCATGTTCCTCACCCGCTTCGCCGACTCGGTCACCCTCGTGCACCGCCGCGACTCACTCCGCGGCTCCCGCATCATGCAAGAACGAGCATTCGCCAACCCGAAGATCCGCCCCTACTGGAACGCCGAAGTCATCGCCGTCGAAGGCAACGACGGACTCGAGCGACTCCGACTCCGCGACACCACGACCGGAGCAGGCGCCGCACTCGACGCGACCGGACTCTTCATCGCGATCGGCCACGACCCACGCAGTGACCTCGTTGCCGGCCAGATCGACCTAGACGACGACGGCTACGTCAAGGTCGCGCACCCCTCGACGCGGACCAACCTCGACGGGGTCTTCGCCTGCGGCGACCTCGTCGACAAGCGCTACCGCCAAGCCATCACCGCCGCGGGGACAGGATGCGCGGCCGCGCTCGACGCCGAGCACTACCTCGCAGCCCACGGCCTCGCCGATCCAGTGGAGGAACAGCCCGCGGTCATTCTCGAAACGACCTGATCCTCCTGCTACCTCCCGCGGCTCGATCGCTGGTCAGTATTTGGGCAGCCCGGGAAGACGGATCCGATTGGGGCCGCAGCTCGACGGGCGCTCATAGGTGATCTGCGCAGGGGATGCGCGTCGCGGACGGGGCAGCCTTTCAGTGACGTGCCCCGTCCGCTCATCGGGCCTGATGCCCAGATGTTGTCTTGGTGCGGATCAGCTGGACGCGAGCAGGTCGCGCATTTGCTGGATCTCGGCAGATTGATCGTCGATGATCTTCTCAGCGAGCGCGATCGCGTCCGGGTTCTGCCCTTCTGCGACCTGTGTTTCGGCCATGTCGATGGCTCCCTCGTGATGGATGATCATCTGTTCGAGGAACAGCGCTGATGCTTCTGCGCCCGTCGCGGATTCAAGTGCCGCCATGTCGTCCTCGGACATCATCATCCCGTCGTGGTCCATGCCGTCCATTCCAGAGGAGTCCATCGGCTGGCCCCAGTCATCGAGCCATTGCGTCATGGTGTCGATCTCAGGCTGTTGGGCGTCTTTGATGGTCTCTGCGAGCTCGGCGACGTCGGGATCGACGCCGTCCTTCTCGAGCAGCACATCGGACATCTCGATGGCTTGCTGATGGTGGACGATCATGCTCATCGCAAACGCGACATCTGCGTCATTGAAATCGGCGGCCGGGTCGCTGTCGGACGTCGCGGATGGCGAGCCATGGTCCATGCCGGACATTTCACCTGACGGGCCGGTGCTGGTGCAGCCGGCGAGAAGGATGGTGGCCATGAGCCCAATGGCGGGGAGCGCCGTAGTGCGGAGTTTCATGAGAATTCTCTCTGTTCGAATCGGTCGATGATGAGCCGTTCGAGCGCGGGGGCCGAACGGCAATGCGTGGTGTGGGGCGCCGTGTTGGGCGCACTTCTCACGTACGACTGATTGAGAGAGCTATTAGCGATGGAGGGCTGGGTTGAGCCGGCGCTGATAGGAAGACCCCGAGGAAGCGGATCGGGCGGAGCGTCCAGGTGCCACGGTGAACCTGTGCGGCTGCGAGCAGCGTCAGTGCGCCGACCAGCAGGGCAAGCAGGCACGCCATGGTGAGCATTCCATGCTCCTGCTCACATGCGGGGCCGCAGGCCGCCGACGCAGCCTCCGCCGATGCCGCATGGCTTGCAGCGTTCGTGGGGCCTTCGTGGTGGCTCTCGTCGCTGGCGGCAACGACGGCAATGTTGTGGTGGGTGGCAGCACTTGGCTGGCTGGCTGTACCCGAGAGGACGTGCATGGCCAGGAGGCCGATCAGGATGCTGGGGACCGCGAGAGCGATCAGGAGCAGTCGTGCGTCAGTACTGGCCGCGAGGCGCAAGTGCATCAGCATGGTCGTCTCCTGGGGGTTCCGTTCAGGGTAACTGGGCTCGTCGGCGCACGGTTGGAGCGGTTCTTAGGATCGCACCAGCCGGGCGATCGCTTCGGAGGCTTCCTTGATCTTCTCGTCGGCTTCGGCGCCGCCGCGGACGGCCGCGCCGACGACGCAGTGCTTGAGGTGGTCGTCCAGGAGTCCGAGTGCGACGGATTCGAGCGCCGAGGTGAGTGCGGAGATCTGGGTCAGGATGTCGATGCAGTACTTCTCCTCATCGACCATCCGGTGGATCCCGCGGGTCTGGCCTTCGATGCGGCGGAGCCGGGCCAGGTACTTGTCCTTGTCGGTGATGTACCCGTGCGACTCATGGGTGTGGGAGGTGTCGGTCATGATGTGCTCATCTCGGTGAGGTGGGGTCAGGCCCGCGCGTGGTCCGGTTCCTTCACGGTTGCTTCTCCGAGTGTGCCTGCCCGGTCGCCGAGGAGGGCCCTGGTGCTGGCCTCGGGACGGAGATCGAGTCGGCGCAGGAGCTGCGCGTTCAGGGCCACGATGATCGTCGAAAGCGACATCAGGATCGCGCCGACGGACATGGGGAGCACGAATCCGATGGGTGCGAGCACCCCGGCGGCGAGCGGGACCGAGATGAGGTTGTAGCCGGCGGCCCACCAGAGGTTCTGCTTCATCTTGCGGTAGCTCGCTCGGGACAGCTGGATCACCGAGAGGACCGAGCGGGGGTCATCGCTGGCGAGGATCACCCCGGCCGACGCGATCGCGACGTCGGTGCCGGCACCGATCGCGAGGCCCACATCGGCCTGAGCGAGTGCCGGGGCGTCGTTGACGCCGTCCCCGACCATGGCGACCTTCCGGCCCTCGCCCTGCAGCTCCTTGACCTTCGCGGACTTGTCCTCGGGTCGCACTCCGGCGAAGTACCGGTCGATGCCGAGTTCGGTCGCGACCGAGTGCGCGACCGCGTCAGCATCGCCGGTGATCATGACCACCTGCACACCGAGCTCGTGAAGCGCCGCGACGGCTTCACGGGACTCGTCACGGATCGCGTCGGCGAGCTTGAGTGCCCCGATCACTCGACCGTTCTGGAGGACGTGCAAGATGATCGCGCCGTCCTGTCGCCAATGGTCGGCGATCGGCAGTTCGGTGACGTTCTCCTCGGACAGCAGGTGCGGGCCGCCGACGCGAATCTGGGCTGATTCGACCGTCGCGGTCACCCCGACGGCGGGTGCGGAATCAAAGTCGGTGGCTCGAGGAACGGTGATTCCTCGCTCGTTCGCGGTCGCGACGATCGCGCGGGCAAGCGGGTGCTCGGAGTCGGCCTCGGCGGCGGCGGCCAGAGCGAGGACCTGGTCGGCGTCCCACCCCTCCACCGTCTCGATGCTGCTGACAGTGGGTTCGCCCTTGGTGAGCGTGCCGGTCTTGTCGAACAGGACGGTGTCCACGGTGCGCATGCTCTCGAGCGCGAGGCGGTCCTTGATCAGCACGCCACCACGGGCGGCGCGCTCCGTCGCGATTGAGACGACGAGAGGGATTGCAAGTCCCAAGGCGTGGGGGCAGGCGATCACGAGGACGGTGATGGTGCGGACGACTGCTTCGTCGGGGTTGCCGACGACAAGCGTCCAGACGATGGCGGTGAGAACCGCGGCCCCGAGTGCGAACCAGAACAGCGCCGCAGCGGCTTTGTCGGCGATCCGCTGGGCACGCGATGAGGAGTTCTGCGCGTCGGTGACGAGTCGTTGGATGCCAGCCAGTGCGGTGTCGTCACCGACGGCGGTGACTTCGACGCGAATGCCGGAATCCGTCGCGACGGTCCCGGCGACGACCGGGTCACCTTCGCTGCGGCGAACCGGCTTGGACTCGCCGGTGATCATCGACTCATCCACACTCGCCGACCCGCTCACCACCCGCCCATCGGCGGGAACGCGCCCGCCGGGGCGTACGACGACGACGTCGCCCACGCGAAGGTCGCCGGGTGGCACGGTGACGGTCGTGTCGCCATCGACGCGTTCAGCCTCATCGGGCAGGAGCGCGGCGAGGGAGTCCAGCGCCGAGGTGGTCTGCGCGAGGGAGCGCATCTCGACCCAGTGGCCGAGGAGCATGATCACGATCAGTAGCGCGAGCTCCCACCAGAAGTCGAGCTCGTGATCCAGCAGTCCAAGGCTCGCACCCCACGATGCGAGGAACGCGACCGTAATCGCCAGCCCGATCAGGAGCATCATGCCGGGCTTGAGCGCGCGGATCTCTGAGACAGCGCCGGTGAGGAACGGGCGGCCGCCCCACACATACATGACGGTTCCCAGGACCGGCGAGATCCAGGCGAGCCACGGTTGGTCTGGCAGTTCGTAGCCGATCACCATGGCGAACATCGGCGAGAACGCGATGACCGGGACCGCGAGGATCAGGTTGATCCAGAACAGCCGGCGGAACTGCCCGACGTGATCGCCGTGTCCGGAGTGCCCGCCATGGTCGGAGTGTCCGGCGTCGTGGCCGGTGTGCTCGTGCTCCGTGTGCGTGGCGATCGGCTGTGATTCTGTGGTTCGGGCAGCGGCAGCCGAGGCCTGATCACTGTGGTGCTGGTGCTGGTCGTTCATAGTTCGGCCTTCTCTCAAACGCGAGCGGCGAGGTGGGTGGCGCCGGCTATGCGGCGATGTACGCGGCCGGATCCGCGTCGAACTTCGGTCCGCAGCCAGCGCAGCAGAACCAATAGCGGACGCCGTCGACGTCACGGTACAGACCGGCAGCCTCCGCCTTGGATTTGACCACGGTGCTGCCCTTCATGACCGGGCACTCGGCGAGGTCTTCCGGGGTGTCCTGGCCGAGCAGATTTGGTGCATGGTCGGGCATGGCGGCAAGAGACGGAGCAGGGATACTGCAGCAGCTGTCGTTCATGGTGGTGAATCCTTCAATGGTCGGACGAACTATCGGTCATCAATTTGCACGGGTGGCTCGTCATGCGTGCGTGCGGCGTAAGCGGAGACCCAGAGTCAGGCCCGGGCCGCCTGATAGCCGGCTTCCTTGACCGCTGCCAGCACTGCCAAATCATCGATCGGCTGCTCTCCCGACACGAGCAGGCGCCCGTTCGCGGCCGACACGTCGATCGTGGACACCCCCGCCACCTGCTGCACCTCTTCGCGCACTGACATCTCACAGTGACCGCAGGTCATGCCAGTCACCGTGTACTCAATCGTGGCCATCACACTCTCCTCATCGATACCACCGGGGGGTATATTGGTGGCAACGCTATACCCCCTATGCGTATTCCGCAACGGGACCGCCGGGAGGTCGGAAGGTGACTGAGCACAGCCGCAAGCCGCACTGATCGGCCCTAAGGCGAGTCCGGCGATACAGCATCTCGTTTATTCACGGATTGCTGTACGGTCGATCCCATGTCGACCGCCACCGCGTCCGTGACGCACACCGCAGCGCTCGCCCGACTCGGGTACGCGCTCTCGGACGCGACCCGCACGGGAGTCCTACTCGCGCTTCGTGAGGCTCCGGCGTATCCGTCCGATCTGGCGGATGCGCTCGGCGTGTCCCGTCAGGTCATGTCAAACCAGCTGGCCTGCCTGCGCGGGTGCGGACTCGTTGAGGCGGTGCCGGACGGGCGCCGCACTTGGTATCGCCTCGCCGACCCGCACCTCGCACCTGCGCTCAACGAGCTGCTGCAGGTCGTGCTCTTCGTCGATCCCGGCTGCTGCGCTGGAGATAGCTGCACCTGCGCATGAGCGTCCACACGCCCTCGCTCTCCGATGAGCGGAAGCACACGCTGCAGCGCCGGATCCGCTGGATCGTCACGGCGACGATCGCGTACAACCTGATCGAAGCTGTGGTCGCGATCACGGCCGGCACGATCGCGTCCTCATCCGCGTTGATCGCGTTCGGACTCGACTCCACCATCGAGGTGCTCTCCGCAGCCGCGGTCGCCTGGCAATTCACGCGCCGCGACCCCGAGCGCTGGGAGAAGGGCACCCTCCGCGTCATCGCGGTCGCCTTCTTCGCCCTCGCCGCCTACGTGACGGCCTCCTCGCTGCTCGCGCTGATCCTGCAAGCCGACGTCGAGCACAGCACCCTCGGCCTGGTCATCACCGCGCTCAGCGTTCTTGTCATGCCCTTCCTCTCGCTCGCGGAGCGCCGGGCCGGTCGCGAACTCGGCTCAGCGACCGCCGTCGCAGACTCGAAGCAGACCCTGATCTGCACCTACCTCTCCGCGGCTGTGCTGGTCGGCCTCGTCCTGAACAGCATGTTCGGATGGTGGTGGGCAGATGCGATCGCCGGCCTCGTCATCGCCGGATTCGCCGTGCGTGAAGGCATCGAAGCGTGGCGCGGCGACGCATGCGCAACCTCGGTAGGCATGCTCCTCGAGGACGACGAGGACGAGCACTCATGATGGGTCCCGATTCGATCGGCCAACGACCCTGACACAAGGAATCCATTGAAACGAAGCACGAAGATTCAGGCCGGCATCCTCGCTGGTGTCCTCCTCGTTGGCGGAGCCGGCATCGTCGCGATCGCGCTCAACCAGCCCGGTGTTGTGCAGAGTGCGCCAGCGACCTCGACGGTCGTCGCTGAGAACAGTCACCGATTGGACGTCGCTGAGAACAGCAACGTCACGTTCACCGAGTTTCTCGACTTCGAATGTGAAGTGTGCGGTGCCGTCTACCCGGTCGTCGAGGAACTCCGCGAGGAGTACGCCGGCCGTGTCACCTTCGTAACCCGCTACTTTCCCCTGCCAGGGCACTTCAACTCACGTACCGCGGCCATAGCTGTGGAAGCCGCCGCGCAGCAGGGCAAGTTCGAGGAGATGTACCACCGCATGTTCGAGACCCAGGGCGAGTGGGGCGAACAGCAAGTATCCGCGGCTGATCGGTTCCGCGAGTTCGCGCAGGAACTCGACCTCGACCTCGCCGCCTACGACGATGCCGTTGCCGACCCGGCCACCGAAGCCAGAGTCCAGCAGGACTACGACGCCGCGAGCGCGCTTGGCGCCACCGGCACTCCGACGATCTTCGTCAACGACGAGTACATCCCACTCACCTCGCCCGACGACCTCCGCAAGGCGCTCGACGCCGCACTGGAGGAGTAGTCGAACCGAACCGGCTCGGTCTTACGAACGAAGCAGGGCACGCAGTCCGAGAGAGTCCGCTAGTTGGTTTTTCAGCGACGCTCGCGCTCAAAGCGGACAACTAGAGCTCGGAAGGCAGTCTCATCGACGGCGAGCGGGAGCGGCCAACTCTGTTCCGACGCTTTGGGCAGGTCAGGACGAGGTTGAGCTTCCGCCCGGTAGCCTGCGCACCGCGCTCGCCCAGACCCACGTGAGTCGTTCGTGCGTGTCGTCAGATGCACGCCACCGAACAAGCACCGCACCGTCGGTCCAAGCGATCGCTTCACCGCTCACAACGCGGGGTTCCTCGTAGACAACTCGGTATCGGACCCAAGCTTCGACCTGAATCGGTTCCCGCGCTTCAATTCGCCGCCCGGTACCTACGAGTTCCTCTGTCGAAAGAGATATTGGCGTCCCGCGGAGTTCGTCGGCTCGAAGAGCTCGCTCGATGTTGCGATCGAGAGGGGAGCGATATCGGCGATTCTGAGTCATGGCGTCAGCCGATCGCGTGCTTGCCCAGATGCGGTTGCCGCAAGATCAGCGCCTGCGGGCTTCAAGATGGACTCCCAACATGGCCTACTTTCGAACGTGTATTCGAATAGTAGTCCAGCCTCGGAGATCGGGAGTTCGAAAGAACGTTGTGCCAATGGTGCCGCCGCACCGCCAGCGCAATGGCCCACAGCTTTGTCGTCTGGTGCTTGCTGACCACATTCTGACCACACTCGAAGTCAAAATGGGTGAATATCGAGCATCTGCCGTGATCATCGAAGCGCACCGAAGAGCGGATTTCCTGCCAGAACGGCCAAGGCAGGCAGAACCGATACGAGCACACGGCTCATAATCGTGGTGTCGCGGGTTCGAGTCCCGCCCTCGCTACAACAGTCACCAGCCCTGGATCCTCGAGATCCGGGGCTCTCGTGTTTCTCGGGGTCGTTCCGGAGCCGCGACCCTCGACCCGCGAACGTTCCGGCTCGTCTGGGGCGCGTCAGGTTCGCCGCGCGACCCGTTCGGGATCCGTATGGACGGGCGGCGGATGTCGCGCGCGGGCGTAGACCGGATGCATGACGCTCACCAGCATCCTCCCGTCCATGCGCCGCCTGGTTCCCGACCCGATCGTGGCCCGCCACTGGCCGGCGAACACGGTCGCCGGACTCGACGACGTCGTGATCGCCGCGGTCTCGCTGCACCGGCTCGCCGAAGTGTGCGGCACCCCGTGCGTGCACACGGCCGCGGCCGTCGAGCCAGGCACCGGCGGGCGCGCCTCGCACGAGGAGACCGTGTCGGTCGTGGTCGCCCGCGTGACCCGGGTGGACGACCGCTCGGGGAACCGGCTCGTGCAGCTCGACGCCGACCTGGCGAACGTCGAAGCACTGCCGATGGACACGCGACTCATCGCGCGGATCTCGACCGCGCACGAGACCCCGGCGCTGCTCGGAGCACCGGATCGACCGACGCTGCTGCCCGCCGACCTCGTGGTGGGCGACCTGCTCGCCATCCCGTGCCGGGACGCCGCCTCGCTCCACGACGTGCGGCCGAATCTCGGCGAGCCCTACGGCCGGTGCGGGCGGTGATGCACTCCGTGCAGTGGCACCGCAACCAGCTGCGCAGCGCCGCAGCGCGTCGGGCGTGGCCGCATCGCACGGCGTTCCGTGGAACGGATGTCGTCGTCGGCGAGGTCTCGATGCTTCGCGCCGCCGAACAGCACGGCACGCCGTGCGTGCGCAACGCGGAGGCCGACCACGGCATGGCCTCGGTCATCGTCGCCAGGGTGGATGCGATCCTGCGGAACCCCGACGGGCGCATCGAGGTGTGGGTGGACGCCGAGCTGCACCGCGCCGAGCCGGTCGCGGAGCGCGCACGACTCCTCGGGCGCCTCGGCAGGGCCCGGCGCCGCTGGGTCGAGCTCCGGCCACACGGCTCCGCGACGCTCCGCGCGCACCTCCCGGCCGACGTCGAGCCCGGCGACCTGATCGCCATTCCGTGCTCGAAGCCGATCGCGCTGGCGAACCTCAGACGGTCGTCGCGGCATCCCGAGCGCATGGAGGCGTGAGCTGCGGAGCGCGGCACGGGCACGCAGGCCCTGACCGCGGTGACGACCGGTTCGCCGCGCTCGACCAGGTGGTCGACGACCGCGGAGCCGACGATGCCGGTCGCGCCCGTGACGAAGACGGCTGGCGGGGTCATGGTTCCTCGGCTCTCGAGAGTGTGCTCGGGAGTCAGAGCCGCTGCAGCTGCCCGCGGACGATCGAGTCGCCCGAGTGGGTCGGGTTGCCGTCGGACGGCTCGGCCGAGAGGTCGACGACCGAGAACTCCGAGAGGTCGAGGTCGTCGGGCAGGGCGAACCTGGCGCTTCGGCCGTCGAGCAGCCCGAGGCTCACGAGCCCGATCGGCTCCTCGCGCAGCAGCCACACCTCGGTGAGTCCGTCGACATCGACATCGCCGTCGAGCTCGATGAGCATCGAGTAGCGGCCGTCGCGGTCCTGCTCGAGGAAGGCACGCCCGTCGGCGTTCCAGCCGGGGAACGGTTCGAGCCTGGCCTCGGCGATGACTTTCTCGGATCCCGACGATCCCGAGCCGATCACGTTCGCGCCGATGGCGATGCCCGCGACGAGGCCGATGACCGCGGCCGCTGCGGCGACAGCCGGCCACCAGCGTCGCACTCCCCGGCGAGGGCCGCCCGCGGCATCCGCTGGCCTGATCGGGACGGCTGCGCGCATCGGTGCGTCGGACGCGGCAGAGGCAGCGGGTGCGGACGCCGTCTCCGACGCCGTCGAAGCTGAAGCTGAAGCCAGCGGGTCCGCTGCGTACCGGGCGTCGAGCCCGAGCTCGCCGTGGACGCCCTCCCAGACCGAGGCAGGCGGGGCCTCGAGGCCGAGGTCGCCGACGGACGCCAGGGCCTGGACCGAGGCCTCCACGTAGGCCTCGAACTCCGACCGGCAGGGCTCGCACGACCGCAGGTGCTCGGCGATCGCACCGCTCGGCTCGGCGCCGTCGGCTGCGAGCGCGGCGAGGTCCTCAGGTTCCGGGTGCATCCTCCACCTCCCATCGCTCTCGGATCCGGGCGAGGCTGCGCCGGATGTGGCTCTTCACGGTACCCACGGGAAGGTCGAGTCGCTCGGCGATCTGCGAGTGCGTCATCCGTTCGTAGAAGGCGAGGTGCATGACCCGCCTCGGCGTGGGGGGCAGCCCGTTGAGCGCCTCGGACACCATGGCGCGCTCGGCCAGGTCTTCGTCGAAGACCCCGCCGTCGACCTCGGCCACGCCGACGAGCTCGGCCTCGATGCGCCCGGCGCGGGTGCGGGCCTCGTGGGCGTCGGCGATGCGGTGCTTGGTGATGCCGACGAGCCACGACTGGAGGGTCGCCCGGCTCGGGTCGAAGTGCTCGCGGCTCCGCCAGGCCGAGATGAAGACCTGCTGCGCCACATCTTCCGCATCGGTGCGATTGCCGAGCGAGCGCACCGCGAGCGTGAAGACGAGCGGCGACCATCGCGCATAGGCGTCGCGGAGTGCCGCCTCGTCGCCCCGCGCGAACCCCGCGGCGATCGCCGCATGCGCTTCGCCGGCCGCGCCTGCGCCCGCCGCCGCGCCCGCACCCGCCCCGGTGCCAGCGCCCATGTCACCCGTGGCGCCTTCGGCGGAGGACGGCGCACTCATCGACCCGAACCCGCCCCTTCGCTCGTTTGCGTGGCGATCGCGGATCACGTCCGTCGCCGCAACGTCACCCGCGCTCACCGTGCCGCCCAGCATAGTGATCCCCGCTCATCCGGTCGCCTGTGCCGTGACGATCACGGAGCTCAGGTACCGGCGCGCGCTCCAGTCGAACTCGCCTCCGCAGGTCACGAGCGTGAGCACCGGCGCCCCGTCGCGGCGGAACACGCTCGACCAGTCGACCGTGCCCTTGAGCACGGTGTCGATCGAGTCGAGCGCGAATCGGCGAACGGTGCCGTCGGCCGAGGTCACGTCGATGAGGGTTCCGGATGGCGCGCCCGCGAGTCGCGAGAACGGACCGATGTCGTACTCGATCGAGTCGACGTGGGCGGCGATGACCGCCGATCCGCTCGGGTCGCCGGGGGCGACGCCGTACGCGTACCAGGCGGCGGTCGCCGGATTCGCCGGCAGCCCCATGCGCCCCTCGTCGTCGAGTCCGACCGGCTCGATCGGCACGTCGATGCCGAGATCGGGCACGCTGAGTCGCACCGGTGGTTGCCCGTTCAGCGGCGGCCGATCCTCGAGCGCGGCCGAGACCATCGGGATGGCCGGTGCCGCCGCAGGCTGCGGTGGGGTCGGACGGACGGTCCGCGGCTCGGTCGCCGATGGGGCGACGGATGCCTGTGGCGCGCCGGGTGCGGCGGCGTTCGAGTCGGCACCGCACCCCGTGAGCAGCACGGCGAGCAGCGCGAAGACCGCGACCGGGGCATGGACACCCCGGATCGCGGCCTTCGCCGTGCGCTTCTGGCTCAATCGGGCTACCGAGCGCCGGCTCCGCGCCGGAGCACGACGAGCGTCGCCGCGGCGATGAACAGGAGCAGTGCGGCGCCGCCGGCGATCCAGACGACCGTCGCGGGTTCGTTCGCGTTCGTCGCCACGAGGCCGGCCGAGCCCGCTGGCACATCGCCGGGAGCGGTGGACATGCCGGTCACGGTCTGGATCGCGAGGGCCAGGTTGTCGTCCTCGAGGCTGCCCCACGCGTAGACGATCGTGTTGGCGCCCTCGGCGACGGCGACGTCGGCCGGGCCGATGACCGGGTCGGTCGTGCCGGTTGCGGCGACCGACGCCGAGATCGTGCCGGCGGGGAGGTCGAGCTTGGACTCGTTCGGATTCGCCAGGTTCGAGATGACGGCCGTTCCGCCCGCGAGCACGTCGACGGCGGGTGCCGCGGCGACGTGTCGCACCGTGAGTCGGCCCTGGCCCGCTGCGGTCGGCGCCGTGTCGTTCGTGAAGAGCGTCGCGGTCGGCTCTCCGGCCGCGGTCAGGTGCGCGACGGCCGTGTAGTTCATGCCGGCGGCCAGATTCAGGTCGATTGGTCCGATGGCCGGCGCCGAGGCATCCGCCGCGTCCGCCGCCGTGATCGCGACGGAGTAGGTGCCGGCCGGCAGTTCGAGCGGGCCGGCCAGCGAGCCCGGCGTGAAGTCGTCGAGCGTGAGCTCGTCGTTCACGTAGACGTCGACCGTGAGGTCGGGCACGCCGTGCAGCACGGACAGCATGGCGGGGCTCTCGGCCGCCTGGGCCGGGGTGAGGCCGAGGAGGCCGATGGCGGCGCCGGCGACGGCGCCGACGATGGCGATGCGCTTCATGATCCCTCCAGATCGTTGGTGGTGCTGGTTCGGGGTGATGCTCCGTACTGACGTCGGTTCGGTGGCATCGGTCCGGATGGTGCCGTTCACCGAGGTCTTCTCCCTCGAAGGGGCGATCGGATGCAGCGGGCTCGAAGTTCGTCGCACCTGCATCCGTTCAGGCCTTGTCGCCGGAACACCCTGATGGCGGCTCCGCGATCTGCCGAGGCGTCGCATCATCCGAATCGACAGAAGGATGTGAAGTGATGATCAAGAAGGTCATGGCTGCGCTCATCGCCGCAGCCGCGCTCGTCGCGGTCTCGGCCGCACCGGCGTACGCGACGGGGGGATCGACGCCGCCCGGCACCATCGTCGACGTCGCGGTCGCCGCATCGGGCGGCGGCACGCCCGACAACGATCCGCGCGACTACGACCTGCTCGTGCAGGCGCTCGTCGCCACGGGACTCGCCTCGACGTTGGCGGACACGTCGACGAAGTTCACCGTGTTCGCCCCGAACGACCGAGCCTTCCTGCGGCTGGTGCAGGACCTCACCGGTACCGCCCCGGCGAGCGAGGCCGACGCGCTCACGACGATCACCACCGCGCTCACGGCCGAGCAGATCACGAACGTGCTGCTCTACCACGTGGTGCCCGGCCAGCAGCTCGGGCCGATCCGCGTCGTGCTCTCCAAGTCGCTCACGATGGCCAACGGCGGCATCGTGAAGCCGCGGCTGCTCACGCTGCGCGATGAGAACCCCGCGTTCACCGACCCGCGCCTGGTGGTCTCGGCCATCAACATCAAGGCTTCCAACGGCGTGATCCACACGATCGATCGGGTGCTCGTTCCCGGCGTGCTCTGAGCGACGTGCCCTCGAACCGCCCTCGTCACGACACCGTGGCGGGGGCGGTTCGTGCCGTTGGCGGTCGGCTCGTACGGATCGGCCCGTACGGATCGGCGAGCACCGCCCCGAGTCGTGGTGAGATGGAAGCGACCCCGAATCGCACAAGGAGCACCCCCATGCCGACCACCCGTCTCGTCGTGACCGGCACCTCGTGGGTCACGCCCTCCCTGCGCCGCGTGCACCTGCGCAGCGACGACCTCTCGGCCTTCGACGGGAGCGGGTTCACCGACCGCTACCTCAAGCTCGTGTTCCCGAAGCCGGGGGTGACGCTGCCCGAGAACATCGACGTGCGGGAGCTCCGCGCAACTCTGGCGGCCGAGGACCTGCCCGTCGTCCGCACGTACACGGCACTGCATCCCGATGTCGCGGCCGGCACGCTCGACATCGACTTCGTGGTGCACGGCGACGAGGGGGTTGCGGGGCCCTGGGCGGCGAACGCGCAGGCCGGCGACATCCTGCTCGCCAACGGCCCCGGCGGGGCGTACCGACCGGATCCCGAAGCCGACTGGCACCTGCTCGCCGGTGACGAGTCGGCGGTGCCCGCGATCGCGGCGGCGCTCGAGGTGCTGCCCACCAACGCCGTGGCCAGGGTCGTGGTGGTCGTCGAGTCCGAGGCGTACGAACCGCGGTTCCAGCTGCCCGGTGCGGCGCACGTCACCTTCGTGCATCGCGCCGGCGCCACCGGCGCCGGCCTTCTCACCGAGGCGGTGCGGCGGGTCGACTGGCTCGACGGCCGCGTGCACGCCTTCGTGCACGGCGAGGCCGAGGAGGTCATGCGCGGCGTGCGCCCCTACCTGCGGTCGGAGCGCGGCCTCGCCCGCGAGCAGCTCTCGATCTCGGGGTACTGGCGGCGCGGGCGCTCCGAAGACGGCTTCCGTCAGTGGAAGGCGGACTTCGCGCGCGCCGAGGGCGACGAGGGGTAGCGACGACGGGCCGCGGCATCCGCTCGGCTCACCTCGCCCCCGGTCCGGCAGGGCGGTGGGCGCTCGCCGGAAGACGAAGCCGATCCGGCGACGCTGAAACGGCGACGCTGAAACGGCCCGACGACCCGCTCACACGAGGGTGACGGATCGTCGGGCGGTTCGACGTGTCAGGGACTGACGTACGACTGCCGCCCCTTCGTCGGTTGCGGAGGCACGGCGGGCAGCCAGTCGGGTTCCTCGTCGGGGACCTCGTCTTCGGCGACCACGGTGACGGCCTCGACCGGCTCGGGCTGCGGCAGCGTGCCGAGGCGATCGACCTGCTCGGTGAGCGCGTCGAGCACCGAGCGCAACTGCACCTGCGCGACCTGCGCGTAGGTGCGCACGAACTCGATCTCGGGCAGCGACGGTAGCGAGATCGACCCTGTGGCCGTGCTCGGCTCGGAGGAGCCGGCGGCCCCGCCGACGCCCGACCCCGAGCCGGTACCCGCCGGTGCGGAGGCCGCGGCCTCGGCGGCGTTGCGCTCCTGCGCCTCGCGGTACTGCGTGCGCGCCGTGAGCACGAGATCGCGGGCGTACGCCTCGGCGTCGGCGACCGCCTTGTCGGCGATCATCTGCGCCTGCGAGAGCAGGCCGACCGCGCCGAGCGTGACCTCGTGCTCGAGGTCGGCGTTGTCGGAGCTCCGGAGCTTCGTGTTCTCGGCCCGGAGCTCGGCGAGCTCGTGGCGGTCCTCGTCGAGGGCGGCCCAGACCGCGGCCACCGTCTCGCCGAGGTCGTCGACGAATGCGTCGACCTCGGCGCGGTCGTAGCCGCCGAGTGGCCGCGGGGCGAACTTCACGTCACCCGCCGAAGGCAGCCGCGAGACGGCGGCGACGAGGCCGCCTTCGGGTGCGGGAGGTCGGGGGATCGGGAGTTCCTCTTCGTCGTCCCAGATGGTCATCGGGCACTTCCCATCGGTTGTTCGGCGAGCTGCGGCGACTGCGGGTCGCGGGGCTCGCGATCGTCTTCGAGTCGGGCGAACAGTTCGAAACGGATATCGGGGGAGGGCACGCCGAGATCGCGCAGGCGGGCGGCCGTGTGGCGAACCATCGACTGCGACCCGCACACCATCGCGAGCGCACCGGGGATGACCCCGGACTCGGCGACCGCCTCGCTCACCAGACCCCGGCGGCCGGGGTAGCTGGCGTCGTCGGAGACGACGGGCGTGTAGTCGAACCAGGGCCGACCGGCCAGGCTCTGCAGCAGCCGGTGCTCGTACAGGTTCCACGGCACCCTGGCTCCGTGGAACAGGTGCACGCGCGGGGCGTCGCCGGTCGCCTGCCACTGCAGGTCGATGCGCTCGAGGTGCGAACGCAGCGGTGCCAGGCCGGTTCCGCCGGCGACCATGACGAGATCACGACCGCGGTCGGCCTCGTCGAAGGTCAGCTCCTGGCCGACCGCCGAGCCAAGCCGCAGCACGTCGTCGACCTTCAGTCGGCGCGCGATGGCGCCGGACACCGGCCCGCCCGGCACCAACTGCACGTGGAACTCGATCGTGCCGTCGGCGCGCGGCGCGTTGGCCGGGCTGTAGTACCGCCACATGCGCGGCGTGTACGGCGTCTCGACCGCGAACGACTGCCCCGGCTCGAACACCAGCTCGGGTTCGGGGCGCACGTGCACGACCGCGATGTCCATGCTCCGGCGCTCGACGCCGATGACATGGCCCGCCCAGGACGGCGGGCTGCTCAGCTCCGCCTCTTCGGCGGCCTGCACCATCGCGGTGGCGATGACGCCGTACGCGGCGGCCCAGTCCGCGGCGAGCTCCTCGGTCCAGAGCTCGCCGAGGAAGTGCTTGAGCGTGGTCAGCAACGATAGGCCGACCGCGTCGTAGTGCTCGGCGACCACTTCGAACCGTCGGTGGTCACGGCCGAGCTGCTGGATGAACGCCGTCACCTCGTCGAGCTGGTCGACGTTGGAGACGATGCGTCCGAGCGCGCCGACGAGCCGGTCGCGCTGGGTGGCCATCGCGACCGGGAACATCGCCCGCAGCTCGGGGTGGGTGTAGAAGAGGTGCGAGTAGAAGAAGAGCGGCACCTCGTCGCCGAGCGTCTCCGCCAGCGACCAGGTGTGCTTCAGCGCGGCGGTGTCCACGCCGTCAGTCCTGGGCCGCGGCGACCTCGACGATGTCGGGCTGGGTCGCGGCGACGGCGCCCACGGTGCGGTCGATGATCTCCGACGGCACGCCGGCCTCGGTCAGCGCGGTGATGAGGTGGCCGGCGACGGCGCCGAACTCCTCGGCCGTGATGCCCAGGTTCGCGTGGGCCGCGCGCAGCTCGCGTCCTTCGTACTCGACGGGCCCGCCCATGACCTGGGAGACCAGCGCGACCTGGTGCCGCTTGAGGCGAGCCATCTCGGTGCCTTCGAAGTGCTTGGCGAGCAGGTCGTCACCCAGCACGAGCTCGTAGAACCGGTTGACGACCGCGGTGATCGCGGGCGCTCCGCCGACGGCGGCGTAGTCGCTCTGGGCTGCGGATTCGGTCTGCAGGTCGAGGGAGGTCATATCGGGTGTCCATTCAGTAGGGGGGTTTGGGACCCCCCTTTCCTAGCAGAAGGGAATCGACCAGATCAAAGGCTTTTCGAATGTCACAGTGTCCCCCAAGCGGGGGACCATGCTCCGGGCCGGCGACATGGGGTGCTCCGGGCCGTGCTCCACGGGGTCGACGGTAGGCTGACGGGGTGGAACCCGGCCTGATCTTCGCCCTCGCGTGGGCCGTGCTCGCGCTCGTCGGCGGTGTCGCGCTGATCGTTCGACGGCGTTGGCTCGCCGACACCATCACGGCCGAGCGTCAGTCGAACGTGGCTCGCGCCGACGCGCGCGGCCCGAGCGCGAACGTGTTCCTGATCGTCGGCGTCGTGTTCGTCGCGATGGGCCTGTTCATCATCGTCTGGTGGGCGTCGGCCTCGTTCTGATGACGGATGCCGCAGCACCCCGCCGCCCGATCGGCGGCCGTTCGCCCGCGCGGCCGTCGGTTACGCTCGGGTTCGACAGCGAGCGGGGGTGGCACATGCAGGCATCCGGCACCGAGCGCGCTCCCGACGGGCCCGAGGCGCTCGCCTCGACGCGTGCGGTCGGCGTGCGCGACGTCGCCGTGCTCGCGGGCGTCTCGCGTCAGACGGTGTCGCGCGTGCTGAACGAGCATCCGCAGATCAAGGAGTCCACGCGGCGCAGGGTCATGGACGCGATCGCCGAGCTGCAGTACACGCCGAACTTCGCTGCGCGGGCGCTCGGCACGAAGCGGTCACGCACGATCGGCGTGCTCGCGTCGGACTCGCGCAACTACGGACCGTCGACGAGCATCGCGGCCCTCGAGGCCGCTGCGCGCGCCGCGGGCCACTGGGTGAGCACCGCCTACGTCGACTCCGAGGACCTCGGGTCGGTCTCCGCGGGCATCGCGCACCTGCGCGGGCAGGCCGTCGACGGCATCGTCGTGGTCGCACCGCACGTGCGGGTGCTCGAGGCGCT
This sequence comes from Agromyces aureus, assembly GCF_001660485.1. Taxonomy (GTDB): domain Bacteria; phylum Actinomycetota; class Actinomycetes; order Actinomycetales; family Microbacteriaceae; genus Agromyces; species Agromyces aureus. The sequence continues at coordinate 519,732 of NZ_CP013979.1, forward strand.
CGACGAGCTGCGCGTCGACGTGCCCGTCGTGACGCTGCTCGCGGGCGGTCGTGGCGACCGCAGTCCCGCCGTCGACCAGGTCGAGGGGGCGCGCATCGCGACCCGGCACCTCGTCGAGCTCGGGCACACTCGCATCGCGCACCTCGCCGGACCGTCGGACTGGCTGGAGTCGAGCTCGCGCGAGCACGGCCTCGACCTCGAACTCGCAGCGCACGGCCTCGAGCCGGTCGCGGTGGTGCGCGGCGACTGGTCGGCCAGATCGGGCTACGACGCCGGGGAGGCCCTGCTGGCGCACGACACGACCGCCGTCTTCGCCGCCAATGACCAGATGGCGCTCGGCCTCATGCGCTTCGTCCGCGAGCGCGGCGGCGAGGTTCCGGGCTCGCTCAGCCTCGTCGGCTTCGACGACATCCCCGATGCCGAGTTCTTCTGGCCGCCGCTCACGACCGTGCGGCAGGACTTCGACGAGCTCGCACGTCGCGCGGTCGCGGCGCTCATCGAACGGCCCGACGGTGTCGGTGGCGGCGAGGGGGCAGATGGTGCAGATCGTGCGGATGCCGCGGCGAACCGTCCGATGCTCGTGCCCGAGCTGATCGTCCGGGCATCGACGGCCCGGCACTGACATCGCCGGCTCGTCAGCCTTCGAGCCCCTGCGGCCGGCAACCTGGACGGTCCCCGGCGCGATTGACACCCGCATCCGTCTGCGTCAGAATGTGACCGGTCACAGTGGCCCGATCGCGATGGAGGAAGCCCCGTGAGTGCAACACCCCAGAAGTTCGGGGCCGACGTCGAGACGGCGATCGCGCGGGTTCGTACCGAGGTTGCGAAGTTGCATGCGGAGTTGACGCGGTACGGCCTGGTGGTGTGGACGGGTGGCAACGTGTCTGGTCGGGTTCCGGGTGCCGACCTGTTCGTGATCAAGCCGTCGGGGGTCAGTTATGACGACCTGGCGCCGGAGAACATGATCCTGTGCGATCTCGACGGCCAGGTGATCGAGGGCACCCCCGGTGCCGAGCGCAGCCCTTCGAGTGATACCGCGGCGCATGCGTACGTGTACCGGAACATGCCCGAGGTCGGTGGGGTGGTGCACACGCATTCGACGTATGCGGTGGCGTGGGCGGCCCGGAACGAGCCGATCCCGTGTGTGATCACGGCGATGGCGGACGAGTTCGGTGGTCCGATTCCGGTGGGTCCGTTCGCGATCATCGGGGACGACTCGATCGGTCGTGGCATCGTGGACACGTTGACTGGTCACCGGTCTCGTGCGGTGTTGATGGCCAATCACGGCCCGTTCACGATCGGCACGAGCGCGAAGGATGCGGTCAAGGCCGCGGTCATGGTCGAGGACGTCGCCCGCACGGTGCACCTGGCGCGTGAGGCCGGCCCGTTGATCCCGATCCCGCAGGAAGCGATCGACCGGCTGTACGACCGATACCAGAACGTCTACGGACAGAGCGGAGATGCCCGACGATGAGCACCGAACCCCAGAGCACCCCCCAGGGCGCGTCCCAGAGCAGCGAAGCGGATGCCGCGCGCGTCGCGATCCTCGAGGGCCGCACGTCGCTCGGCATCGAGCTCGGCTCGACCCGCATCAAGGCCTGCCTCGTGGATGCCGAAGACCCGACCCGCGTGCTCGCCGTCGGCAGCCACGAGTGGGAGAACGAGTTCACCGCTGACCGCCGATGGAGCTACTCGCTCGACGCCGTCTGGTCGGGCCTGCAGGCCTCGTACGCCGACCTCGTCGCCGACGTGCGACGCCGCTACGACGCCACGCCCCAGACGTTCGGCGCGATCGGCGTCTCGGCGATGATGCACGGCTACCTCGCGTTCGACGAGCGGGGCGACCTGCTCGTGCCGTTCCGCACCTGGCGCAACACCTCGACCGGTGCGGCCTCCGCCGAGCTCAGCGAGCGCTTCGGCGTCAACATCCCGCTGCGATGGTCGATCGCCCACCTGCACCAGGCGGTGCTCGACGCCGAGGCGCACGTTCCCGACATCCGCTTCGTGACGACCCTCGCGGGCTACGTGCACTGGAAGTTGACCGATCGCAAGGTGCTGGGCGTCGGCGACGCCTCGGGCATGTTTCCGATCGACGCCGCGACGCACGACTACGACGCCGCGCTCGTCGCCTCGTACGACGCACTCGTGGGCGATCGCCTGCCGAAGCCCCTCGTCGAGCTGCTGCCGCAGTCGCTCGAGGCGGGCGTTCCGGCCGGCGTGCTCACCGCGGCCGGCGCTGCCCTGCTCGACCCGACCGGCGGCCTGCAGCCGGGCGCCCTGCTCTGCCCGCCCGAGGGCGACGCCGGCACGGGCATGGTCGCGACGAACTCGGTCGCCCCGCGCACGGGCAACGTGAGCGCCGGCACGAGCATCTTCGCGATGGTCGTGCTCGAGCGTCCGCTCGAGCACGCGCACCACGAGCTCGACCTCGTGACCACGCCCGCGGGCGACCCGGTCGCGATGGTGCACTGCAACAACGGCGCCAGCGAGCTCGCGGCGTGGGCGGGCGTGTTCGGGCAGTTCGCCGCGGCATCCGGAACCCCGATCGATTCCGACGCCGTGTTCGAGGCGCTGTTCGCGGCCGCGCTCGAGGGCGAGGCCGACGCCGGCGGACTGCTGGCCTACAACCACCTCGCGGGCGAACCCATCGCGGGCCTCACCGAGGGCCGGCCGCTCGTCGTGCGCACGCCCGACAGCCGCCTCACGCTGCCGAACTTCATGCGCGCGCAGCTCTACGGCGTGTTCGGCACGCTCGCGCTCGGCATGCGCGTGCTCGACGGCGAGGGCGTCGAGCTCGATCGCATGTTCGCCCACGGTGGCATGTTCCGCACCGCCGGCGTCGCCCAGCGGTTCCTCGCGGGCGCGCTCGACGCGCCGGTCGCCGTCGGCGAGACCGCCTCGGAGGGCGGCGCCTGGGGCATCGCGGTGCTCGCGTCGTACCTCACGGCCGCGTCGGCGCACGACGGCCCGACCGACCTCGGCACCTACCTGAACGACCGCGTCTTCGCCGACGCCGGGTTCACGACAGCGGATCCCGACCCGGCGGATGTCGCCGGCTTCGCCGCCTACCTCGACCGCTACCGCGCCGGCCTCGCCGCCGAGGCTGCGGCCGTCGACGCACTCTGACCTCCACCTCCCACCAGAAGGACACGAACATGACCCGCACGCCCCTCACCACCTCGCTCGACCAGTACGAGGTCTGGTTCCTCACCGGCAGCCAGCACCTCTACGGGCCCGAGACCCTCGCACAGGTCGCCGAGCAGTCGGAGGCCATCGCCGCGACGCTCGACGCGGCATCCGACGTGCCCGTGAAGATCGTCTGGCTGCCCGTGCTCACCGACTCGGCCGCGATCAAGAAGGTCGCGCTCGAGGCCAACGCCGCGCCGAACGTGATCGGCCTCGTCGCCTGGATGCACACGTTCAGCCCCGCGAAGATGTGGATCGCCGGCCTCGACGCCCTGCAGAAGCCGCTCGCGCACCTGCACACGCAGGCCAACGTCGAGCTGCCGTGGGCCGACATCGACTTCGACTTCATGAACCTGAACCAGGCCGCGCACGGCGACCGCGAGTTCGGCTACATCCAGACCCGCCTCGGCGTGCCCCGCAAGACGATCGTCGGCCACGCGAGCGACCCCGTCGTGCAGCAGCAGCTCGGCACCTGGCAGCGCGCCGCCGCCGGCCTGGCCGCGAGCCGCGACCTCAAGCTCGCCCGCTTCGGCGACAACATGCGCTACGTCGCCGTCACCGAGGGCGACAAGACCGAGGCCGAGCTTCGTCTCGGCGTGCAGGTCAACACGTGGGGCGTCAACGAGCTCGCCGAGGCGGTCGCCGCGGCATCCGAGGCCGAGATCGACGAGCTCGTGGCGGTCTACGAGAACGAGTACGACGTCGTGCCCGAGCTGCGCAAGGGCGCCGAGCGCCACCAGTCGCTGCGCGACGGCGCCGCGATCGAGATCGGCCTGCGCTCGTTCCTCGAGGAGGGCGGCTTCGGCGCCTTCACCACCTCGTTCGAGGACCTCGGCGAGCTGAAGCAGCTGCCCGGCCTCGCCGTGCAGCGCCTCATGGCCGAGGGCTACGGCTTCGGCGCCGAGGGCGACTGGAAGACCGCGATCCTCGTGCGCATCGCGAACGTCATGGGTGCCGGCCTGCCCGGCGGTGCGAGCCTCATGGAGGACTACACCTACGACATGACCCCCGGCGACGAGCTGATCCTCGGCGCGCACATGCTCGAGGTCTCGCCCTCGCTGTCGAGCGCGAAGCCCACGCTCGAGGTGCACCCGCTCGGCATCGGCGGCAAGGACGACCCCGTGCGCCTCGTCTTCACCGCCGACCCCGGCCCCGCCGTGGTCGTCGCGATGAGCGATATGCGCGACCGGTTCCGCCTCACCGCGAACGTCGTCGAGAACGTGGCGCCGCGCGAGTCGCTGCCGAACCTGCCCGTCGGCCGTGCCGTCTGGAAGCCCGCCCCCGACTTCCGCACCTCGGCCGCGGCCTGGCTCACGGCCGGCGCCGCGCACCACACGGTCATGTCGACCGCGGTCGGCATCGACGTGTTCCGCGACTTCGCCGAGATGGCGGAGCTCGAGCTGCTCGTCATCGACGAGGACACCACGCTGCCCGGGTTCAAGCACGAGGTGCGCTGGAACCAGGCGTACTACCGTCTCGCGCAGGGCCTGTAAGTGGGGGCCGAACTCGCACTTTCGGGGTACCAGCACACCATCGCGGGTCACGGCTACGAGGCGAGCATCGCGAGCATCGGGGCGTCGCTGCGCTCGCTGACGTTCGAGGGCCGCGACCTGGTCGTGCCGTTCGCGGCCGACGAGGTGCGCCCGGCCTACCGCGGCGTGACGCTCGTGCCGTGGCCGAACCGCGTCACCGACGGGCGCTACCGCTTCGGCGGAATCGACGAGCAGTTGCCGCTCACCGAGCCCGACCGCGGCCACGCGCTGCACGGGCTCGCGGCGTGGCTCGACTTCACGCCCACGCTCCGCGAGAGCGCGCGCGTCGTGCTGACGGCCACGATCGAGGCGCAGGCGGGCTACCCGCACCGCGTCGAGATCTCGGTCGACTTCCGCATCGACGCCGGCGGGTTGCACACCACGGTCACGGCGAAGAACCTCGGTCCGGATGCCGCGCCCTACGGCACGGGTCCGCACCCGTATCTCGTGGCCGGCGACGGGCTGGTCGACGACTGGACGCTGACGATGCCCGCGGCCGAGGTGCTCGAGGTGACGCCCGACCGGCTCATCCCGACAGGCCTGGCGTCGGTCGACGCGCCACGTGACGGTGATTCGTTCGACTTCCGGATGCCGCGGCGCATCGCCTCGACCGAGATCGACCACGCCTTCACGCGCCTGGCGTACGACGCCGACGGGCCCGAGGGCGCCGTGCAGGTGACGCTGGTCGATGCGAGCGGACGCGGCGTCGGCATGGCGTGGGGTCGGGAGTGCCCGTGGGTGCAGATCCACACGGCCGACGGCAGCGGCCGCACCGGACTCGCGGTCGAGCCGATGACCTGCCCGCCCGACGCCTTCAACTCGGGCACCGACCTCATCGTGCTCGAACCGGGCACCTCGACGTCGGCGCACTGGACGATCTTCGGCATCTGACGCGCTCGTCGCGACTCGTCGACACACGACCCGGCCCGGCTGGGGCTCGGTCGGTCACTACCCTTCGACGGGGGTGGTGGTCGGCCCGGCTCCAGCCGGGCCGTTCGCGTCGCATCCGCCGGTCGGGCATCATCGCCGGTCGAGGAGCGCCGCCGAAGGCGACGCGTCTCGAGACCCGCCAGAGCGGACGCGGTCTCGAGACGCGTGCTGCGCTCGCTACTCGACCGGGGCAGCGGCGGCGGGCGGGCAGTGCACCTGCGTGCGCTCGCCCGAGCGATCGATGTCGTGCGCGGCCATCAGTCCGCCGCAGAGCGGGCAGCGGGGGTCGGCCGGCGGCACGTACGGCGCCTCGGGGCGGCCGATGCCGACCTGCGCGGGGCCCGTGAACCGGAAGATCATGCGGTTGAAGGCGTTGTAGAAGCCGGGCTTGCCGATGAACGGGTTCAGCGGATTGAGGCCGCGCTCGGGCGTCCAGTTCTCCGGGTCCTCATTCGTTCGTGCCATAACAGTTAGTATACTAACGAATATGGATGCCGCCGCCACCGTCGATGAGGTCGACCCGCTCGCGCTCGACCGCCAGCTCTGCTTCGCGCTCGCCGTCGCCTCCCGGCTCGTGATCGGCACGTACAAGCCGATCCTCGAGCCTATGGGGCTCACGCATCCGCAGTACCTCGTGATGCTCGCCCTGTGGGAGCACGAGCCGCTCGCGCTCTCCGAGATCGCCGCGCTCGTGCGCCTCGAGCCCGCGACCCTGTCACCGCTCGTCAAGCGACTCGAGGCCGCCGGGCTCGTGACCCGCGAGCGCTCGCCGCACGACGAGCGGCAGCTCGCACTGCGGCTCACCGACGCCGGCCGCCGCCTGCGCGACCAGGCCGAACGCGTGCCCGAGCAGGTCGTCGCCTCGCTCGGCGTCGAGGTCGACGACCTCGTGCGGCTGCACGCCGAACTCTCCACGCTGATCCAGCGCATCAGCCCCGGCCCGGCCGCCCCGGCTCGGGCCCAGGTCGTCGCGGCCGCCGGTGCCGTGCGAGACGCCGACTAGCCGAAGATACGCCGCCACACGTTCGTGTCGGCGAGGTCGAGCAACTCGTCGCCGCGGCCCGACAAGACGGTGCGCATGGCGTAGAGCGCGAACCCCTTCGTCTGCGCGGCCGTGATCGACGGCGGGATCGAGAGCTCCTGGCGCGCGACGACCACGTCGACGAGCGCGGCGCCCGGCTCGGCGAACGCGCGGGTCAGCGCGGCCTCGAGGTCGGCCCCGCGCTCGACCCGGATGCCCGTGATGCCGACCGACTCGGCGACCGCGGCGAAGTCGGGGTTCACGAGCTCCGTGCCGAAGTTCACGATGCCGGCCGCCTTCATCTCGACCTCGACGAAGTTCAGCGACGAGTTGTTGAAGACGACGATCTTGATGGGCAGGTCGTTCTGCCGGATCGAGAGCAGGTCGCCCATGAGCATCGAGAGGCCGCCGTCGCCGGCGAGCGCGATGACCTGGCGTCCGGGGGCCGCGCCTTGCGCGCCGAGCGCGTGCGGCATCGCGTTGGCCATCGACCCGTGCGTGAAGGAGCCGATCAGTCGGCGGTCGCGCGTCAGGTGCAGGTACCTCGCCGTCCAGACGACGGGCGAACCGACATCCGCCGTGAAGATCGCATCGGAGTCGGCCAGCCGGTCGATGAGCTTCGCGACGTACTCGGGGTGGATCGGCTCCTTGCCGTCGTCGTTCGCGAGTCCGTCGAGTTCCTTCCGCGTCTTCTCGTAGTGCTTCAGGCTCGACTCGAGGTGCTTGGGGCTGCGCCCGTCGGCGATGAGCGGCAGCAGGGCGGTCGCCGTCTCGCGCGCGTCGCCGACGAGCCCGACGTCTATGGGCGTGCGGCGCCCGAGCTGTTCGCCGCGCACGTCGACCTGCACGATCTTCGCCTTCGACGGGTAGAACTGGCGGTACGGAAAATCGCTGCCGAGAATGAGCAGCGCGTCGCACTTCTCCATGGCGCGATACCCCGACGCGAAGCCGAGCAGCCCGGTCATGCCGACGTCGTAGGGGTTGTCGTACTCGATGTGCTCCTTGCCGCGGAACGCGTGCACGATGGGCGCCTGCAGGCGTTCGGCGAGCGCGAGCACCTCGTCGTGCGCGCCGGCCACGCCCGCTCCCGCGAGGATGGTGACGGATGCCGCGGCGTTCAGCACCCCGGCGGCTTCGGCGAGTTCGTCGGGGGAGGGCACGATCCGCGGGCTGGCGGCGCGGATGGGGGCGCCGGGCCGGCGCTCGGGCGCGTCGGCGAAGAACACGTCTCCGGGAACGACCACGACGGCCACGCCCTGCTGCTCGACGGCCGTGCGCATCGCGATCTCGAGCACCCACGGCAGCTGCGACGGGTCGCCGACGAGTTCGCTGTACACGCTGCACTCGCGGAACAGCTCCTGCGGATGCGTCTCCTGGAAGTAGCCGCTGCCGATCTCCGACGACGGGATCTGCGAGGCGATCGCCAGCACGGGCACCCGGCTGCGCTGCGCGTCGAAGAGTCCGTTGATGAAGTGCAGGTTGCCCGGCCCGCAGCTTCCCGCGACGACGGCGAGCTCGCCCGTGACGGCGGCATCCGCGGCAGCGGCGAAGGCCGCGGTCTCCTCGTGCCGTACATGCAGCCAGCGGATGCCGCCGTCACGGCGCAGTGCGTCGGTGAACGCGTTGAGCGAATCGCCCGGCAGGCCCCAGACCCGGCTCACCCCCGCCCGCTTCAGCGTCTCCACGAACAGTTCGGCGATGGTCTGCGACATGCGTCATCCCCCCGGATGGTGTGCGGGCGCCTTGCGACGCGGTGTCTCCACCGTACGTCGCGCAGGGGCCGTCCCGCCGGGCGAGGCGAATTCGCCGCGGACTGCGTATCGTGAGTCATGTTCGATCTTGAGAACGCACAAACTCACACATCTGGAGGCCCGATGGTCGCCGTCGCACGTCATGACGCCATCCTGCGGGAGCTCGAGCTTCGAGGCTCGCTCGCCATCACGCAGCTCTCGAAACGGCTCGACGTCTCGGCGATGACCCTGCGCCGCGACCTCGCGGAGCTCGAGTCCCGCGGCCTCCTCGTGCGCGTGCACGGCGGCGCGGTCTCGACGGCGGTCGCGAAGCAGCAGGAGCGGGGCTCCGGTTCGGGCGGCGCGATGGCGCGGCGCCCGGTCGCGACGATCGGCATGATCGCGCCGACCGCGAACTACTACTTCCCGCAGGTCATCCGCGGGGCGAGCGACGCCGCGCGCGAGCTCAACTGCCGGCTCGTGCTCGGCACCACGAACTACTCCGAACGCGAGGAGCTGCGCCAGGCCGAGCGCCTCATCGCGAGCGGCGTCGACGGGCTGATGATCACGCCGCACAACGGGCTCGTCGAGGGATCCCCGCTGCACGAGCTGCTGATCGAGGCACCCGTGCCGGTCGTGATCGTCGAGCGGGGGGTCGACGAGCGCATCGCCGGCCGCATCGAGTCCGTGCGGAGCGACCACGCCTACGGGGCCGAGCTCGCGGTGCGGCACCTCGTCGAGCACGGGCATCGCCGCATCGCGTTGGCGGCGCGCGAGGCGGCGACCACGTCCTGGCTGCTCGACGGGTACGAACGCACCATGGCGCGACTCGGGCTGGCCGAGCACGTGCGCTTCCGCTCGCTGCCGACGCCGGCCGTCGGCGCGGATTCGGCCATCGATGCGCTCGAGCGGTTCTACGACGAGTGCGTGCAGCACGAGGTGACGGCGGCGCTGATGCTGGGCGACGTGGACTCCATGGCCTTCGCCGACCTCGTGGTCGAGCGCGGCCTGCGCATCCCCGAGGACTTCGCGCTCGTCGCCTACGACGACGAGTTCTCGGCCTTCGCCGCGGTGCCGCTGACCGCGGTCGCCCCGCCGAAGCACGACCTCGGGTACGCGGCCCTGCGCCTCTGCTTCGACCGCATCCGCCAGCACGAGCGCACCGGCCACGCCGTCACGCGGATGTCGCTCCTGCCGACGCTCGTCGAACGGGAGTCCACGCGGTCCGCGTGACCGCCACCGCCCGCGTCATCCCCAACCCAGGCGCCGAAATGTTCTGAAATGTTCGTTTTGTGCTTCATTGCTTGCGGCGATGCCCCGAGTCGACTTCAGTGGCCCGTGCACGCTTCACATTCAAAGGAGAATCCGTCATGAACCTGCGTCGCACTTCCCTCACCGCCGCGGCGATGCTGGCCGCAGGCGTCCTCTTCGCGGGGTGCTCGTCCGCCGCCTCGGCGCCGTCCGGCGACACCGGCAGCGGAGCGACCCCCACGGGCGAGATCACGTTCTGGTCCTCCCTCAGCGGCATGGCCGACGTCGCCGCAGCCTTCAACGCGAGCCAGGACGACATCACCGTGAACTTCGAGGAGATCGCGAACGGCGCGAACGGCGGCTACACGAAGCTCGCCGCCGCGATCGAGTCGGGCACCGGCCCCGACGTCGTCGGCATCGAGTACTACCGGCTCCCCGGCTTCGTCGGATCCGGTCAGGTCGCACCGCTCGACGACCTCGTGCCGAGCGGCACGCTCGACGAGTACAGCGACCAGGTGCGCGGCCTCGTCGACTTCGAGGGATCGACCTACGGCATGCCCTACGACGCCCCGCCGCTCGTCATGTGGTACCGCCAGGACGTGCTCGACGCCGCGGGCGTCGAGGTGCCCAAGACCTGGGACGAGTTCGAGGCGGCCGCCCGTGCGGTGCACACCGCGAACCCCGAGGCCTACCTCACGAGCTTCTTCACGAACGAGCCCCAGCTCGCCCCGCTCTCGTGGCAGGCGGGCTCGACCTGGTTCGGCGTCGACGACGACCACTGGAAGGTCTCGATCGACGACGACGCCTCGACGAAGGTGGCCGACTACTGGCAGAAGCTCATCGACGAGGACCTCGTGAAGCCGCAGCTCGGCTTCAGCGACGAGTGGACCGCCGATCTCAACAGCGGCGTCGTCAACGGCTGGGTCGGAGGCTCGTGGAGCGCGTCCGGCCTGATGACCCGCACCGAGGCGAGCGGTCAGGACGGCAAGTGGATCGCCGCGGTGCCGCCGTCGTGGGACGGCGAGCCGAGCGGCGCGCTGAGCGGCGGCACGAGCTTCGCGGTCACCGAGAACTCGAAGAACTCCGCCGCCGCAGCGGCCTTCCTCACCTGGCTCACGACCGATCCGGCCGCCGTCGAGGCGCGCGGCGCGGTCGGCACGGCCTACCTCGCCTACCCGGGCCTGAACGAGACCGCCGAGAAGGTCGCCCCGGTCGACTACTACGGCAACGACATCTACGCCGTCTTCGACGAGGCGTCCGCGTCGGTCGTCGGCGGATGGTCGTGGGGCCCGAACTACGACATCACCAACACGGCGCTCACCGACGCGGTGACCACGGCACCCACGCTCGGCGATGCGATCGAGCAGACGCAGGACGAGACCGTGGACGGGCTCGAGCAGCTCGGACTCGAGATCTCCGAATAGGACCGGAGCGGTGCCGGCGGCGAACCCCGCCGGCACCGCCGCACCGAAGGGCAACACCATGAGCGTCAGACTCGCTGATCGGGCACCGCGCACCACGCGGCATCCGATCGCCGGCACCGGCGGCCGCACCGCCGCCATCTTCCTCACGCCGTTCTTCGTGCTCTTCCTGGTCGCGATGATCGCGCCGGTCGTCTACGCGATCGGCATGAGCCTCTTCGCCGAGCGGCGCAGCGGCCTCGGGTTCGGCGGCACCGAGACCGAGTTCGTCGGCTTCGGCAACTACGTCGACGTGCTCTCGAGCGAGACCTTCGTGGCCGGGTTCGGGCGGCTGGCGCTCTACTGCTTGCTCTACATCCCGGTGCTGCTCGGCACCGCGCTGCTGTTCGCCCTGTTGCTCGACGCCGCGGTCGCGAAGGCGAAGCGCGCGCTCCAGCTGCTGCTGTTCCTGCCGCACGCGGTGCCCGGCGTCATCGCGGCGCTCATCTGGGCGTACCTCTACACGCCGGGCGTCAGCCCGTTCGTCTCCGCGCTCGAGTCGGGCGGCATCCAGATCGACTTCCTGTCGGTGCACATGGTGCTCCCGTCGATGGTGAACATCGCCGTCTGGGAGTGGGCGGGCTACAACATGATCATCCTCTTCACCGCCCTGCAGGCCGTGCCGCGCGAGGTGCTCGAGGCCGCGAGGGTCGACGGCGCGGGGGAGATCCGCACCGCGCTCTGGATCAAGACGCCGCTGATCGCGCCCTCGCTCGGCATCGCCCTGCTGTTCACGGTGATCGGCTCGCTGCAGCTCTTCACCGAGCCGACGATCCTCTCGTCGGCGACGACCGCGGTCACGAGCACGTGGGTGCCGAACATGTGGGCCTACGACGCGGCGTTCAACCGCAACAACCTCCCGCAGGCGGCGGCCGCGTCGATCATCCTCGCCCTCGTGGCCGGGGTGCTCTCGTGGGTCGTCACCCGCTTCGCCTCGAAGGGACGTGCATGATGATCGCGACCACCGCCGCGCCGTCGCGGCCCGCGCCCGACCTCCCCGAGGGCCCGTCCCGCGTGCCCGGACTCCCGCCGCGCGAGCCGGCCGACCACCGTCGCAGCCGCAACCGCCGCTCGGCCGGTCGCCCCGGGGCGAGCCTCGCCGTGAACGGCATCCTGCTCCTCGGCGTCGCCTACATGGTGCTGCCGTTGCTCTGGCTCCTCTTCGCGGTCACGAAGGACGCGAAGGGGCTCTACGGCTCGAGCGCGTTCTCGCCGGGCGGGGCGTTCGTCGAGAACCTCCAGCAGCTGATGACCCAGGACGGCGGCATCTTCTGGCGCTGGCTCGGCAACAGCGTGCTCTACGCCGGCATCGGCGCGCTCGTCTGCGGCTTCGTGGCCCTCATGGCGGGCTACGCGTTCGACAAGTTCAGCTTCCGCGGCAAGAACGGGCTCTACGGGTTCGTGCTCGTCGGCGTGCTCATCCCGAACACCGCGACCGTCATCCCGCTCTACCTGCTCGCCGCATCCGTCGGCGCGACGAACACGATCTGGGCCGTGCTCATCCCGGCGTTCTGCAACCCGTTCAGCGTCTACCTGGCGCGCGTGTTCAGCGCCGGATACCTGCCAGACGAGACCCTCGAGGCCGCCCGCGTCGACGGGGCCGGGCCGATCCGCAGCTTCTTCAGCATCGGCCTGCCCATGCTCGTGCCGGGCTTCGTCACGATCGTGCTCTTCCAGTTCGTGGCGATCTGGAACAACTTCATGCTGCCGCTCATCATGCTGCAGGACCGCGACCTCTTCCCGTCGAGCGTGGGCATCGCGCTCTGGCAGAGCCAGGTGCAGCAGAACCCCGAATTCTCGACCCTCGTGATCGCGGGCTCCTTCGTGTCGATCCTGCCGCTGGTGCTCGCCTTCATCGGCCTGCAGCGCTTCTGGCGCTCCGGCCTGTCCGCCGGGAGCGTCAAGTGAGCGCCGAGCGTCTGCGCGTGACCTTCGCGATGGGCGACGACGTGCGCGAACGCATCTTCCCGGCCGAGCAGGTCGCCCGGTTCGAGCAGGTCGCCGACGTCGCCGGCATCCTGACCGAGTTCGAATCGGATGCCGCGAAGCGGGCGCTGCTCGAGACCGACGTGCTCGTCACGGGCTGGGGTGCGCCGTTCATCGACGCGGGCGTGCTCGACCTCGCGCCGGCGCTCCGAGCGGTCCTGCACTCGGCCGGCACGGTGAAGCCGTACGTGTCGGAGGACGTGCTCGAACGCGGCATCCGCGTGAGCACGGCGGCGACTGCGAACGCGGCCCCCGTGGCCGAGTACACCGTCGCGATGATCGTGCTGGCCAACAAGAAGGTGCTGCCCATCGCGGCGCGGTACCGGATGCTGCGCGAGGAGTTCGACGTCGAGCAGGCGTTCCCCGGGCTGGGCAACTTCGGCAAGCGCGTCGGCATCGTCGGGGCGTCGAAGATCGGACGCCGGGTCATCGAGCTGCTGCGCGGCTACGACCTCGACGTCGTCGTCTACGACCCGTTCCTGTCGGCATCCGAAGCCCTGAGCCTCGGCGTGGAGTCCGTCGCGCTCGACGACCTGCTCGCCACCTCCGACGTCGTGTCGATCCACGCCCCGTCGCTGCCGTCGACGCACGATCTCGTCGACGCGCGCGGCATCGGGCTGATGCGGCACGGCGCGACCCTCGTGAACACGGCCCGCGGCGAGATCATCGACCAGGCGGCGCTGACCGCCCGGGTCACCGCGGGGGAGCTGTTCGCGATCCTCGACGTCACCTCGCCGTGGGTGCTCGAGCACGAGCATCCGCTCTACGGCCACGACCATGCCCTGCTCACGCCGCACATCGCGGGGTCCCTCGGCGGGGAACTCGGCCGCCTGGCCGACGTCGTGCTCGACGAGCTGCGACGGTTCTCGCAGGGGCTGCCGCTCGCCCACGAGGTCGATGCCGAACTGCTCGCCATCACGGCCTGACACTCCATCTCCACCCTACGAACGAAGGAGTTCCGATGTCCGAATCCCCGACGCTCTCCCGACGCGTGGTGCTGCAGGCGGGCGGTGCTGCCGGCCTGTCCGCGCTCGCCGCGCTCGTCGCCGCCGACCCGGCCGCCGCGGCCGCGCTCGCCGCGGGCCGGCCGACCGGCCCGACGATCACCGACCTCGGCCCCGCCGTCAGCCAGTACGGCCTGATGAGCGCCCTGCTCGTCGGCGACACCGTCTACATCGGCTCGCGCAACATCGAGCCGACCGGCGTCATCGGGTTCCACCTGCCGACGCGCACGGTGACTGTGAGCACCGAGGTCACGACCGGCTACGCCATCCAGGCGCTGGCGGCCGACGTGAGCGGCCGCTACCTGTACATCGGCATCCTGCAGAAGTCGGGCGGGCCGCAGGCCAACCTGCACCGGTGGGACCTGCAGACGCCCGAGCTGCCCGCCGTGCCGATCGGCGCGATCGGCGACCGCGACGTGCGCGACCTCGCCGTCGCACCCGACGGCACGCTCTTCGCGGTCGGCGGCGGCAGCACGACGGCGCCGGCGCTCTGGCAGTTCGACCCGGCATCCGGGCAGGTCACGAGCCTCGGCATCCCCGATGCGACCTCGACGCTCGCCCGGGCGGTGGCCGCCACCGACGAGGCCGTCTTCTTCGGCGCAGGCAGCACCCTCGGCGGCGGCGGCAGCGCCGGCCGGGCGACCCTGTTCGCCTACGATCGGGCGGCCGCGACGTTCTCGTCGATCGCGCCGCCCGAGTTCGCCGCCGACCCGAGCGTGCGCGAGCTGGCGATCGTGGGCGACCGGCTCGTCGCGTCGACGGCGGCCTCGACGGAGGCGTCGAAGGTCGCCGTGATCGACCTGGCCGACCTCTCGTCGTACACGCTCGCGACCTCGATCGGCAAGACGGCGAAGAACATCGCGGCCATCGGCGACCACCTCTACCTCGCGAACGAGACCGGGCTGCTCGACTTCTCGACGGCGACCGGCACGATCACCCAGCTCGACGTCGGCGACCTCGACTTGGGCGAGATCTGGGGCGTCGACGCGCACGGGGGCACGCTCGCGGTCGTCTCCGCCTACGGCTTCGTGGCCGAGGTCGACCCGGCGACGGGCACGTCGACGGTCACCGACCTCGCCGAGGCCGGCGCTCCGGTGAGCCCGCAGACCTGCATGGGCCTGGCCGCCGGCGGCGGCTACGTGTACGTCGGCGGCAACGGCGCCATCGCGCGGCACTCGCTGAAGACGGGCGAGGTGGTCAACCTGCGCGCACCAGGCGAGGCGAAGGACGCCGAGGTGATCGGCGGTGTGCTCTACACCGGGCAGTACAACTCGCAGGGCATCTGGTCGTACGACCCGAAGCGCGGCGAGCCGA
Source organism: Agromyces aureus (assembly GCF_001660485.1). Lineage (GTDB taxonomy): Bacteria > Actinomycetota > Actinomycetes > Actinomycetales > Microbacteriaceae > Agromyces > Agromyces aureus. Next base: position 535,146 of record NZ_CP013979.1, read on the forward strand.
TCCACCAGGTCGCCGCCTTCGCCGGCGAGCAGAACCGTCCGCTCGACACGACCTGGGACCCGGTGCACCGCAGGCTCCTCGTCGCGGTGCAGTCCGACACCGAGGGCGGCGGGTCGATCTGGACCTACGACCCCCGCACGTCGACGTCGACCATCGCGGTGAACCCGATCGACGACGTGCAGCTCGTGCGCGCGGTCGCGACGACCCGCGGGGTCGCGTACCTCGGCGGCGACAACGCGCAGAAGACGGGCCCCCGGGGCACCGTGATCGCGTGGAACCCGATCGCGCAGCGCGAGCTGTGGCGCATCGAGACCGGGCTGCCGAACGGCATCGCCGCGCTCGCGATCCAGGGGCGCCATCTCTACGCGCTCACGATCAAGGGCGGGTTCGTCGTGATCGACCTGCTGCAGCGCAGCATCGTGCACACGGCCGACCATCGCCCGCTCTGCCCCGGATTCGCGGCGATGGTCGAGAACCGGGGTGTGGTCTACGCGGTGTCGGACACGACGCTGTGGCGCTTCGACCCGAAGACGTTCGCCGTGACCGTCGTCGTCTCCGAGATCAACGGCGCCTGGTACAGCGGCTCGCACCTGAACGTCGACGAGCGCGGCCGCATCTACACGCTGCGGGGTCGCAACCTCGTGCAGGTCGTCGACCGGCCCCGCGCCTCGGGCGGCCACTGATGCCCGACGCCGTCATCCTCAGCGGGGGCGGCCGCTACGCCGACCCGTGGCATCCGTTCGCCGAGACGAGCGACGCGCTCGCCGAACTCGTGCGCGGGGCCGGGCTCACGGTCGAGATCGACGACGATCCGGATGCCGCGCTCGCGGCGCTCGGCGACGACGTGCGTCTCCTCGTGGTGAACGCGGGCGACCCCGGCGATGCGCCTGCGCCCTCGCAGGCCGCCGCCGCGGCATCCGCCCTCGACCGGGCACTGGAACGGGGGATCGGCCTGCTCGCGATGCACGCCGCGGCGGCGAGCCTGCGGGCGTACCCCGCGTACGAACGGCTGCTCGGCGGTCGGTGGGTTCGGGATGTCTCGTGGCATCCGCCGTTCGGCGAGGCACGGGTGCACGTCGTGGGCGACCACGCCGTCGCCGAGGGGCTCGCCGACTTCACCGTGCTCGACGAGCGGTACACGGGCCTGCAGGTGCTCGGCGAGATCGAGCCGATCGCCGAGCACGAGGAGGGCGGCTCGCGGCATCCGCTCGTCTGGGCGCGCCGGGTCGGCCGGTCGAGGCTCGTCTACGACGCGCTCGGGCACGATGCCCGGTCGTACGATTCGGTCGAGCACCGTGCGCTCATCGCCGGCGCGCTCCGGTGGCTCACCGCGGTCGACGCGCCCTGACTCACCACCCGCTGCGCGTCGGCGTGTGCCCCTCGCGGGCGTCGTCGGGCATCGGCATCTCGGCGCGGAGGCCGAGCAGCCGGATCGGTCGGCCCGGCTCGATGCGGTCGGCCGCGAACCGGCTCACGTGCGCGAGCACCTCGTCACGATCGGCGGTCTCGGCGACCTTGCGGCTGAACGTCTTGGTGAGGAACGGCGCGTAGCGCACCTTGAGGGTGAGCCGCATCACCGGTCGACCCTCGGCCGCGATGTCGTCGAGCACCGCCGCGGCGAGGGTTCGCAGCGCGGCCTCGATCTCGGCGGGCTCGACGAGGTCGGCCTGGTAGGTGGTCTCCCGACTGTGGCCCCTGGCGACCCACTCGGTGTCGTCGACGACCCGGGAGCCCTCGCCGCGACCGAGCTCGCGGAACCAGGGCCCCATGCGCGGGCCGAACTCGGCGACGAGCAGGTCGACGTCGGCGGCGGCGAGCTCGGCCACCGTCGAGATGCCGAGGGCGGCGAGCCGTTTCGAGATCTTCGAGCCGACGCCCCAGAGCTCGATCGTCGCGCGATGGCCCATCACCTCGAGCCAGTTCCCGGCCGTCAGCCGGAACATCCCCTGCGGCTTGCCGAACCCGGTCGCGACCTTGGCACGCACGAGCGTGTCGCCGATGCCGACACTGCAGTGCAGGCGCGTGCGCTCGAGCACCGCGCGTCGCAGGTCGATCGCGTACGCCTCGGGGTCGTCGGTGTCGACGCCGACGAAGGCCTCGTCCCACCCGAGCACCTGCACGGTCGCGCCCGGCTGTTCGCGCAGGGTCGCCATGACGGCGACGGATGCCTCGGTGTAGGCCTCGTGGTCGACCGGGAGGATCACCGCATCGGGTGCCTTGCGCGCGGCGATGCGCAGCGGCATCCCGGAACCGACGCCGAACGCGCGGGCCTCGTACGACGCCGTCGACACGACCGCGCGTTCGGTCGGGTCGCCGCGACCGCCCACGATCACCGGAAGACCGGCCAGCTCGGGGCGCCGCAGCACCTCGACCGCAGCGATGAACTGGTCGAGATCCACGTGCAGCACCCAGGCGGCCACGCGTCCAGTCTGCCGTGCCGAAGGCGGGAGTGCGCTGCCTCGGGCCGCTTCAGCCGAGCACGGCGTCGACGAGCTGCCCGGCCGCACCGGGCTCGGCCGGTCCGTCGGCCAGGGCGAGGAGCACGATCGCGCCCACGAGGGCGCGTGCGAACGACTGCGTGGGCCGCGTCGGCGAGAACTGACCGGCGTCGATCGCGGATTCGAGCCGCGCGTTCAGCAGGTGGTTGATGCCGAGCGCCTCGCCGAGGCGGTCGCCGATGCTCGGCTGGTCGATGGCCGCCGCGACGAGCGACTTCACGAGGGAGGCGCCGCCGTGCTCGAGGAAGGTCAGGATGCCGTCGACCCAGGCCGTGAGATCGACGCGCAGGTCGCCCGTGTCGGGCGGCGACATGTACTCGCGGAGCAGCAGGCCCTCGACCATGCAGTCGGCGACGACCGCGCTCTTCGAGGGCCACCAGCGGTAGATGGTCTGCTTGCCCACGTGGGCCTCGGCGGCGATGCCCTCCATGGTGAGCTGGTCGTAGCCGCGGGTCTCGAACAGGCGGGCGGTGGCCTCGAGAATGGCGATCCGCGCGGCTTCGCTGCGGACCGGACCACGGCGATGCTCGGACACCTGCACATGCTACTCACAGAAAGACGAGACGGTCCGTCTCGTATACTCGACCGGTCGATCGCATGCGCGATCGCGATCGGGAGGAATGCACGTGGCTGAGCTGTTGTACCGACTGGGCAAGTTCTCGGCCCGACGCGCCTGGGTCGTCATCGGCGCCTGGCTCGTCGTGCTCGCGATCGCGGTCGGCGGTTTCCTCGTCGGCTTCAAGGGCCTCACCACGAGCTTCGACGTGCCGAACACGGCATCGGGCGACGTCATCGCCGAACTGCAGGAGCAGCTGCCCGAGTACAGCGGCGCCTCCGGAACCGTGGTCTTCACCACCGACGACGGGTCGGCCTTCACCGCCGAGCAGCAGGCCGAGATCAGCGCGCTCGTCGCGGATCAGAGCGACCTCGTCGACGTCGAAGACGTGATCGACCCGTTCGCGTCGCAGCAGCAGCTCGAGGACCAGCGGCAGCAGCTCGACGACGCCCAGGCGAAGATCGACGACGGCACCGCACAGCTCGAAGCCGGCCAGCAGCAGCTCGACGCCGGCAAGGCCCAGCTCGAGGCGGGTCAGGCCCAGCTCGACGCGGGCCAGGCGCAGCTCGACGCCGCCCGTCAGCAGGCCGAGGCCGCGGGCGCTCCGGCCGACATGCTCGCCGCACTCGACGAGCAGCAGGCGCAGCTCGACGCCCAGCAGGCCCAGATCGACGCACAGCGCGACGCACTCGCGACCGAGCAGGCGAAGATCGACGACGGAACCGACGAGCTCGAGATCAACGCCGAGCAGCTCGAGATCGGCACCCAGCTGCTCGGCTACGCCGACGGCATCCGCCTCGTCTCCGAAGACGGCTCGACCGCGATCGCGAACGTCGCGTTCACGGTGCCCCGCCTCGAACTCTCGGAAGACGCCAAGCAGTCGGTCGTCGACCACTTCACCGCCGAGCCCATCGAGGGCGTCTCGGTCTCGTTCTCGACCGAGATCTCGCAGGGCGTGCCCGAGCTCTTCGGCATCGGCGAGGCGATCGGCCTGATCATCGCGGCCATCGTGCTGCTCGTCATGCTCGGCTCGGTCATCGCGGCCTCCCTCCCGCTCGTGACCGCGATCTTCGGCGTCGCGATCGCGATCCTCGGCTCGCTCGCGTTCTCGGGCGTCGTCGACATGGCCTCGGTCACGCCGATGCTCGCCGTCATGCTCGGCCTCGCGGTCGGCATCGACTACTCGCTGTTCGTCGTGAACCGGCATCGCAAGCAACTGCTGCAGGGCACGGAGGTCGAGGAGTCGATCGGCCTCGCGAACGGCACCTCGGGCAACGCCGTCGTGTTCGCCGGCACCACCGTGATCGTGGCGCTGCTCGCCCTGAACATCACGGGCGTGCCCTTCCTCGGGCTGATGGGCACGGTCGGGGCGATCGCCGTGGCCGTCGCCGTGCTCATCTCGACGAGCCTCACCCCCGCGCTGCTCGGCCTGCTCGGCATGCGCATCCTCCGCCGCAAGGTGCGCGCCCACCTCGGCGAGGGCAATCGCCACGAACCGCCGGTGGTGAAGGCGATGCCGACCTGGCGCGCGATCCTCGTGGGCGTGGTCAGCATCGCGGCCCTGCTCGTCGTCGCGATCCCGTCGCTGTCGATGCGCGTCGGCCTGCCCGACGGCTCGACCGAGCCGCACGACTCGCCGGCGTACGAGGCGTTCATGGTCACCGAGCAGCAGTTCGGCGCCGGTGCCAACAGCCCGCTCCTCGTCACGGCCGAGCTCCCCGAGGGCACGACCGACGAAGACGTGCTCGGCCTCCAGGCCGACGTCGCGGCGACCCTCGCCGCGCAGGACGACGTCGTCGCGGTCGCCGCGATCGACGTCTCCGACGACAACTCGCTCGCCGTGTTCCAGGTCGTCCCGGCCGAAGGCCCCAACTCGGTGTCGACCGAGCAGCTCGTGCGCGACCTGCGCGAGCTGCCGCCCGTGAACGGCGACATCCCGCTCGGCGTCGCAGGCCAGGCCGCGATCAACATCGACGTCTCCGAGAGCCTCGCGGCCGTGCTGCCGCTCTACCTCGTGGTCGTCGTGGGCATCTCGCTGCTCATCATGATCCTCGTGTTCCGTTCGCTGCTCGTGCCGATCATCGCGACGGGCGGGTTCATCCTGTCGCTCTTCGCGACGTACGGCGCACTCACCGCGGTGTTCCAGTGGGGCTGGTTCGCCGAGCCGCTCGGCATCAGCACGGGCCCGATCCTGAGCTTCCTGCCGGTGATCCTCGTGGGCATCCTGTTCGGGCTCGCGATGGACTACCAACTGTTCCTCGCGACCGGCATGCGCGAGGCCTACGTGCACGGGTCTCCCGCGCGACTCGCCGTGGCGCAGGGCTTCCGGGCCGGTCGGTCGGTCGTCATCGCGGCCGGGCTCATCATGATCTCGGTCTTCGGCGGGTTCATCTTCTCGGAGTCCACGATGATCCGCTCGGTCGGGTTCGGCCTCGCCTTCGGCGTGCTCGTCGACGCGTTCGTCGTGCGCATGCTGCTGATGCCCGCGGTCATGACCCTGCTCGGCCGGTCGGCCTGGTGGATCCCCAAGTGGCTCGACCGCATCATGCCCGACGTCGACGTCGAGGGGGCCGCGCTCGAGCGGCGCCACCACCTCGTCACGACCGAGGACGGGGCGGATGCCGCGGGCGGCCCGACGCTCGTCACCGGCCCGGCCGACGACGCGACGTCCGAGACCGCGGCCTCGCCGACGCACTGACGGCTGCCCGATCGGGCCTCCCCGCTCGTCCGCCCCGGCGTTAGCATGACGCCGTGGCGGATGAGCGGGATCGATGACCTCACCCGATCGGGTCGACACCCGCCGCGGCACCGTCGGCGTCGTGGCGTTCATCGCCGCGCTCCACCTGCTGGGATGGGGCGTGCTGCTCGTCGCCGTGGTACCGGCGCGCATCCCGCTCGGGGCCGGTGACGGCACCGCGCTCGTGACGCTCGGCGTCGGACTCGCCGCGTACACGCTCGGCCTCCGCCACGCATTCGACGCCGACCACATCGCGGCCATCGACAACACGACCCGACGCCTCGCCGAGCGCGGACGCCCGGCGAGCACCGTGGGGTTCTGGTTCTCGCTCGGGCACTCGACGATCGTGCTCGTGCTCTGCGTGCTGCTCACCTTCGGCGTCGCGGCGATCAGCGCGTCGCTCGCCGACGACTCGTCGGCGCTGCACACCTGGACGGGCGTGATCGGGCCGACCGTGTCGGGCGTCTTCCTGCTGGCGATCGCGGCGGTCAACATCTCGTCGCTGCGGGCGCGCGCCCGCGTCCGCAGCGGCTCTGAGGCGCGTCACGACGACCACCACCACGGCGGCCCGGTGCTGCGCCTGCTTGGCCCGTTCGAGCGTGCGGTCGACCGGCCGTCGCGCATGTACGGGGTCGGCCTGCTGTTCGGACTCGGCTTCGACACGGCGACCGAGATCGGCCTGCTCGCCCTCGCCGGCGCCTCGACGCTGGCCGCCGTGCCCTGGTGGGCGGTGCTCACCCTTCCCGTGCTCTTCGCGGCGGGCATGAGCGCCTTCGACACCGCACAGGGCGCCGTGATGCGCCGGGCCTACGCGTGGCAGCCGGATGCAGGTGAATCGGGTGGCCGCGGCATCCGGAACCGCGATGTGGGCGCGGTCTACGGCGTCGCGATGACCGTGCTCTCGGTGGTGGCCGCGGTCGTCATCGCCCTCGTGCAACTCTCGGGCGTGCTGGTCGAGAACCTCGGTCTCGGCGACCCGTTCGCCTGGATCGCATCCATCGGCGTCGACGACCTCGGGCTCCTCCTCACGGCGCTGCTGCTCGCCACGTGGGCGATGGTGCTCATCGCGACGCGACGCCCGCGTTCGGTGTCGGCCTGACCGCGACCGATGGCCCGCTGACGCCTCGAGGCGACGGATCGACCGGTCACCAGCGGTTGCGCACCTCCTCGGCCCAACCGAGCAGGCCGTCGACCGCGATGCGCTCGCCCCCGGCAGCCACCCACCCGGAGTAGTGGCCGAAGCACTGGTGGCCGTGCGAGCCGAACACGAGCAGCTCGGTCGAGCTCACGCGGTCCCAGAACGGCTCGAAGCGCAGGTCGACGGATGCCCCGTGGATGCGCCACGGCGCGAGCCAGTCGTGCTCGTCGTACGCCCACTCGAGCTCGTCGCCGATCTTGTGCAGGCGTCCGTCGACGAGCACCGCGTTCTCGGTCGAGCCGGTGCCGTCGGTCCACTTGCCGCCGAGCTGGAGGCCGATCGTGCGGCCGTCGGCGGCCGGGCCCGACGCGGCGCCCCAGTTCCAGGTCATGCGGTACGGCCAGCGCCCGCGTCCGTGGTCGAGCACCGCCCAGCTCTCGCCCGCCGGCAGGTCGATGCGCTCGCCGGCGACCTCGAGCCATCCGCTCGCCGGCCTCGCGACATCCTTCACCGTGTACTGGAACCGCGTCGCCGACCAGGGCACGACGACGCCCAGGCTCTCGTGGGCGACCGGCCGATGAGCCAGGATGTCGAGCCGCACGTCGCCTGACGTCGCTCGAAGCCGTGTGCCACCGTCGACCTCGTCGAGGTCGATCGAGATCGTGCGCGTGACCGCACGGGCCGGGCCGTCGCCGAGCGAGGCCGGCAGCACGGCGCTCGAACCGAGCGGGGCGATCGCCGACCGGTCGATCGTCGCCCCGGTGCGACGGTCATGCACGAGCACGGCGTGCACCGCGGCGTAGTCGAGCGACGACACGGTGAGGGCGATCACGTGGGTCGGGGTGGTGACGGCCCAGTACTCCCAGCGCTTGTTGCGTCCCCAGGCGTGTCGTCCGTCGATGCCCGACGTGTCGTGCAGGGGCATGCGCGTCCAGCCGACGGCCTCGGGGTTCAGTCGGCCGTCGGCGCCCACGAGGGCGACGGGTCCGGTGAGCTCGCGCTCGACGGTGGTGCGGGGCATCCGGGTCCGATCTCGCGGGGTCGAGGTGATGATGCGTCGCCGATCGGGCATGTTCGGCGCTGAATCCGCAGCGAGCGTAGCAGCGGATGCCCCGCGGGCCCGCCGCCCCCTAGGGTTGGCGCATGCGAACCCCGGCGGCGTATGTGCGAGGAGTGCGGCATCCAGAGGCCTTCCACGGCGACGGCGTGACCAAGGGGTACTTCGAGGGCTGGTACAACAAGGTCGTCTCGGCCGATCGGATGCAGCGGTGGGCCGTGATCCCGGGGGTGTTCCGCGGGCTCGGCGGTGCGGTTGGCGGAGACGGGCGCACGACCGACGAGGCGTTCGTGCAGGTGCTCGACGGGCTCACCGGGCGCAGCTGGTACCACCGGTACGAGGTCGGCGAGTTCGCGGCATCCGACCGGGAGTTCGACGTGCGCGTCGGGCCGAACCGGTTCTCGCCCGCGGGCATGACCCTCGACCTGCCGCAGCTCCGCGGCGAGATCGCCTACTCCACACCGCTCGAACCGTGGCCCGTGACGGCGCGCGAGCCCGGCATCATGGGCTGGTACGGCCTCGTACCGGCCATGGAGTGCTTCCACGGCATCGTCTCGTTCGGCCACGGCCTCGCCGGCGAGATCGAGGTCGAGGGCCGCCCCACGAGCTTCGACGGCGGGCGCGGCTACCTCGAGAAGGACTGGGGCAAGGCCTTCCCGGCCGGATACGTCTGGATGGCCAGCAACCACCTCGACACCGAGATCGGCGACGGAACGGATGCCTCGCTCATCGCCTCGATCGCGATCATCCCGTGGCTCGGGCGGGCGTTCCGCGGCTCGATCATCGGCCTGCGCCACGGCGGTCGACTGCACCGGTGGACCACGTACAACCGCTCGAAGGAGACCCGTCTCTCGATCGACGACACGCATGTGCGGTGGAGCGTCACCGGCCCCGACGGCGTGCTCGAGCTCGACGCCGAGCGGGTGCGCGGCGGGCTGCTGCACGCACCGCTCCGCACCGCCATGCACCAGCGGGTCGAGGAGACGCTCGACGCGAGCATCGCGTTCCGGCACCTCGACCACGACGGCCGCGTGCTGCTCGCCGGCACCGCGGCCTGCGCCGGCCTCGAGGTCTTCGGCGACACCGAACGGCTGCTCGCCCTCTGAGGGACGGATGTCGCCCTGAGGGACGGATGTCGCCGGCGCCCGCCCGCGGCATCCGCTCGCCCTGCGTCGAAGTCGCCGGAAAAACGTACCCGGACGCCTCACAGGCGACAGGAGTAGGCTGAAATGTGACTTCCGGCGAAAACCCCGTCGTGGCCGAGGCTCCCGCAGAGCCCGCCGCGATCAGCTTCGCCGACCTCGGACTCGACGGCGCCGTACTCAAGGCCCTCTCCGACGTCGGCTACGAGACCCCCTCGGCCATTCAGGCCGCCACCATTCCGACCCTCCTCGCGGGGCGCGACGTCGTGGGCCTGGCCCAGACCGGCACCGGCAAGACGGCCGCCTTCGCGCTGCCGATCCTCGCGCGACTCGACGAGTCGCAGAAGACGCCGCAGGCCCTCGTGCTCGCCCCCACGCGCGAGCTCGCCCTGCAGGTCTGCGAGGCGTTCGAGAAGTACGCGTCGCGCATGCGCGGCGTGCACATCCTGCCCGTCTACGGCGGTCAAGGCTACGGCGTGCAGCTCTCGGCCCTGCGCCGCGGCGTGCACATCGTCGTCGGCACGCCCGGTCGCATCATGGACCACCTCGAGAAGGGCACGCTCGACCTCTCGCAGCTCAAGTACCTCGTGCTCGACGAGGCCGACGAGATGCTCAAGATGGGCTTCGCCGAAGACGTCGAGACGATCCTCGCCGACACCCCCGCCGACAAGCAGGTCGCGCTGTTCTCGGCCACGATGCCGTCGGCGATCCGCCGCATCTCGAAGCAGTACCTGAACGACCCCGAAGAGATCACGGTCAAGACCAAGACCACGACCTCGGCGACGATCACGCAGCGCTACCTCGTCGTCGCGCACCAGCAGAAGATCGACGCCCTCACGCGCATCCTCGAGGTCGAGAACTTCGAGGGCATGATCGTCTTCGTGCGCACGAAGAGCGTCACTGAAGAAATCGCCGAGAAGCTCCGTGCCCGCGGCTATTCGGCTGCGGCCATCAACGGCGACATCGCCCAGGCCCAGCGCGAGCGCACCGTCAACCAGTTGAAGTCGGGCAAGCTCGACATCCTGGTGGCAACGGATGTCGCGGCCCGCGGCCTCGACGTCGAGCGCATCAGCCACGTCGTGAACTTCGACATCCCGACCGACACCGAGTCGTACGTGCACCGCATCGGCCGCACCGGCCGGGCCGGCCGCTCCGGCGACGCGATCAGCTTCGCGACCCCCCGCGAGCGCCGCCTCATCTCGGCGATCGAGAAGGCGACGCGCCAGGAGCTGACCCAGATGCAGCTCCCGAGCGTCGACGACGTCAACGTCACCCGACTCTCGCGCTTCGACGACAGCATCACGGCCGCGCTCGCGCAGAGCGAGCGCATCGACGGGTTCCGCGACATCATCGGCCACTACATGAAGCACCACGACGTGCCAGAGGTCGACGTGGCCGCCGCGCTCGCCGTGGTCGCCCAGGGCGAGGCGCCGCTGCTGCTCGACCCCGCGGCCGAGCGCCCTGCGCGTGGTTGGAACGAGCGCGACGACCGCGGTGCCCGCAACGACCGCGACCGTGACGACCGTCGCGGCGACCGCGACGGCGGCTCGCGCGGCGGTCGGTACGACGACGACCGCGGCGGCGACCGTCGCTCGCGCGGCGGCCCCCAGCTCGCGACCTACCGCATCGCCGTCGGGCGCCGCCACAAGGTCGAGCCCCGTCAGATCGTGGGCGCGCTCGCCAACGAGGGCGGCCTTCGTCGTGAAGACTTCGGTGCGATCCAGATCCGCCCCGACTTCTCGCTCGTCGAGCTGCCGGCCGACCTGCCCCGCGAGACGCTCGAGCGCCTCGACGGCACGCGCATCAGCGGTCGCCTGATCGAGCTGCGTCCCGACCGCGGCGCCCCCCAGCGCCGTGACGGCGCACCCCGCCGCTCGTACGGTGACCGCGACGACAAGCCCCGCCGCTCGTACGGCGACCGCGACGACAAGCCGCGCCGCTCGTACGACGACAAGCCCCCGCGTTCGTACGACGACAAGCCGGCGCGCTCGAGCGACGACAACGCAGCCGCGGCCGATGCCGACGGCCCGGCGCGCAAGCCGCGCCACAAGGGCTCCCGCGACGAGTAGCCGTTCGTGCGGCTGATCCTCGCCGCGACCGCTGCGGTCGTGCTGCTCGCGGGCCTCGTCCTGCAGCTGCTCGACCGCACGGTCGCGATCGACCTCGCCGGCAGCGCGCTCTACGCGTGCCTCGTCGGACTCGTCATCGCGATCGCGTGGCCGCGCCTGCCGTCGTGGGCGATCGCCCTGGCCGGCTTCGGCGTCTCGGCCGCCGTCGAGCTGCTGCAACTCAGCGGCATCCCGTCGCGCCTCGTCGAGGCCCTGCCGCCGTTGCGGCTCGTGTTCGGCAGCTCGTTCGACCCGCTCGACCTCGTCGGCTACGCGATCGGCGCGGTGCTGCTGCTCGGCCTGCACGCGGGGGCTCGGAGGGTCGTCGCCCGGCGCGTCGCCGCCCGGCGGTCGGCGTCGAACGGCGGCGAGGTCGCCGGCGTCGCCGCCCGGCGGTCGGCGTCGAACGGCGGCGAGGTCGCCGCGCCTCGAGCCCCGGCCGCGCCGCCATCGCCCGCAGCGCCCCCGGCCGACTGAGCCGAGCCGGGCGAGCCGCGACGACCACGTTTCACCCCGCGCGGCGGAGCACGCGCAGCACGCGGTTGACCCCGTGCACGATGTCGACCCCGATCGAACGCACGGGGCGCGGGAGCGGCAGTCGCGCTGCGACGCTTCGCGCGGCCCCGAACCGGCCCGTCCGCCGAAGCTCGCGCCGAGCTGCGCCGCGGCGGAGTTCGCGCGCCCAGATCCGGGTCACGCGCTGCTCGTCGAACCGGCGGGCGCTTCGCACCGCCGAGGCCCGCATCCGTGCGACGCGTCGCGGCGGCATCCGTTGCAGTCGGACGATCGCATCGGCGAGGGTGTCGACGTCGCCGGCCGGCACGAGGAATCCGTTCCGGCCGTCGCGGATGAGGTCGGCCGGACCGTAGGGCACGTCGTACGCGATGGGCAGGCAGCCCGCCGCCATCGCTTCGACGAGCACGAGCGGGAATCCCTCGGAGTGCGAGGTCAGCAGGAGGAACGAGGCATCGAGCAGGTGCCGTCGCGCGTCGGGTTCGAAGCCGTGGAGCTCGACCACCGTCGGGTCAGCGATCCGGCGCTCGAGGGCGGGCCGGCTCTCGCCGTCGCCGTAGACCACGAGGTGCAGGTGGGCACTCGTGCGAGCATCGGCCGCCTGCACGGCGGCGATCGCGTGCGAGACCCGCTTGCGCCGAGTCAGGGCCGCGAGCACGATGCCGCGGGCGGGGTCGCGCCGGAGGCCGCTTCGGGCTTCGCGAGCCCCAGGCTCCGGCCGGGGCCGGACGTTCGGAATCGTCACGAGGTGATGCTGCCGTCCGACGATCCGCTGGAGGTCGGTGCGCTGCCGGTCCGAGAGCACGGCCACGACATCGAAGTCCGACACCTGCGTGAGCACGTCGCGTCGCGAGCGCCTGATGGGGTGGTCGTCCGACGCCGCGGATCGGTGCGACGCGTGCACGACGTGGGCCGTGATGACGTTGGCGCGACGATACGTGAGCATGAACCGCGCGATCGACTTGCTGTCGACGATCATGAAACTCGGCTCGCCGCGCGTGAGGGCGTCGAGCCACGCCCGGTACAGGCTCCAGCGCCGCCGCCAGGAGCGAACGGGCCGGCCCTCGCCGTCGCACAGCACGATCGAGCGGCCGCCGGACACGCCGCGACGTCGCACATCGCTCCGGTCGCTGAGCAGCAGTGAGCCGTCGGCCCGGTAGTGATCGGTCTGCAGCGTCTCGCCGTTCGCGCCGAGTCGCGAGCGACTCGTCACCAGCTCGCCACGCCGCCTCGTCTCGGTAGCGTCGGCCTCGGTGAGCGGGGTGAACTCGTCGGGTTCGAGGCGGAGCGAGCCGCCGGGCAGCTGGTGCGTGCGCAGCCAGTCGTACAGGTTCGTGATGCGAACCCCGGTCGGCAGGTCGCCCCGCCGACGGAGGGCGAGCTCGACCTCGGGCGTATCGGGTCGTGCGTCGAAGGTGAGCACGTCGACCTCGACGCCGCCGACGCGCAGGAACGCGGCCGACCTGCGCAGCAGGGCATCGGTCATGCCGCCGAATTCGTCGGGGATGGACCAGGTGATGGCGAAGTGCCGGCCGTCGGGCAGCTGGTTCCGTCTCATCACGGCCGCCGGGATCGCGAGGTGCAGACGGACATCCGTCGAGCCTAACGCGCGCAGGCCGGGCCGGAGCGAAGCGCCTTCGCGGCGTGGCGAAGACGCCGTGAGCTGAACCTCGCACGCCGCGCAAGGTTTCGACTCGGCCACACTCCGCCTTCATGTGCCGTTCAGCTTCGCGTGGTCGGCTAGGTTGAGCGCGACGCCCGATGTCGTGCGTCACAGCCGATCGATGGGACACCCCCGTGAACACCCGGATCGCCGAATTTCCGCGCCCGTTGCACTTCCTGCTGCACATCAGCGACACCCACCTGCTCGCCGGTGGCGGCAGCCTCTACGATCGCGTGGCCAGCGAGCACCACCTGCGCACGCTCTTCGAGGAGTTCGAGGCCTCGGGCGGGCGGCCCGAGGCGATCGTCTTCACGGGCGACCTGGCCGACAAGGGCGAGGCCGACGCGTACGATCGCATCCGCCGCATCGTCGACCCCGTGGCCGAGCGGCTCGGCTCGCAGGTGATCTGGGTCATGGGCAACCACGACGACCGGGCGGCGTTCCGTAAGGGCCTCCTCGACGACGAGGTCGGCGGGTACCGATCGGTCGACCGCGTCGACGACGTCAACGGCCTGCGCGTCATCACGCTCGACTCGACCGTGCCGGGGCACCACCACGGCGAGGTCACGACCGACCAGCTCGACTGGCTCGCCGAGGAGCTCTCGATCCCGGCGCCGCACGGCACGATCCTCGCCATGCACCACCCGCCCGTGCCGAGCGTGCTCGACCTCGCGGTGTCGGTCGAGTTGCGCGAGCAGGCCGGGCTCGCCGAGGTCGTCGAGGGCAGCGACATCCGCTCGATCATCGCGGGCCACCTGCACTACTCGTCGACGGCGATGTTCGCCGGGGTGCCCGTGTCGGTCGCGTCGGCCAGCTGCTACACGCAGGACCTGAACGTGCCCGTCGGCGGCACCCGCGGACGTGACGGCGCGCGCGCCTTCAACCTCGTGCACGTGTACCCGTCGACCGTGCTGCATTCGGTCGTGCCGCTCGGCACGACGCCGGCGCTCGACTGGATCGACGCCGCCGAGAGCGCCCGTCGCCTCGCGGCCGACGGCATCTCGATCGCGGATGTCGCAGCACCCCCGGTGCCGAAGGACCCGCCGTTCACGATGCCGATCCCGGTGCTCGCCGGCTGACGCGCAGCGCGCAGGAATCCCGTTGTTGCGCAGGAATCCCGTCGGCGCGGGCTTCCACTGCCACAACGGGATTCCCACGCGAAGGTCTGTGGGGGGCGTCCGTCACATGAGGTGGGTGCGCCGGCGGGAACGCGGGACGCCGAGCCGCAGGAGCCGCTCCTCGACCGGGCGCTTGCGGAGCATGTCGTCCCAGTCCCAGCGATCGAGCCCCTTCACACGCCGGCGGATCGCGTTCTCCCGGTCTTTCTCGGCTATCACCGCCGCCGTTGCGCGTCGGGCAGCCGCCTCTGCCGAACCACCCGCCGACGTGCCGCTCCGAGGCGACGTGCCGCGGTACTTGCCCCGTCCGTCGGCCTCGGCTCCGACATCGACCTCGGGCCAGTAGAAATCAAGGCTCGCGAGCTTGCCGATCTCGGGAAGCCACAGCTCGTGCTGCAGCTCCGGCGCAGCGAACCCGAGTTCCTCGATCAGCAGTCTGCTGCCGGTCTCGAGGGGCGTCTCCGCGAGCGTCGTCGCCCGACGAATCACGGCCTCGCCACGACGGCTGCCCGGGTACGGCTTCAGTCGGTCGTGCTCCGCCCCGAGGAGTTCGACGGTCGTCATCGGCAGACGCCCGCCGAATCGGGAGACGTGGAGCGCGGCATCCATCGCTGTCGATGCAGCGACGAGCGGAGCGTGCCGAGCGAGCTGGAGCAGCGAGAACTCGACGGAGGTCACGAGGCATCCTTCGGCCTCGACAGCGTCGACGGGTCGAGTGCGCGCGACCTCGATCACGCCCGATCTGCGGCGTCCGTGGGGGCCGCGAGCCAGGATGAAGACCTCCGCAGGCCACGGACCGATGATCGGTAGGCCGAGGAGCGCGATCGCCGAATAGCTCGTGAAGATGGGGGCGGCGAACGTGCGGGCGACGGCGTGCACGGCCGAGACGTACTCGAGCCGATGCTGCTCGGAACGGGTCAGCCGATCGCCGGCGACGTGCTCAGGCGCTCGGAAGACTCCGCGTCGGATCGACACGAGCTCACCCCGGGCGACTGCGGCGCGGAGCTCGCTCTGACGGCCCTGGGCTCTGGCATCGGTGAATGTGACCAGACCGTGGTGGTCGGACGGGAGAGAGTGCGGCATGCCTCGAGCATCGCGGCGAGAGATGCCGACGATCCTGCGCCCGCTTCCCCAGTTGCGCGGATGCCGCGGCGAGGCACCTGGGGAGGAGCGCCCGTTTTGCCGTGATCCGGGCCTCATACTCGTGGCGGAATCCCGTTGTTGCGTGGGAATCCGTAGCGGAGGGGATTCGGACGCAACAACGGGATTCCGGTGCGACGGCGCAGCGCGGGTCAGGCGGTGAGGTCGGGGGCGGGCTCGAGGTCGGGGGCGGCGAGGGCGGACGGCGAGCCGGCCGACGTGGAGGCCGCGAGCAGGGCCGCGCCCGCGGCATCCGTCGCCTTCTCCCATGGGGCGGGGAATGGGAAGTAGTGCTCGAGGAACTCGGTGACCGCGGCGGTGCGCTCCTCGACCGAGATCTCGGGCTTGCTGCCGTCGTTGAGGCAGAACATGTCCTGGTCGCGTCGCTTCAGCAGTCGGCGCATCGCGGGCAGGGCGCGCTTCAGCGTGGTCTCGATGTACTTGACGCGCGCGTCGGTCTGTACGACCGCGCGCCCGGTGAGCAGCGAGAAGTAGTGGTAGAGCGAGTTCGTGACCGAGATGTCGGTCGCCGAGCGGAAACGGCTCGCGGCCGTGCGCCGGAACTCCTCGGGGAACGCGGCCTCGAGGTCGGCCATGCCCGACTTGCGGAGCGGCGCCGCGCAGTGCTCGAGGTGGCGCGTCGTGACCTTGCCGAACCGGTCGCGAAGCAGGGCGCGGTTGACGCGCGCGGCGTTCTCGAACCCGGAGCGCCCGGGGTGCGTGTCGCCCAGGCCGATGCGGGTCGCCGCCTCGACGAACTTCGTGATGCCGCCGGGCGAGAAGAACAGGTCGGGCGAGACGGGGCGCCCGAAGAACATGTCGTCGTTGGAGTAGAGGAAGTGCTCGGCGAGGCCGTCGATGTAGTGCAGCTGGCTCTCGACGGCGTGCGAGTTGTGCGTGGGCAGCACCGACGGGTCGGCGAACATCTCCTCGCTGCGCACGATGGTGACCTTCGGATGCCGCGCAAGCCACTCGGGCGCGGGCGAGTCGGTCGCGATGAAGATGCGCCTGATCCACGGGGCGAACAGGTGCACCGAGCGGAGGGCGTACTTGAGCTCGTCGATCTGCCGGTAGCGGGCCTCGGACTCGTCGCCGTCGCCGACGACGTAGCTGGCCATGCGCTTCGCGCGCTCGCGCACGAACTCGTCGCTCGAGCCGTCGACCCACGAGAAGACGAGGTCGATGTCGAAGTCGACGTCGCTCGCGAGCGGCGTGAACATGTGCTCGAGCGTGGGCCAGTCGCGGCCGTGCAGGTGCACGACGTCGTCGACCGCCTCGGAGCGGGGGAGCGTGCGGCGCATCAGCGCGTTCTCGCGAGGCGCCTCGATGGTGTCGTCGCCGAACCGCCAGAACTCCAACTGCACGCCCGTCTCTGCGCCGTAGCGCAGGCGGCCGACGGGCTCGACGCGCGGCCGGTGGACGCGCACGACCGTGGCCTTGCGGTGGCCCGACAGGTGTCCGTCGGCGAGCAGCACCGGGTAGGTCGCGCCGTCGCGGCGGGGCTCGACGGTCTCGGCGTAGAACGGCTCGGTCGCGAACGCCTCGGCCAGTGCGCGCGTCACGGCCTTGCGGTCGGCGCGGTCGACGGCGATCACGAGGCGCTCGTCGTTGCCGCGCACGAGCAGGAAGCCGATGCCGGCCGAGTCGAGCGCCTTGCCGATCGCGCAGAGGTCTTCGATCATCGACTCGCGGGGGGTCATATGTCCGTTGCGCAGCGCGTACTGGCCCTTGCGCATGACGATGTCGTCGCGGTCGAAGCGCGGGTCGCGCGGGGGCGAGGTCACGAGCACGAGCTCGGCTCCGTCGGACAGTCGCAGCGGGGGCTGGGTCGAGGGATCGGTGCGCGCGAAGGCGGCGGCGCGATCGGCGAGGCGATCGCGATCGCGCTTGCCCCCCGGCTTGCGGTCGGATCGGGGATCGAGGTCGTTCGTCGTCACGTAGCTGGACTCCTGAATGTCTGGGAGCCGCACGAAGCTCATCGGAACCTCGATTCTACGTCCGCCGCCTGAACGACAGATATCGTCACGTGGATTGCGCCCCGTGACGCACCGGAACGCCGCCGAACGGCCAGAAACCGGCGGGAACCGCCGCGGAACGCGCGAGCGTGACGGCCGGTGACGGTATCGGACACCGCGTGTCCACCGCGATTGCGGGCAGGGCGACCGCCTTCGTACGTTCGTGCACACCCCGGGGACACCACTCCGGCCGACACGCGAAGGAGGCACCGATGAGCGACACGATCGTGCGGTTCATCGCCGCGGACGACCCGCTGGCCAGACCACTGCTCGACGACCTCGAGCGCGAATACGATGCACGCTACGGCGACCTCTTCGGCGAGGTCGCCAAGGTGGAGATCAACCGCTACCCGGTGCAGGAGTTCTCGCTGCCGTCGGGCGCCTTCCTCGTGCTCGTCGAGTTCGTCGACGGGGTCGAGACACCGATCGCCGGTGGTGCCTTCCGCCGGTACGACGAGCGCACGGCCGAGCTCAAGCGCATCTGGACCCGCGCCGACCGCCGCGGTCGGGGCCTCGCCGGCCAGGTCGTCGCCGCGCTCGAGGCCGAGGCCCGTCGACTGGGCTACACCGACATCTTCCTCACCACCGGTCCGCGCCAGCCCGAGGCCGTCTCGCTCTACCTGCGCGAGGGGTACGCGCCGCAGTTCGACACGGCGCTGCCGCCTGAAGAGGTCGGCATCCACGGGTTCCGCAAGCAGCTCGTCGGGCCCGCCGCGGCATCCGTCGTGCGCGAAGGAGCGATCGCGTGAGCGCGGCATCCGCAGACCAGCAGACCGCCCCCGGCCGCTCTACCGGCGAGATCGAGCACGGCCTCAAGGTCGTGCCGGTCAAGCACTGGGGCCGCTGGGTGCTGTCGGCGGTCGTCGCGTTCGTGATCCTGCAGTTCCTGTGGTCGCTCGCGAGCAACGAGAAGTGGCAGTGGGACGTCTTCGCCGAGTACTTCTTCGCACCCTCGGTGCTGCAGTCGCTCGTGCTCACGCTGCAGCTCACGGTCATCTCGGGGGTCATCGGCTTCGCGCTCGGCGCCGTGCTCGCGGTGTTCCGCCTGTCGAAGTCGCCGCTGCTGAACGCCGCGGCGTGGTGGTACATCTGGTTCTTCCGGTCGGTGCCGCTCGTCGTGCAGATCCTCGTCTGGTACAACCTCGGCTACCTGTATCCGACGCTCGGACTCGGCACCCCGTTCACCACCGACTTCTGGCTCGTGGAGTTCCCGACGACCACGATGATCTCGGCGTTCGCCGCCGCGACCATCGGCCTCTCGCTGCACCAGGCGGCCTACTCGGCCGAGATCATCCGCGCCGGCATCCTCTCGGTCGACCAGGGGCAGCTCGAGGCTGCGGCCTCGCTCGGCCTGCCGCGTCGCATCCGCTTCTTCCGCATCACGCTGCCGCAGGCGGCCCGGGCCATCGTGCCGAACGCGTTCAACGAGATCATCGGGCTCGTGAAGGGCACCTCGGTGGTGTTCATCGTCGCGCTTCCCGAGCTCTTCTACACGGTGCAGGTCATCTACAACCGCAACCAGCGGGTCATCCCGCTGCTGCTCGTGGCCGTCGTCTGGTACGCGATCATCACGACCGTGCTCTCGGTCGCGCAGTACTACGTCGAGCGGCGATTCGCCCGCGGCGCGGTGCGCGAGCTGCCGCCCACGCCGATCCAGCGCTCGCGCCAGTGGATCTCCGAGCAGTGGTCGCGCCTCGGCGACAACCCGAATCAGGGCGGTGGGGCGGATGCCGCGGGCGAGCCGGATCGGCAACCCCGAGCCGTGTTCGTGGCGAACGACGAAGGGACGCACGCGGCATCCGTCACCGCTCCTGAAAACAAGGACGCGAGCGTGAACGCGACCGCCGACGCGAGCGTGAACGCGAAGGCTGACGCGATCGCCGATGCCCTCGCGACGACTGCCCACCACCGCACCGGAGGCACCCGATGAGCCAGACCGCCCTCGCCCCGTCGTTCGACGGCAACGTTCCGCTCGCGCCCCGCCCGACGGCGACCGTCGGCCGCGTCGAGATCCGCGACGTCACGAAGTCCTACGGCACGAACACCGTGCTGCGCGACGTGACGCTGACCATCGCGCCCGGCGAGGTCGTCGCGCTCATCGGCCCCTCGGGTTCGGGCAAGTCGACGCTGCTGCGCACGATCAACCACCTCGAGACCGTCGACCGCGGATCGATCACGCTCGACGGGCAGTACATCGGCTACGAGGAGCGCGGCGGCAGGCTGCACGAGCTGCGAGAGGCCGAGATCCTGCGGCGACGCACGCAGTTCGGGCTCGTGTTCCAGAACTTCAACCTGTTCCCGCACCTCACGGCGATCGAGAACGTCGTCGAGGCGCCCATCGCCCTCAAGCGGCTCACGAAGCCCGAGGCCCGCGAGCTCGCCAAGGCGCTGCTCGCACGCGTCGGCCTCGCCGACAAGGTCGACCACTACCCGCGCCAGCTCTCGGGCGGGCAGCAGCAGCGCGTCGCGATCGCACGCGCCCTCGCCCTCTCGCCGAAGGTGCTGCTCTTCGACGAGCCGACCAGCGCGCTCGACCCCGAACTCGTCGGCGAGGTGCTCGACGTGATCCGCGGACTCGCGCGCGACGGCACGACGCTCATCGTGGTCACGCACGAGATCGGCTTCGCCAGGGAGGTCGCCGACCGCGTCGTCTTCCTCGACGGCGGCGAGATCGTCGAGCAGGGCACGCCCATTCAGGTGCTGCGCTCGCCGAAGCAGCAGCGCACCAAGGACTTCCTCGCGAAGGTGCTCTAGCACCGGGCACCGAGTCCGACCTCGTGTCGGGCGCGCATCGCGAGCAAGACAAGCCCCGGTGCGGCATGGCAGTGCCGCACCGGGCGATCCGAGAAACCGTCCGGCCATCGGAACAGTTCGACACTAGGAGCATCCATCATGGCGATCAACAAGAAGCAGGCGGGGGTGATCGTCGCGGGCGTCGCGGCGGTGGTCCTCATCGGCGGCGGCATCACGTGGGCCGTCCTGGCCGGCGCCGACAACTCGGCCGAGGCGGCCGACGGCGGCAGCAAGACCACCGAGGAGCAGGTCGAGGCCTCGACGCAGTTCGACCTCACGTCGCAGAACGCGGCCGACCGTCCCTCGATCGAGCCGGTCGAGGCCGCCGTCGCAGCGCTCAAGGAAAGCGGCTT
This sequence comes from Agromyces aureus, assembly GCF_001660485.1. Lineage (GTDB taxonomy): Bacteria > Actinomycetota > Actinomycetes > Actinomycetales > Microbacteriaceae > Agromyces > Agromyces aureus. The sequence goes on from NZ_CP013979.1 coordinate 555,977, forward strand.
CGAGCCCGTCGAGGCCGGCAAGCTCACCGTCGCGGTCTCGCCGTACGCGGCCCCGCTCGGCGTGCTCGCATCCGACGACGACGCCACCATCATCGGCAGCGAGGCGGACTTCGGTGCGCTGATCGCCGACGGCCTCGACCTCGAGTACAACCCGGTCGCCGTGAACTGGGCCGACTGGCCCCTCGGCATCCAGTCGGGCAAGTACGACCTCATCGCCTCGAACGTCACCGTGACCGAGGAGCGCAAGGAGCTCTACGACTTCGCGAGCTACCGCCAGGACCTACTCGGCTTCTACGTGAAGGCCGACAGCAAGATCGACTCGATCTCCGAGGCCGCCGACATCTCGGGCCTGTCGATCGTGGTCGGCTCGGGCACCAACCAGGAGAAGATCCTGCTCGCCTGGAACGAGGAGCTCGAGGCCGACGGCGAAGCGCCTGCAGAACTCGTCTACTACGACGACCAGGCCGCGGCGACGCTCGCCCTCACCTCCGGGCGTATCGACGCGAGCTTCGGCCCCAACGCCACCTCCGCCTACCAGGCGGCCACGACCGGTGAGACGAAGCTCGTCGGCACGATCAACGGCGGATGGCCCGAGACTGCGCCGATCGCCGCCGGCACCGCCAAGGGCAACGGCCTCATCGAGCCCGTGCAGCTCGTGCTCCAGTCGATCATCGACGACGGCACCTACGACGAGGTGCTCGACCGCTGGGCGCTGACCAGCGAGGCGCTCGACGCCTCCGAGATCAACCCTCCCGGGTTGCCGAAGTCCGAGTGAGGCAGAAGCTCGGATGACGGCGGATGCCGCGTGGCGGGTGGCTGCGCGGCATCCGGTTTCTCCGGGTGATGCTTCCTGTCGGCCGTGACGACCTCCTGAGCCGGTGCTCGTGACGGAGAGGTGGAGGTGAACTCGATGAACGCCTTCGATCGGTTCATGCTCGTGCTCGGAACGTGCGGGTACGGCGCTCCCTTCATGGTTCCGGCCGTCGGGCTCGTGCTGCATGGCGAGGCGCTCGACGCGGCGCAGGCGCCGCGCGACATCGAGTCGGCGCCGGCGTCGGGGACTTGTGGATCACGCGCCTGCCAGGGCGCTTCAGGGCGTTGCGATGCCGGGTGTCACCGGCTGAACGATCGCCGCGTCACCCGGGCGTTCGCCCGCATCACCGCCGGCCTCGCCCCCAGCTGAACCATCTCATCCGGACCGAACCCCATCGCGGTGTACCCAAGCGGCCCAAGGGAGCGGACTCATATCCCGCTATTCGCAGGTTCGAATCCTGCCATCGCGTCAAAACCCGCTTCTGTGCCCGAGCGTGCTGCTGGCTCAAACGGCACCGATCTGGTGACCATTCGATTTCAGTGAGCCTGGGTCGTTTTCGCTCAATTCTTATGGTCGCGATATCGCGCTGATCAGGGATTCTTTGAAACGGTCACGGTTGGTTCCAACTACTTTTCGCGCATTTAATGGCACAAGATCGGGCTGGCGGACCCGCGAGCCACGTCGTGAGAGACGCGCGTCAAATGTCGCGACGCACGCTCGAGTGCGGGAGTTGCGATCGATTTCAGCACGGCACATCCACGCTACGCCGTCGCTCGACGGCGGTACCTCCGAGGCGTAGAGGGCTTCGCCCCGCTCGCGGCTAGATGCGGCAGCCGCCTTAACCCGCGTGCGTATGCCCGAATGCTCTCGCAATGTAGACACCGACGCGGGCGAGTTTCTTCCAGCCGGCCAATATGAGGAGCACGACAACAAGCGGACCGAACCACCAGTGCGCCGCGACGTTCAGGACGAAGGCGTTCCAGAGCAGCTCGAGTGCGGTCCAGCGGGCATCCCAGATAAGTTGCTGCCAATCGATGTCCAAACGTCGCCCCCTTGCTCGGTGAGCAAGACTGTAGGGGGTGCCTCAGACATGGAGTAGAACCAGGGGCGCTGAGTCGGCGTGTTCGACTGGCTCATCGTGCCCGACTGGAACCCTGACTGAGCCGAAAAGGTTGTACCCCGTTTAGCCGATTGCGGGCTTCCGGACATCCTCAGGTGGTGTGATCGGGTCGGCCTCAAGACCTGATGAGGCGCTCTTGGGCGGGCGACCCTCGCCTGGCACGGCAGACTCCCGTGCGACCTCTTCCTTGAGGCTTGCCATCGCCTTCTCGGCCATGTCGGGCAGCCAGCTGTGATCGGAGTCGCCTCGTTTGAGAGGCGCGAGGCGCCGTAGCTGGCGGAGGCGGCTCTCCAATGTTCGTATGGCCTCAAGTTGTTTCTGGAGAGCGAAGAGTTGCCCTTCGTTCTGAAACGGGGGCGTGATCACCATAGTGGTCCAGGCGACGACGGCCTGCAGGTCTTCTTCCCAATCCGATGGCATGACGAGCGCGACGCGCCGGCTCTTGAGCACGAGTTCCTCCGCAGCCGCCTTCCCTCTAGTAACGACAACCTGAGCAAACTGACTGGAGGTGCGATTCAGTGAGAGCAGTCCGAGGCTCCTGACGGTGTCTGCGGCGTCGAGCAGATGCGCGCCCCTATCCAGCAGGTCCTCCCTCCAAGTAGCTGCTTGCTCTCGCGCGGCCTTTCGGTCTTCATTGCTGCGGGTGAACAGGAACGTGAGGAAGCCACCAGTCAGGAGGAACACCCCAGCGATAACTGGCACACCCCACCAGGGTGGAGACCCCCCACCTCCCACTATCTCGACCAAAATCGGTACGGGGGTCGGTGTCGGCGACGGCATTGCCGAACGCTATCAGCAGTGCGGAGGGTTGCTCGCTACACGGCGTCCGGCCGCTGCCGCTCTCGAGCCGATCCGCTTTTGGGCAAGCGGTCCTCCACGCGGTGTCGAGTCCGTGATCGATGGCCCCTTCCCTCGCGTGTGCCGCCATCACTGCGCGCCCCGAGACAATGGTGCGAGCCTTCGGGGGTTCCCATCTATGTTCACCGGCGGCGCCCATGCGCGAATGATCACAGCTTCAACCTTGGCCAATACGATGCTCGCTGGATCGTTCACCAAAGCTGAGAGTCGGAGGCTCTCGTGCATCAGTCGGTGAGCCTCGCACCTTACATTCGCAGATCGCTACTCGACTCTAGAAACTGTCCTCGCTAGGTCGCCAGCCTCCCGCGTACTGCTCAGCCAGCTGAACTAGCTCGGTATCCCCATCAACCGCCTTCAACAGCTCGATGGCAGTCACGAGCGCGCTTTCGTCCCCGAAGATCTGAACTAGTGCCCCCCACCACAGCCGCCCTTCTTCGTGAACTGCTCGTGAGTCCCCCGATTGCCGCCTGGCCGTTGTCTTCGCTGAGAACAAGAGCGCCCTGACCTCAGTCGGGTCCACGAACTGGGGGGCCGTGTACTCGGTCGCAAGGCTCTCGGCAACGAGCCAGTGAACGCGTGCGAGATTCCACTCTGCCTGCGGTGCCGCTGAGTGGGGCGACTCGCGAATCTGTTGGATTAGCGTCTCTTCAAGTTCTGTGGCGACCTGCTCAGGCACGAGCCTGTGTCCGCTACCTTCTCGGTATCCCACCGTGCGGATGAGGTCCTCTCGCGCGGAGTATGTAATTAGGTCGGGCAGGATCGTGCGGACTGCCTGCTCGCGATCGACTGGGTCGTCGATGCGACTCAGCAACCGCAGCACCACTCGTCCAACAACGATGTCGGGGCGCATTGGGTCGAAGAATGCCCTCGGGCGGTCGGGGATGAGATGGATGCGGTTCAACAGCGTGACGCATGCTGGCACGACGGCATCCGATGGGTACTCATCCTGATACGCCTCGAGTCCCGAGATTGCGTCCTCGAGCTCATCGATTGGGAGAGAGTCGAGGAATGCTCCGAGGGCGGTTGCGTCGTTTAAGAGCGTGCTTGCCCGCTCCGCATTCCGGAAGGACCTTAGGTCGCTCGGCGCAGCACGGCTGAAGTACAGGTCGAGGAATGAGATGTGAGCCACGCGATGCTCACGCAGCCAGACTGCCTGGGAATTGCGACCGTACTGATTGTTTTCGATGTATCGGCGCGCGGCGGGAAACAATCGCCGAATCAATTGCCGCACAAGGTCGGCATTGCTGCCCGCGATCTCCAGCAACCCATCGATCTCAGCTTGCTGCCGCGATGTATCAGAGCGGCCGAACGAGTTGTCCGGGATCTCGGTAAGCGAGGTTCGTACCCTCTGCAATGCGCCAAAGATCTCGGGCCGGAAAACTCGGACTGATTCCAGCGCGAGCAGGTCAACACCCTCGATGTCAGCCCCGAGCGCGCGTACCGTTGGTGCGGAGGACAAGGCGAGTCTGGTCACATCTCGGAGGTTGGCAATTAGTGGCTCAACGATTTCGACGTAGACATCAGTCCAGGCCCCCTGGTCGAACCGCAGTTCCTCGACGCCGTCAAGCACCACGTTCAGCTTCTCGAAGACCTCAGCGCGCAACATTTCGTGTGGAATCGCGGGTAGGTCAAAGCTGAGCTGAACGATTTTCTCGAGGTAGGACCGCCCAGAGACACCTTCCTCTGTAAGCGCCTGCTCTACTCGGACTCGATCGAACGCGAGTAGATATACGACGTTGGGAAAGCTCGCCGTCAGCCTGACCAACTTGAAGATGTCCCTGATCTCAGATGTGTGGAGTCGATCAATGTCGTCAATAACAACAACGATTGGGTGATCCAACTCGGATAGTGCGTCGGTCACGGTAGTGCGGAATGTTCGACTGCCCTTCTTGCGATCGGCCCACCAATTCGCGAGTGTCTTGGTCGCGCGGTAGGCGCGGTCCCACCAACCTCCTACGAAGGGTATGACTGCCACCGGGCTGAGCACGTCCCCGTACTTGTTGAGACCTTCTGCAATGGTTTCGAACCTGGACCGGTCCTCCACCCGAAGCTCCGCAGCTATCTCCCGGAAGAAGACGTCGGTTAGCGGTTGGGTACCTGAGAAGAGCCACGGGTTGAACTCGACAACGACGAGCTCCGGCTCGGTCGCGAATTGCTCTTTCATCAGATTCACGAACGACGTCTTTCCATGCCCCCACGCGCCAAGTACTCCAACGACAACGCCGTTCGACACATCAAGTTCTCGGACTGATCGTGCAAAATCATGGGCGACCACTGCCCGGCCGATAGCATCCTCGACAGCAGAGCTGATCGGCTTGTCGACGGGCGGGGTCTGGGCGTTGGCCATTCTCATCCTTCTCTGGGCGGGCGTCATGCAGACAATAGCGAGTCGACGCGATTCGACTGGCTAACATGAGGCATCGATGCTGGCTGTTGGAGATGCGCTCGTCTTGGGCAAGATGATCCCGTGCCAGTTGGCACCTGCGGTGAACGCTGATGAAGCCACTCGCGGGGAGAATCGCACACAATAAATTTGGACCAAGTTGGGCCCGCAACGGATCACCTGCCCAGACCTGCCTTCCACGTCCTAGCGGATGCGGTGCCGAGCGCTTCCGTCGTTCACGGACGCTCATGCGGGCGTCAAGCCTTGAGGGCGTCCCCGTATACGCTCGGCATGGGAGTAGCGAGCGGCGCCTCGGAACCCGCGCCAAACGCTCAAGATGTTCGGCCCTCGCGGTCTCGGCACGGCTGTTAACGCGCGTGCCTTGAATGCTCAAGCAACCGTTGGTGTGCGCTACCGCGAAGTGGAAATGCGGTCCGCTGAAATGCCAAGTTAGCGATGACAAAGGGGAATCCTATGACCATTGACGACTATGTGAGCGAAGACGGAAGCGGCCCGCTAAAGGATGCTCATGTTCGTGACCTCCTCCCGCCGGCGGGCGCGGCAGTGCAACTCCTCCTTATCCTCGAGTCGCCGCATTCCGACGAACTCCGGGCTGGAACACCAGTCGTCGGAGGAGCAGGCCAGTCCGCCCTTGAATACCTGATCGGTGACGAGACAGGCGGGAGCCTTGGCGAGTTCGTCGATGCATTACACATCGCCGGCGACTACCGAGTGGCCATCATGAACGTATCCAACGTTCCGCTCCAGCCCGAGGCCTACGAGGACAAGGCCGGGCCGCTCACGCCCGACGAATGGGACCTAATTCGCGTCGTCCGCGATTCCATGGCCTGGAGAGTCGATGGCACTCTGACACCAGAAGCGAATCGCATCGGTAACATTCTTCTCGCCGGGCTACAGAGCCGGGTAGGTCGGGTGACGTTTGAGCGCGGCGCAACGGTGGTCGTATGTGGTGCGTTCGTCCAGCGATTCGCCCGCGGGCTGACAGGCCTTCCTGGCAAGCCCCTCAAGGTCTATCACCCCTCGCGCAATCTCTGGAAAAGCAACCCGGACCGGGACGAGCACAAGGAGTTGCAGAAGCTCTTCGCTAAGAGCACAGCGCCGCTAACCTAGCTGCGACTTGGGTTCCCAGTGGCGCTGACCGCTCGCGTCGCGCCGAACATCGCCCACGTGGACGTGGACGTGGACGTGGACGTGGACGTGGACGTGGACGTGGACGGACGCGGTGTCGAGTCGAAGTCATCGCGTGGGCCGGTGCGAGGTCGACGGATCCCTCACCGTGCAAGGAACGTAAGCCCCGGAGAGCGCATCGGGCAAGGCCTTGTCGGGGAAGTCGATTAGGCCGGCGACCCGAATCCCAACTACCAGGAGGCCATACGGAAGAGGCGGCCGTCTTCGCCTTCGTCATGCAAGCGAATGATGATTTCACCCTCGTCGAACACGGGTGCGCCGTCGTCGCTTGGCGGGAGGTCGGTATCGATCAAGGTGATGATCTGTTGGAGCCCGGCGGAAACGTTTTCACGAAGCACCCCCATGAGATTCGTCTTCTTCCGCCTGTCAAGCGACTCGAACACGCCGTCGTGGAACGCAAACGATGGGAATCCAGCGTCGACGTGCGTTCGAAGTAGAGCAAGGTCGAAGGCAATGCACAGGAGTTTTTTGTACGTGTGGCCCCGTTGGGCGCTAGTCTCGCGTCCGGATTGGTCGAGAATCTGCGCGTCGAAGGTCGGATGGTGCGCCTTATTTAGCTGCACCGTGAGGATCGCGTTCTGGTCAAGAACCGCCTTGACAATGGCATCAAACTCAACGCGCATGTCGGTATAGACGCCTTCGCTATGCGCATCGTTCTTCTGCTCGAACTCTCGCTCGAGCGCTATCTCGAGACGCTCGACTATCTCTGACGCGGTGCGGATCTCATCACGCAGTCGCTGCAAAGACCTCAGATGCTCCTTCTGGCGCTTCAATGCGAGCACATCGGCCTGGATTTGCACAAGCTCTTGCGATGCGTGCTTGTACTTGTCGACGACGTCGCTCTCCGTGAGGTACGCCAGACTCGCGCTGCGCTGCTTTCCCAGCTTGTTCAGCTCGGTGGAAACTTCACGAAGCCGCGCGTCAATCGTCTCTTTCTCTTCGAGTAGGTACTGGCGCCGCTCGTCGGTGATGGCCTTATTGAACTCGATGAGCTGTTCGTAATCACGCTTAAGCTGGCCAGCGAAGTAGATACCCGCCTCGGCGAAAAGCGCCGCCGCGTCATCGGGGTCGAACATCATGCGGCCTTCATCGAGAGATGACACGACGCGTTTGCGATTGTGGGTAAGAGAGTAACGTTCGCCATTAAGCGCGGCGATCTGCTCGTCGACCTCATCGACCAGTCTCTTTGTGGCGTCGCGGTCGTTCTTGCGGAAGTCAAACCCATCCAAGAGCTGCTGACGGTCAGCGGCCTGCTTCTCCTTTAGCAGGAGCATTCCCTCGACTTTGCTGAGATCTTCGGCTGAACCTCCAAGTTCGCGATGAATGACCTGTTGCTGCGTGACTAGAACCTCGACCTTGGATTCTTCTTTGTAGAAGCTGTCGACGAGACGCCCGTCGAACCCGAGCATGTGAACGATGAACGGCTTCCAGTCCGCGTGAGCGGCGGCGAAACGATTGAGCTGGAAGACGTCCCCGTAGTCGTCCTGCGAACGCAGGAAATAGCCCAATCCCTTCCGATATGCCCACGGAGAGAAGCCGGTAAGGTTCAGAAGACCGTCGAGGATGTCGCGCGCCCGATCGAACGCGATGTCGACGTGATCCCACAACTCAGGCTTGAGGCTCGAGTAGTCCTGTCCTGAACCGAGGTGTCGCTTGAAGCAGATCTTCGTTGCGTTCTCGACTCCGCGACGGATGGTTAGGTAGCTTCCATCGCGCAAGGCAACTTCCAGATAGAAGACGAACGATCTGAATCGCTGTGCGTGCTTGTAGAGAAACATGGTGTTATCTCGTCCGGACAGTAGGCAGTAATCGATCAAGGTGCCGACGGTCGTCTTGCCCAAGTTGTGAGTGTCTCGATTGAGGTTTTCGGGCAGCCGGATCTCCGCGAGCACGACGTTGAGGCCCGGGTTGAACTCGATCGGTCGGAAGAGGTCGGGTTGGTTCGAGTACAGCTTCGAGAGCTTCATTGCGCTCCCGAGTACTCGAACGCATCCGTCTTTGAGCGATACGTCACGAGGCCAAGGCTGAATAGAAAGTTCAGTGCTGGCAGGAAGAGAACGTCCCCGCCAGAGACATGCTTGCGAGCGACGGCGAGGAGCGCGTCGTACTTGATGAGACGTGACTTCTTTAGTGACCCCAGAAGGATCGTCGCGAGGCCCACCACAGTTTGGTCGGGGTGAGAGTGCTTAGTGGGTCTTAGCATTCGGTTCCTCCGTCTCCCCAATATCGCAGTTCCAGTACATGTAGAACACGAGGGCGCGCGTGAGTCGCTTGTGTTGTCGCTGGCGAAGTACCGCATCGCGCGCGAAAAGCAGGTCGATGAGGTACTCCATGACCTTGTCGAAGGACTGGTAGTCGGCGCGGTTCGCAACGATCTTCGCTTGGAACTCGTCTGCCGCTCCCTCGTAGAGCGGCAGGATGTGGGCGTTCTCGGGAGCAGCAAGGAAGCGCCTGATCTGCTCCGTATCCTTGAGATACTTGCGCCGCTGCAATTGCGCGTACGCGTCCGTCATGCCATTGAGGCGGTTCTTTGTTGCGAGGTCCACGCGCGCCACCGGCGGATCATCCAAGACGTCGTCGATCGCGCCGGACTGGCGCGCGAATGCCTCGACCACTTCTGCCAGATCCTCGGGGCTGACGATAAGCGGAGAGTCGAGTGGATCAAGCTCTGCCATGTCTGGGACATGCTTGAAGCGCTTCAGCCACAATTCAAGCTGCTCGACGCCGCATAGGTAGATCGAGGCGGTCGGGAGGGTGCACGAACTCGAGATCGCGTGACGAACTGCTGACTCTGTATCCCCTGTGAGTCGCCGGTTTGAAAAGAGCATGTAGTGGTCGAGTTCGCCGGAAGACCGTAGCGCATGAATTCGAGGTAGCTCGTCCCCGAGCACAGTCGATTTCCGATCTGGAGAGTAGAAGTCCGTCTCGCTGAATGATCGATTCAACCCGTTGGTGTGCTTTGCCTGGATGACGACCCGCCCCTTCCAGGGCGAAGCGGTGCTGGGATGGAGTTGAGCCGTTCCTTCGAACCGGGCGTCTCGACCACCGTCAGGGCCCGCGGCAAAGCCCTGCACGGAGGCGCCTAACAGTTCCTGGCAGAGCAAAACGACTAACGTCTCAAACTGCGCGGGAGACTGATCCTCGTACGCGTACTTCATGGGTCCCCAAGGTTCGTCTTGTTCCCGTGTCGCCGCTCGACTGCGCGGAGATACTCGGGATCGAGTGTATTGCGGGTGGCGGACATGCTCGGGCTTATCCGAGGCCAGACGACCATCGCGCATAAGCAGTAAATCAGCGAACGCATCCCAGTGCTCCAAGACAGCAGGTGAAGCCCCTCAGTGCGGCCTTCGCCCTGCGGCCGCCGATATTCTCAAACGCATGGAATCCTCGACGCCGCTGTGGGTCGCGATGGCGGTGCCGACGTTCGCCCTTGTCGGCGTGCTCATCGCTCAGAGCATCACGCTATTCAACGAGCGGGCCTGACGTCGCGACGAGCAGACTCGAGCAGTTCGAGAAGAGGTCCAGAAGGTCATGATGGCCTTCTATACGTTTGCCGAATTCGCGAATGAGACTCAACCGAGGCCGGGATACGGCAATGAGTGCTCCCCGTACGAGGAGCAGTGGGACACCGTCGCAACGGGCCTCGCGGCGGGCGCAGCGAATATGGCAGGGGGGCGAGGGAAACACCGCAGCGCTGCGCTCGAACTAATGGATGGACTTGGAGTGCATTCCCGCGCGTTCTACGAGGGCCTAAGTCCCTGGAACAACGCTCGGTACGGATATGTGCAGATGGGGTGGGCAGGATTCGAAACGGTCGCAGCGTGGCTGCGAGGCGAACGAATTCCTAAGCACTCTCGTAGTGTCGCGCGGATGGCGCGTCGGATGCGGGCCAACCTGGAAGCCGAGTACGCGGATCGGGCGCGCATGGAGTCCAAACGCAAGGTGGGTGTCGTGCGGAAGTTCGCACGCAAGACCCGGTGGGGGATTCGGAAGTGGTGGAGAAAGATCGTCTCTGCTCCATTCCAGAAGGCCTGGGCCTACCTGTTTGCGGCATAGTGCTCCGCACCCGCATGGCTCCGGCCACCGATGCTCACGGATAGCTGCAGACTGACCGGGCATCCAGCCAGCTCGCGCACATCTGGAATGACGGAGGGACGCGGCCCCGACTTCTGCCATGTCGACCATCTGCACCCAAGGGAGAGCGTCGGACCGCGACTTCATGACACGGAAGACGGTCCCTAGCTGTCGGTGGGCTCACTTCGACCGCACCCCTCGGTTGTGCGAGGCGTATCGTTTGCTTCGCCCAGTGAAGCCGACCCTCGACGAGTGCCGACTGCAACAGCGGGCCCCGTTCGGTAGCGGCGATCAGGTCAGTCTCGGGGCACCCGATCCGCGTTGTTTCGTTCGGCGTTGCCACACAATGTGCGAGCCCCCGTTTGCTCGGGTTCGTTCGCGCGAACGAATGCCTACCTCCCCGAGCAGGCGTCGAAGCCTCGTGCTTGCGTTTTGCGCCCAAGTGGGACGGATTCGGGGTGGTCGTGGTGCGCAAGGAGGCCCCTGAACGGTGGTCGCGCCGGCCGAGGAGCCTCTGCCAGACTCGGCGCGAGGAGCAACCATGGGCCTGCTGGACAAGGAAGTCGCGACTGCGTCGTGGACGATGTCGAGGCGGTCGATGCTGCGGAGGTCTGCTGACCTGGCTGCCATCGTGGCGGCCGGAACGGTGGTGGCGGGATGCACCACGGAGGACGTGGGTGCTTCGAGCCCGACCGGGAGCAGCGGCCCGACGGATGCATCGTCGCCCAGCGCGTCCGACGCCCTCTTCGCCGAGCTCGACGCGAAGATCCAGTCCGCGATGGAGGAGTACGCGGTGCCCGGCGTCGCGGTGGCGGTACTGCACGACGGGCACGAGCACGTGCGCGGTTTCGGGATCACCAGCGTCGACGCGCCGGTGCCGGTGGACGAGCGTTCGTTGTTCCGCATCGGATCGACGACCAAAACATTCACCGGCACCGCGATGATGCGCCTGGTCGATGCGGGCAAGGTGGACCTCGACCAGACCGTGCGCACCTATGTGCCGGAGTTCGCCGTCGCCGACCAGGATGTGGCGGCCAACGTGACCGTGCGGCACCTGCTGAACCACACCGCCGGCTGGTTCGGTGACGATCTGCAGGACTTCGGGCGGGGCGACGATGCGATCGAGCGCTACGTGGCGAGCATGGCGGGCCTGCCCCAGTTGACTCCGCTCGGGTCCACGTTCTTCTACAACAACGCCGCAGTCGTGCTCGCGGGCCGCGTGGTGGAGAAGGTGCACGGAACGACGTTCGAGCAGGCCATGCAGGAGCTCGTGCTCGACCCGCTGGGGCTCGACCAGACCCGGTTCTTCACCGACGACCTCGTCGGACACACCTTCACCGGCGCCCACAACGTGGTCGACGGCAAGGCGGTGCTGGAACCGTCCTACTGGTACGTCCCGAGGTCGCTCAACCCGACCGGCGCCCTCATCTCGAGCGCTCGCGATCAACTGAGCTACCTGCGCTTCCACCTGGGCGACGGCACCGGACCCGACGGCCGTCGCATCCTCAGCCCTGGTTCGCTCGAGGCGATGCACTCGAACCCGGGCCCCGGGGGAACGATCTTCATCGAGATCGACGGGTACGCCGTCAGCCTCCGGGTGCGGCCGACCGCAGAAGGAGTCAGCGTCGTGCAGCACGGCGGCGATTGGCCCGGGCAGCACAGCGGGTTCCTCTTCGTTCCCGAACGGAATTTCGGCATCGCCATGCTCACGAACTCCGAGGATGGCCCGAAGCTCCTGAGTACCTTCTTCCAAGACGACTGGGCGTTGTCGCGGTTTGCCGGCGTCCACAACCTGCCGGCCGATCCCCGAACCAGCACCGCTGCGCAGCTGGCCCCGTACGAAGGTCGGTACGACCTCTCCGAGATCGGGCCCGACGGCACCAAGGCAAGCGTGACGCTCGAATTCGCCGGCGAGAACGGCCGACTGCGCATCCGCCCACTGAATCCGGATGGCACGGTGTCCGATGCAGCGCCGCCCGAGTTCGTGGACTTCTACGGCGATGACCAAGTGGTTGGTGCGAGCCCCCTCTCTCCGCGCTCCGACTTTGTGCGCGGCCCGAGCGGAGAGGTCGTCTGGTACCGCACGAGCGGCCGGTTGCTCCCGAAGGTCGGCTAGCTCTGGCCCGCCGAGAAGGCTGATCGATAGGGTGTCCGCGTGGACGATGAATCTGAGTTCCCGATGTCACTCGGCAAGGTTGCGCGGCGCGAACTCGCCGCGAACGGCATCACTCGATTCGATCAACTCACTTCGCTCAGCGCATCCGACCTGTTGCAGATCCATGGGGTCGGACCGAAGGCGATCCGGATCCTCGGGGAAGAGCTCGAAGCGCGCGGGTTGGGCTTCGCGGCGTAGCGGTACGGGCCTCACTGGGACGTCCCCTGGCCCGCCGCCGTCAGGCGAAGCGCGTGAGGCGGAACGGCTCGGGCGACGAACGCCCCTCCGTGAGGTCCGCGAGCACGCGGCCGATCGCCGGCGTGAACTTGAAGCCGTGCCCCGAGAAGCCGGCGGCCACGACGAGCGGACCGACGGCATCGAGCACGAAGACCGAGTCGGGGCTCGTCGTGTAGGTGCAGCTGATGGCGCGGGCGGCGTCGGCGTCGGCTCCGGGGATCCACTCGCGCACGTAGCGGCGCAGCGCCTCGAACTGCACGGGCTCGGCCGTGAAGTCGCGGCGGTCGGGGTCGACGACGGGCCCGGTGCCGTGCCAGCCCGCCTTGACGCCCTCGCCGGGCGTGAGCATGCCGTAGACGCCCGAGTACCACCAGTCGTCGCCGGGGCCGGGTCGGTGGTTGAAGCCCGGCCATTCGAACGAGGTGTCGATCACGGCGAAGTGTCCGGGCTGCTCCTGAGTGACGACGAGCTCTGGCAGCGGCAGCAGGCCGCCGACGAGCTTCGACGTCCAGGCGCCGGCGGCGACGATCACGCGACGGCCGGTGAGCGTGGCGGTCTCGCCAGCGTCGTCCCCGAGCGTCACCTCGACGCGGTCGTCGTCGAGCACGCGGATGCCGCGCACTGGCGTCTCGTGGCGCACCTCGGCGCCTCGGGCGGCGGCCGCCTGCTGCAGCGCGCGCACGGATGCATCGGCGTTCAGCCGCCCGGCGGTCGGGGTGTGCAGCACTCGCGTCGTGAAGCGCAGGCCGGGCCAGCGCGCACCCGCCTCGTCGGCGGGCAGGAACTCGCTTGGGATGCCGACGGATCCGAGGGCCGCGTGCACGGCGTCGAGGTCGGGGTGGTCGCCGTGGTTCACGATGCCGACCTGGGCGAGCAGGTTCGTGCCGGTCTCGGCCTCGAGCTCCCGCCACTGCCGGCCGGCTTCGACGAGCAGGGCGACGTGCGCGGCATCCGCGTACGAGACGTTGAAGTTGCGGCTCGCACCGTGCGAGGCGCCGTTCGCGTGCCCGACGGCGAAGCGCTCGAGCAGCAGCACGTCGCGACCGCGGGAGGCGAGCTGCCAGGCGGCGGCCGAGCCCATGGCCCCGCCGCCGACGACGATGACGTCGTGATCGGTCATGCGGCGATGCTCCTGATCGCGTGCGGCACGTCGATCGTGAACGCGTACAGCCGGATGCGGCGGTCGCCCTCGACGATGTCGTGCTCGCGCTCGCTCAGGCGACTGAAGCCGAGACGCCCGTAGAGGCGGTGCGCGCCGGTCATCTGCTCGCCGCTGTTCATGACGACGCGGTCGAGTCCACGCAGGCGGGCGAGCTCGATGGCGAGGCGCGTGAGGGCCTCGCCGATGCCGCGTCCGCGGGCGGGCGGGTCGACGGCGAGCAGGCGGAAGTCGAGTTCGCCGGGCTGGGCGAGCGGCGAGATCGTGCTGCCGCGACGGGGCGTCGCGACGCTGCCGAGCAGCTCGCCGGTCGCGCGGTCGGCCGCGACCCACACCTGGTGCTCGCGGGCGCGCGGGGCGACGTCGACGATCGAGGCGCGGTAGCCGTCGGTCAGGTCGTACGCGTAATCGTAGGCGCGCAGCGATAGGGCGCCGACGGCCTCGATCTCGTCGTCGCGCACGAGCCTGATCACGAGGTCGTCGCGGTCGCGCAGCGGCAGGCGGTAGTCGACGTGGTCGATGCGGTCTTCGGATGCCGCGGCATCCGTCTCAGGCACCTGCACCGCGCCGGCCGACGTGAAGCGCTCGTAGCCGAGCCGCTCGTAGAGCCGCTGCGAGGTGCGGTTCAGCGTGCCGGTGTCGAGCACGACGGCGGGCGCGCCCCAGGTGAGCGCCTCCTCCTGCGCGGCGAGGGCGAGGGCCTCGCCGATGCCGCGTCCGCGGGCCTCGGGGGCGACCCCCAGCAGGCGGAGCTCGGCCTCGTCGCCGGTCGCGAGGCGCGCCTGCGCGGAGTCGGCCCGCACCAGGCTCACGGTGCCGAGGAGGCGGCCGGAGTCGCCCGCGGGGTCGGCGTCTGGCTCGTACTCGACGGCGACGAGCACGGCGCCGTCGGCCGCGCGTTCGGCGACCGCGTTCACGAGTGCGCGCCGCTCGGCCGAGACGGGCAGGTGCCCGTACGGTCCGGCTGCGAAGGCGCGATCGGTGAGCGCGGCGACGGCCGGGTACTCCTCGGGTCGCGCGGCGCGGATCGTGAACGCGGTCGCCCCGGCCATCAGGCGGCCACCGGCTCGCGCACGGTGCGGGACGCCTCGACGATGGCCGCGGCATCCGCCTCGGAACCGCCGGCGAAGGCCGGACGCGCCGCGTAGGGGTCGCCCTCGCCCCACAGGGTCGTCGGCAGTTCGCGCCGCAGCGCCGGGAACACCTCGGAGGCGAGGCGGTCGAGCTGCTCGTGCTGCTGCTCGATCGGCAGCGTCGTCGGCAGGCTCACCGACTGCAGGTCGTGACCGAAGGTCTCGTGGAACCGGCCGATCTTGTCGATGACCTGCTGGGGGCTGCCCACGAGCGCGGGGCCCTCGGCGATCGCGTGATCGATGTCGCGGAAGGGGGTGTTGTTGCCTGGAACGTTGGTCGCTGCCACCAATGCATCGTAGACGGGACCGTAGAGCTCCTTGGCCTGCTGCGTCGTATCCGCCAGGTAGAGCGAGCCTGATCCGGCGCCGACGTAGGCGTGGCGGGGGTCGTGGCCGTGCCTGGCGTATTCGTCGCGGTAGTGCCGCACGAGCACCGCGTAGTTCTGCAGCGGCTGGATTGCGTTGGCGCTGAAGAGGGGGTCGCCCCACTTCGCCGCGAGGGCCGCGGAGGCGAGCGTCGTCGCCGAGCCGTGCCACACGCGGGGTGCGCCGGCGAAGGGCCGGGGGAGCGTCGTCGTCGCGTGCTGCGCCCGCGTGTAGGGCGTCGCCGCCCACTCGACGTCGGTCTCGCGCCAGAGGCGGCGGAGCAGCGCGTACTTGTCGGCGAGGAGTTCCCACTGGTCGTCGATCTCGAGCCCGAACAGCGGGAACTGCGCGGCCTCGTTGCCCTTGCCGATGGTCAGCTCGAGCCGGCCGCGCGAGAGCTGGTCGATCGTCGCGTAGTCCTCGGCGACGCGCACCGGGTCGAGCACCGAGAGCACCGTGACCCCCGTGTGCAGGCGGATGCGCGAGGTGGTCGCGGCGATCGCGCCGAGCAGCACCGTCGGCGAGGACGACAGGAAGTGCCCGGCGTGACGCTCGCCCACCGAGAACGCGTCGAAGCCGAGGCGCTCGGCGCGCCTGGCCGACTCGACGGTCTGGTCGAGTCGCTCCGCGGCGCTCACGAGCCGCCCGGTGACGGGGTTCTCGACGTGGGGGACGATGTCGAGCAGCTGGAACCGCATGGCTCAGACCGCCGTGCTCGTGGCCGTTGCGTTGGTCGCCTCGACCCGGGCGAGCGGGGTCTTCTCGCCCGCCTCGATGCCGACCGGCAGGCGATTGCCGGCAGGCGGCAGCGGGCACGTCGCGTAGTCGGTGTAGGCGCACGGCAGGTTCACGGCGCGGTTGAAGTCGAGCAGCACGGTGCCGTCTTCGGTGGGCGCGTCGATCGCGAGGCTGCGGTTGGCGGCATACGTCGTGAGCCCGCTCGTGGCATCGGTGAAGAGCACGAAGAGGCTGCCCGGCGCGTGGCCGTTGAACGCGATCAGGCGGAAGGCCTCGCCGCGCAGCACGAACTCGACCTCGCCCGGCGCCTCGTAGACGTGCTGCAGGCCCTCGACCGCGGCGTCGACCGTGACCTCGCGCGGCTCGTCGAACGGCACGAAGCGGCCCACTGCGAGCCAGCGCGGGTTCGGCAGGTACGTCGGCGTGCCCGAGTAGGCGGCGAGGAACGGGAACGCCGGGTCGCGCGGGCGCACGATGTCGTTGCCGCCGCGGCGGGCGAGCTCGATCGCGAGGTCGCCCGAGCGGAGCGTGACGCCCCCGCGCTCGGGGATCTGGCCGAACTCGTGGCGCCCATCGAGCGCGACGCCGTCGAGCTCGAGCAGCTCGCCATCGGCGAGCTCGACGACCGGGCCGGCGTCGCTCGTCGACCAGAGGCCCGGCGTGCCGTCGAGGCGCTTCGGCTCGGCGTCGAGCCAGTGCAGGCCGGTCACGGCGAGGAAGCCGTGGCCGCTCGCGCGGGAGGCCTCGTGGGCGCGGTGCCACTCCTCCCACTCGCGGGCGAAGGCGGCACGGTCGAGGGGCGCGGCGAGGGCCGCGGCGGGTGCGTCGGGCGTGGCGGCGGCGTTCGCGGCGGCGGCGTTCGAGGAGGTCAGCGTGTCGGTCATGTGGGAATGCTAGGCAGGTCGCAAGGGGGTTTCGGAGGTCGTGACGGCAGGTTTCGGGTGGGCGTCACGGGGCGTAACCGCGCTGCCTCCGACGGGCCGCCGCGAGGTCAGGAGACGCGCACGACCGAGCGGTCGAACGCCGAGATCGCGACCGCCGCGGCCGAGAGGGCGGCGAACACCGCGGCCGCCGTCGCGAAGCCCGCGGTGGGCGTCGACCCGGCCAGGAAGAGGCCGATGCCGACCGCGAGGCACACGGCTCCGGCGAGGCGCTGGGCGAGGGCGAGTACGCCCGCGCCGACGCCCGCGGCCTCAGGCGGCGCGTGCTCGAGTGTGAGCGTCTGGTTCGAGGGGATCGTGAGTCCGGAGAGCACGCCGTGCACCGTTCCGACGCCGACGAGGGCGATGAGCACCAGGACCTCCTGGCCGGTCGCCACGAGCGCGGCCTCGACGGCGACCGCGACGGCGCCCGCGGCGAGCACGAACGTGATGCCGCGGCGTCCGAACCGGGTTGCGACGCGCCAGGACTGCATGCTGCCGATGGCCATGCCGAGCGCGCGCGGCGCGAGCAGGAGCGCGGCGGCGAGCGCCGACATCCCGAGTCCGTCGATGAGGTAGAGCGTGGTGACCATGCCGAGTCCGATGCCCGCACCGAAGATGAGGGTGGCGACGCCGGTGCCGAGCATGAAGCCGCGCGAGCGCATGAGCGCGGGGTCGAGCACGGGCGATCTGCCGAGGCTTGCCACGCGGCGCTCCCAACCGGCGAAGGCGAGCCCCGCGAACCCGGCGACGATGAGCCACAGCGGACCGCCCGGCACCCCGGCGGTGACCGGCAGCATGAGCGCGAGGATCACCGCCATGAGCAGTGAGAGGCCGACGAGGTCGAGGCCGCCGGCGCGGCGGTGGAGCTCTGCGGGCGTTCGGGGCGCCGAGGGCAGCACTGCGAGTCCGACGACGAACAGGGCGAGTGCCACGGGCACTGAGAGCAGCACCACGAACCGCCAGCCGAGGCCGGGGCTCGCAGCGGCGAGGATCCAGCCGGCGACGGGCGGCGAGACGAGCCCCGCGACCGAGGCCGAGACCGTGTAGGCGCCGAGCGCCTTCGCCCGCGCGGGCCCCGTGAAGAGGTCCTGGAAGTAGCCGAGCACCTGCGGGTTCACGAGTCCGGCGCCGAGGCCCTGCACGAGCCGCGCGACGATCGCCACGTTCGCGTCGGCGGCACTCGCGGCGAACAGCCCGCCGAGTGCGAAGAGCAGCAGCCCGACGAGGTACGGCACCCGGCGGCCGAACACGTCACCGAGGCGCCCGCCGGGCAGCAGGGCGGCCCCGAACGCGAGCGAGTATCCCGCGACGAGCCACTGCACCTGCGCGGCATCGGCGCCGAGGTCGTCGCGCAGGCCGGGCACGGCGAACGCGAACGCCGACTGGTCGATGATCGTCACGAACCCCGTCGAGACGCCGAGCGCGAGCACCCGCCCCGACGTGCGATCCCTATGGGGGGCGGATGTCGCGTGCCGCACGCGCCTGCGCCGGCTCACCGAGTCACCGGCTCGCTGGTGCGGTGGCCGGTGCGCCCGCCTGTTCGCGCCCTCACGCGGCGGTGCTCATCGCTGCGCCGCCCACGCGAAGGTGCGCTCGACGTCGACCGCGCCGCCCGCCGCCGCGAAGTCGTCTCGCACGGCGGCCAGCAGGTCGGCGTCGGCCAGCACGGCGGCCAGCAGGTCGGCGTCGGCCAGCACGTCGGCGACGGTCGCCGCGAGGCCGTACGCGGCATCCGTCACCGCCTCGATCGACGCGGGGGAGCCCGCGTACTCGGCGAACTCGCGCGTGTGCAGCGCGATCTCGGGCGGCGCGATCGCGATGACCGGGTGGATGCCGGGCAGGCGCTGGCTGATGTTGCCGAAGTCGGTCGACGCGGCCTGCGCGCCCGGTGCATCGGCGGCGCGCAGCACCCTGCGGCCGCGCTCGGCCTGCGCGAGCGCCCACCGCTCGGCGAGCGGCCCGTTGTGGCGGATCGGCAGGCTGAACGGCTGAGGATCCCACGTGACCTCGACGCCCGTGCCGGTCGCGAGGGCGATGCCGTTGGCGATGTCGTCGACGCGTGCCGAGAGCTCGCGCAGGGTCGGGATCTCGTGCGAGCGCACGTAGTACTCCAGCTCGGCGCGCTCGGGCACGACGTTCGGGCGGGCGCCGCCGTCGACGAAGACGCCGTGGATGCGGTCGCCCGGCGGCAGGTGCTGCCGCAGCAGGCCGACCGCCTGGTAGTTGAGGGCCGCCGCGTCGAGCGCGTTGCGGCCCTGGAACGGTGCGGCCGCGGCGTGCGCGGCGACCCCGTGATAGACGATGCGCACGATGCGCCGACCGATGAAGTCGGGGTCGGCGAGGTCGGCGCCGAACGGGTGCGCCATGACGGCGATGTCGATGTCGTCGAACGCGCCGGCGCGGGCGAGCAGCTCCTTGCCGTTGCCGCCCTCCTCGGCGGGCGTGCCGATGAGCAGCACGCGGCCGGGCACGCTCGCGGGGTCCTGCCGCCTCGCCTCGGCGAGGGCGAGGAACGCGCCGACGGATGCCGCGGCGATGAGGTTGTGGCCGCAGGCATGGCCGACCCCCGGCAGGGCGTCGTACTCGGCGAGGAGGGCGACGGTGGGGCTGGTGGGGGCGCCGTCGGTGTCGGGCGCGGCGGGCGCTGCGGGCAGCTCGGCGACGAACGCGGTCGGCAGGCCGAAGACGTCGAGCTCCGAGCGGATGCCGCGGGCCTCGAGCGTCTCGACGATGGCCGCCGCGCTCTTCACCTCGGCGAACCCGGGCTCGGCGAGCGCGAACAGGTGCGCCGACAGGCCGCCGAGCGTGGGCGCCAGCCCGTCGACGGCAGCCGCGAGGGCGGCGCGCAGCTCGGGCGGGGCGCCGACGTACGGCGACGAGATGGGCGGAGCCGCGCCCGCGAGGCGTTCGGCCTCGCGGGCGACGGCGTCCAGGTGCAGGGTGCTCGGCGTCGTGGGCCGGGCACCGATCCGCAGGCCGTGCGTCGCGGCGGTCACGCCCCGACCGCGGCACCCGCGAGCTCGGACACGGCCCGCTCGGCGGTCCGATCCTCGCCCCCGGCCGGCGCCGCCACGTCGCCCCACGCCGCGGCGAGCAGGCGGTACGACGCCACGCGCGCCTCGTGGTCGTGCGTGATCGTCGTCACGAGCAGTTCGTCGGCGCCCGTGGCGCGCTGCAACGTCTCGAGGTGCGCGACGACGGTCGCGGCCGAGCCGACGAAGCGGGTGTCGAGGCGATCCTGCACGGCGTCGAGCTCGATGCTCGACAGCTCGGCGTCGGGCGTCGCGTGCTCGGGCCGAGGGTAGGGCACGGCCCCCTGACCCTCGCGGATCGAGAGCACCCACTCCGCGTAGCCGCGAGCGAGGCGCTGGGCCTCGGCATCCGTCTCGGCGACGACCACGTCGACCGACACGATCGTGTGCGGTGCCTCGAGCTCGGCCGACGGAAAGAAGTGCGCCCGGTACTCGGCGACGGCCGCGAGCACGCCGCTCGGGGCGACGTGGTAGTTCGCGCCGAACCGCAGGCCGAGGCGACCGGCCAGGCGCGCGCTCTCGCCCGCGCTGGAGCCGTGCACCCAGAGCTCGACGGGGGTGCCCGTCGCGGGCTGCGCCTGCACGGTCACGCCGTCGGGTCGGCTGTCGTCGGCGAAGCGCACGGGCCCGGCGAAGAAGGCGCGCAGGGCGTCGACGTCGTCGGCGAAGCGGTCGGCATCACCCACCGTGCGCCCGAGCAGCCGCGCCTGGAGCGCGAACCGCGCGCGGTCGAACCGGAACGGGCGCTGCGGCGGAATCACGAGCCCATCGATCACCTCGTTCGGCGCGGGCGGTGCGGGCTCGGCCGGAGCCTCGTCTGCGACCGGGACCGCGGGCAGGGGTGGGGCCGCGGGTACGGCATCCGGATGTCCCTGGCCGCCGTCGGCGACCGGCGCGTGCGCCTTGGCCGGCGGGAGTCCGCTGCGGCCGAGGCCCAGGTCGACGCGGTCGGGCCAGAGCGCCGCGACCGTGCCGAACGCCTCGGCGACCTGGATCGGCTCGTAATTGCCGAGGATCGTCGCCGCGGTGCCGACGCGGATGCGCTCGGTCGACGCCGCGACGATGCCGAGGAACGTGTGCGGCGCGGCGCCCGCGACGCCCGGGTTGAGATGGTGCTCGGCGAGCCAGTAGCGCGCGTAGCCCGCGGCCTCGGCCTGTCGGGCGAGGTCGATCGAGCGGTGCAGCGCCTCGCCGGCAGTCGAGCCCTCGGCGATCGGCACGAGATCGAGCACGGCGAGGGGCACGCGGCGGGCGGGGGTGGCGGGCGTGTTGCCCGTGGCGCTGGTCTCGAGACGCTGCGCTCCTCGACCGGCGGCGGTGGCGGCGGCGTCACGCGGCTCAGCCGACACGACGCACCTCCTCCTCGGCGTCGCGCACGGCCGCCACGCGGGCGCCGGGCTCGGGCAGCTCGAGGTTCTGCCGCAGCGTCGCGCCGGGCTCGTACTCGGTGCGGTACACGCCGCGCTCCTGCAGCTCGGGCACGACCCGGTCGACGAAGGCGTCGAGGCCGTGCGGCGAGGTCGTGCCGACGACGACGAAGCCGTCGGTCGCGCGCTCCTGCACGTACCGGTCGAGCTCGGAGGCGACGTGCGACGGCGTGCCGATGAACGACTGGCGCCCGGCGACCTTGATCACGAGCTCGCGGATCGAGAGCCCCTCGGCCTCGGACTGCGCGCGCCAGGCCTGCGCGATCTGCACGGCGTTCGGGAAGCGCGGCGCCCAGCCCTTCGTGATCTTGCCCGAGACGGTGTCGGCGGGGCCCTCGCCCGGATCGAACGCGGGCAGCGGGCCGTCGGCGTCGTACGAGGTGAGGTCGGTGCCCCAGAGCTGCTCGAGCACCGTGATCGCGTTGCGCCGCGTCACCTGGGCGAGCGAGACCTCGCGGGCGACCTCTTCGGCCTCGGCCTGCGTGTCGCCGATCGCGAACGTGACGGCGGGCAGGATCTTCAGCGAGTCCTCGGTGCGGCCCCAGCCGGCGAGGCGGCCCTTGACGTCGGCGTAGAACGTGCGCGCCTCGTCGAAGGCGCTGTGCCGGGAGAAGATCACCTCGGCGTGCTCCGATGCGAAGTCACGGCCGTCGGCCGAGTCGCCGGCCTGCACGATGACGGGGTAGCGCTGCGGGCTCGCCGGGGTCGCGAAGCGGCCGCGCACGTCGAACTGCGCGCCGCGGTGCGCGAACGCCCCGGCGTCGGCGGCGTCTTCGGCGAGGAACCGCCCGGTGGCGCGGTCGGCGACGATCGCGTCGGCCGTCCAGCTGTCCCAGAGCTCCTTCGCGAGGCTCACGAACTCGTTGGCGCGGTGGTAGCGGTCGCCGTGGTCGAGGAACCCGCCGCGGCGGAAGTTCGCGCCGTGGAACGCGTCGGAGCTCGTCACGACGTTCCAGCCGGCGCGGCCCCCGGAGAGGTGGTCGAGCGTCGAGAGCTGCCTGGCGAGCTCGTACGGCTCGTTGAACGTGGCGTTCAGCGTGCCGACGAGTCCGATGTGCTCGGTCACCGCAGCGAGCGCGGTGAGCACGGCGAGCGTGTTCGGGCGGCCGACGACGTCGAGCTCGTGCAGCTGTCCCTTGTGCTCGCGCAGGCGCAGGCCCTCGGCGAGGAACACGTAGTCGAAGCGGCCGCGCTCGGCCGTGCGGCCGAAGTGCTCGAAGGCCGAGAAGTCGATCTGGCTGCGGTGCAGCGGGTCGGCCCAGAGGGTCGTGTTGTTCACGCCCGGGAAGTGGGCGGCCAGGTGCACCTGGCGCTTGGCGTCGGCCATCAGGCGGCCTCCCCGTTCTGTCGTGCGGCGCCGGCGGCGGCAGCCGCGGCGGTGTACCGGTTCTCGGGCAGCTCGAAGCCGAGCCGCTCGCGCAGGGTCGTGCCCGCGGCATCCGATCGCCCGAGTGCGGGCAGCACCCAGTCGGCCAGCTGCTCGAGGTCGCGCGGCAGGCGGGCGGGGCGGATGCGCACGCCGTCGTACCCGAGGGCGGTCCAGGCGTCGATGCGCTCGAGGAGCTGCTCGGGCGTGCCGGTGAAGATCAGGGCGTCGGATGTCAGTGGCGAGCCGTTCTGCTCGTCGAGCCGTTCGAGCGCGGCGCGTGCGGCGGCCGGCGTCGACTCGAGCACGACGACGACCTCGGCGAGCACCGAGAGCGGACGACCGGTGCGACCCGTGCGCACCTCGGCGTCGCGCACCTCGCCGAGGATCGACACCGACTGGGCCTCGTCGAGCGGCGTGATGAACACGAGGTCGGCGCTCGTCGCGGCGAGCTCGTAGGGGATCGTCTGGTGCCCGAGCACGGCGACGAGGGGCTGGCCCTGCGGCGAGCGCGGCACGATCGAGGCGCCCGCGATCGAGAAGTGCTCGCCCTCGTACTCGGCGCCGTGGATGCGCTCGCGGTCGATGAAGCGGCCGGTCGAGGCGTCGCGGATGATCGCGTCGGCCTCCCAGCTGTCCCAGAGGCGGCGCACCACCTCGACGACCTCGCGGGCCTCATCGAGCCCGGCGCGGATCTGCTCGGAGTCGCCGGCGAGCAGCGCCTCGATGTCGACGTTCGGCACCGTGCGCCGGCCGAAGTGGGCCGCCTCATGCGGCGAACCAGAGATCTGGGCGCGCCATCCGGCACGGCCGCGGCTCGCGATGTCGAGGGTCTGCAGCCCGGTCGCGACGTGGAAGGGTTCGGTGTGCGTCGTCGTCACGGTCGGCACGAGGCCGATGCGCTGGGTCACGGGGGCGACGAACGAGGCGATGAGCAGGGCGTCGAGACGGCCGCGCACCTGGTCGGTGCGCTCGTCGGTCGACCACAGCGTCGAGGACTGCAGGCCGAGCGCGTCCTCGAAGGTGACGAGGTCGACGTCGGCGCGCTCGGCGAACTGCGCGAGGTCGCGCCAGTACCGGGCGGTGAAGAGTTCGGCCGGTCGGGCCGACGGGTCGCGCCAGGCGGCGGGGTGCCAGCCGGCCCCGTCGAGGGCGACGGCGATGGTGGGTCGTCGAGTCATGCGATTCACCTTCCGCGCGACCCGGCACAGCCCGCAAGGCGGTGCGTCACGGGGTGAAGTCGAAGGTCATACGGCTTCATCGGATGCCGCGGCGACGGGTCATACGCGGTCACAACCGGCGGGCGGCCCACCGTCACGATCCGTCGCGCGGCGACACCCGACGCCACCTTCGGTCACGCTTCGCGACACGGCTTTGCGGTGCCCGTGGAGCAGGCGACAGTGGCGGCATGACCACCCTTTCGACCATCGCGTTCCTGACCCCCGGCAACTACGACGACGCCCGCCCCGAGCAGGGCCTCGAGGACACCCTCGCCCTGTTCGAGCACGGCGAGCGCCTGGGGTACGACGGAGCCTGGGTGCGTCAGCGGCACCTCGAGCACGGGGTGTCGTCGGCGCCCGTGTTCCTCGCCGCGGCCTCGCAGCGCACGAGCCGCATCCGGCTCGGCATCGGCGTGATCCCGATCGGCTACGAGAGCCCGTTCCGGCTCGCCGAGGACCTCTCGACGGCCGACGTGCTCTCGGGTGGCCGGCTCGAGGTCGGCGTGAGCGCGGGCCGCCCGCCGCATGTCGAGCTCATCGGCGAGCGCGTGTTCGACGGCGACTGGAGCGAGCAGGACTTCTCGCACGCCAGGGTCGATCGGCTGCTCGAGAACCTCTCGGGCGAGTTCCTCGGCGACGCCGACACGGTCATCCACTCACCGGGCAACGTGCAGCGGCCGCGCCTGCAGCCCTACGCCGCCGGGCTGCGCGACCGGATCTGGATCGGCGCGGGCTCGGCCCGGTCGGCCGAGTGGGCCGCCGAACGCGGACTCGGCCTCCTGACCGGCAACATCGTCTCGGGCGGACCGGTCGTCGAGGGCGGGCCGGCCGCGTTCGCCGCGACGCAGGCCGACGTGCTCGCCCGCTACCGCGACGCGTACCGGGGCGCCGGCTCGCCGCGCGTCGCGCTCGGCCGGGTCATCGTGCCGACCGACGGCGCCGACCGCGCCACCCGCGCGAGGTACTCCGAGTACCGCGCGAGCCGCGTGGAGCGCACGGGCATCGCGCACGGCGAACGCCTCACCCAGTTCGCGCCCGACCTCGTCGGCACGGCCGAGGAGATCCTCGAGCAGCTCGCCGCCGACCCCGTGGTCTCCGCCGCGACCGACCTGCGGCTCGAGCTGCCCTACGAGTTCTCGGTCGACGACTACCGCCAGATCCTCGACGACGTCGCCCGGCTCATCGCGCCCGAGCTGGGCTGGGCGGGTGGCGCGGGTGCGGTCGGTGCGCAGACGGAGACGGTGACGGATGCCGCAGCGCGCGCCGCGGCATCCGGTGCCGTCGTTGCCGATGCGAGCACGGAGGCCGCCTGATGTTCAGGTACGTGCTGCTGCGGCTGCTGCAGGCCGTCGGCGTGCTGTGGGCCGCGTACACGGTGTCGTTCCTCGTGCTCTACGCGCTGCCCGGCGACCCCGTGACCCTGCTGGCCGGCGCGGATGCGACCGACATCACGCCTGCGCAGCTCGACGCCCTGCGCGCGGAGCTTGGCCTCGACCGCCCCCTCATCGTGCAGTACCTCGACCAGCTCGCCGCCGTGCTGCGCGGCGACCTCGGCACCTCGATCGTCACCGGCCGACCGGTGACCGAGATCATCGGCGAGGCGCTGCCGCCGACCATCGCGATCGCGTCGTTCGCCCTCGTGATCGCAGTCGTCGCGGGCGTCGGGATCTCGATCGCCGCCAACTACACGCGGCACCGGTGGCTGGCCGACGTGCTGCTCGGCCTCCCGCCGCTCGGCGTCGCCGTGCCCGCGTTCTGGTTCGGGCTCATGCTCATCCAGTGGTTCTCGTTCACGGTGCCGATCTTCCCGGCCGTGGGCGACCGCGGCTTCATCTCGCTCGTGCTGCCGGCGATCACGCTCGCCCTGCCGACGGGCGCCACGATCGCGCAGCTGCTCTCGAAGAGCCTCTCGAACACGCTCCGCGAGCCCTACGTCGACACGGCGTGGGCGAAGGGCGCCAGCCGCGCCCGCGTGCACCTCGGCCACGCGCTGAAGAACGCGGCGCTGCCCGCCCTCACCGTGACGGGCCTCATCGTCGGCCAACTGCTCTCGGGCACGGTCGTGACCGAGACCGTGTTCTCGCGGCCCGGCATCGGGCGCGTCACCGCGGGCGCCGTGCAGCAGCAGGACGTGCCGGTCGTGCAGGGCGTCGTGCTCGTCGCCGCGATCGCGTTCGTGCTCGCCAACCTCGCCGTCGACCTCGTGGCGCCGCTGCTCGATCCGCGCATCGTCACCGGCGCGCGGTCGCCGCGTCGCGGTGCCGGGGAGCGTGCTGCTCGGGCCGCTGCCGGGCCGGCCGCCGCCCGGCCGGCCGCCGCCCGGCCCGCCGCCGCACCGGCATCCGGCGCACGACCCGCGCCCGCGGCATCCGCCACCGCCGTCTCGGCCGCCGCAACGACCCAGGGGGAGCCCGCATGAGCGACACGACCGCCCTCGTGCCCGAACGGCACGAGCAGTCCGAGGACGTCTTCGCGGCGACCGCCGACGCACGCTTCGCCGACGCGGTGCGCAGCCGCTCGGCCGACGCAGCTCTCAGGGCCGGTCGCGGCATCGGACGCGTGCTCGCCCGGCCCACCCTGCTCATCGCGATCGTGTGGCTCGCGCTCGTCGTGATCGCCGCGATCGCGCCCTGGATCCTCGCGCCCGGCGACCCCCTCGATGGCGTGCCGGCCGATCGACTGCAGGGCCCGTCGGCCGCGCACTGGTTCGGCACCGACCAGCTCGGCCGCGACCTCTACACGCGCGTCGTGCACGGCACGGCGCTCACCCTCACGGCCGCGGGCATCGCAGTCGCCGTCGGCCTCGTGGTCGGCACCCTGCTCGGCCTGCTCGCGGGCTTCATCGGCCGGTTCGTCGACGAGGCCGTCATGCGCCTGGCCGACGTGCTGCTCGCGATCCCCGCGCTGCTGCTCTCGCTCGCGATCATCACCGCGCTCGGCTTCGGCACGATCAACGTCGCCGTCGCGGTCGGCTTCGCGAGCATCGCGACCGTCTCGCGCATCTCGCGCTCCGAGGTGCTGCGGGTGCGCAGCTCGGTCTACATCGATGCGGCCAGGGCATCGGGCGACCGTTGGGGCCGCGTGCTGTTCCGCCACGTGCTGCCGAACTCGGCCGGGCCCGTGCTCGTGCTCGCGGTGCTCGAGTTCGCCGGGGCGATCCTCGCGGTCTCCGCGCTGAGCTTCCTCGGCTACGGCGCCCCG
Source organism: Agromyces aureus (assembly GCF_001660485.1). GTDB lineage: Bacteria > Actinomycetota > Actinomycetes > Actinomycetales > Microbacteriaceae > Agromyces > Agromyces aureus. Next base: position 583,392 of record NZ_CP013979.1, read on the forward strand.
CCGCCCGCGCCCGAGTGGGGCTCGCTCGTCTCGGGCGGGCGCGACTTCCTGCGGAACGCCTGGTGGCTCACGACCTTCCCGGGCCTCGTGATCGCCGCCACCGTGCTCGCCGCCAACCGGCTCTCGCGAGCCCTCGACACCGAAGGGAGGCGCACGCGATGAGCGCCGAGAACGACCGCACCTCCGACGCCGCTCCGCCCGACGCCGCTCCCGCGCCTGCGGCCCACGACCGCACGCCCCTCCTCGAGATCACGAACCTCGCCGTGAGCTACCGCACGGCCGGCGGCACGATCGCCGCCGTGCGCGACGCGAGCCTCGTCGTGCACGCGGGCGAGACCGTCGCGATCGTCGGCGAGTCGGGCTCCGGCAAGTCGACGACCGCGCACGCCGTCGTGCAACTGCTGCCGTCGACGGCGTCGATCGCGGCCGGCACCGTGCGGTTCGAGGGCCGCGATGTCACGAAGATCTCGCGCGTCGAGCTGCGCGGCCTCCGCGGACGCGCCATCGGCTTCGTGCCGCAGGACCCGACCGTGAGCCTCAACCCCGTGCAGCGCATCGGCCGCCAGGTCGCCGAGGTGCTCGAGATCCACGGGCTGGCCGACCGGCGCACGGCGGCCGCCCGTGCGATCGACGCGCTCGCCGAGGCCGGCCTGCCCGACCCCGAGCGGCAGGCGCAGCAGTACCCGCACGAGCTCTCGGGCGGCATGCGCCAGCGCGTGCTCATCGCGATCGCGCTCATCGCCCGGCCCGCGCTCGTGATCGCCGACGAGCCGACGAGCGCCCTCGACGTCACCGTGCAGCGGCAGATCCTCGACCGCATCGACCAGCTCAAGCACGAGCTCGGCACGGCCGTGCTGCTCATCACGCACGACCTCGGCGTCGCGGCCGACCGCGCCGACCGCATCGTCGTCATGTCGCAGGGCGAGGTCGTCGAACAGGGCACGCCCGCCGAGGTGCTCGGATCGCCCTCGCACCCCTACACGCGCGCACTCATCGCGGCGGCGCCGAGCCTCGACCTCGACGCGCCGTTCGCCGAGCAGGCTCGGGTGACGGATGCCGCGGGGTCGGCGGATGTCTCGGGCGCGACTGGAGCTTCGGGGCAGGCGCGGGCTTCGGGGCAGGCGCTCGCCGCGGCATCCGGCCCGCTCGTGGTCGCCCACGACCTCGTGAAGGAGTTCCCGGTGCCGCGCGCGGCGGGCGGCGGCGTGCACCGGGCGGTCGACGGCGTGAGCTTCGCGATCCCGCGCGGCCGCACGCTCGCCCTCGTCGGCGAATCGGGGTCCGGCAAGTCGACGACCGCGCGCCTCGTGCTGCGACTCGCCGAGGCGACCTCGGGCAGCGTCGAGTTCGACGGCGTCGACCTCGGAGGGCTCGGCTCCGGCGCCGTGCGGCGGTTCCGCAGGCGCGCGCAGCTCGTGCACCAGAACCCGTACGCGTCGCTCAACCCGCGCCTGCCGATCGGCCGCATCGTCTCCGACCCGCTCGAGGCGTTCGGCGTCGGCACGCGCGCCGAACGACGGCGACGCGTCGAAGAACTGCTCGACGTCGTCGCGCTGCCCGCCGGCACGATCGACCGCAAGCCGGCCGAGCTCTCGGGCGGCCAGCGCCAGCGCGTCGCGATCGCCAGGGCGCTCGCCCTCGCGCCCGACCTCGTCGTGCTCGACGAGCCCGTCTCGGCGCTCGACGTGTCGATCCAGGACCAGATCCTGACGCTCCTCACCGAGATCCAGGGCGAGTTCGGGGTGAGCTACCTGTTCATCTCGCACGACCTCGCCGTCGTGCGGCGCATCGCGCACGACGTGATCGTGCTGCGCGACGGCCGCATCGTCGAGGCGGGGGAGACCTCGCGGCTCTTCCGCGACCCGCGCGAGGCGTACACGCAGGAACTCCTCGACGCGATCCCGGGGCGCGCCGCCCGCGGCTGACGCCCGCCCGCGGCATCCGTCACCGGATCACGAACCGCAGCCCGCGGCATCCGGAACCCGAACCACCTGAACCCGCACCACAGACCACCAGACCACCCGCACCACCTGACCAGCACACCGAACACACCAGGAGAAGCACATGCGCACCACCACACGCTTCGTCGTCGCGGCTGTCGCGACGACGACCGTCTTCGCCCTCGCGGGCTGCGCCGACGCCCAGTCGGCCGACTCGGGCGAGCCCACCGCGACCGTCGTCGACGGCGGCTCGCTCGCCTTCGCGATCGCCAACGACCCCGTCTCGCTGAACCCGTCCGGCACGGGCTCGGGCAACGACACGCTCTACGTGACGCGTCAGCTCGTCGACTCGCTGCTCTACCAGAACCCCGAGACCGGCCGCCTCGAGCCGTGGCTCGCGAGCGACTGGTCGGGCAACGACGACGCGACCGTCTTCACGTTCACGCTGCGCGACGACGTGACCTTCTCCGACGGCACGCCGCTGACCGCGGCCGACGTCAAGGCCACGTTCGACGACATCATCGCCGCGGGCGCCGCGAGCCAGGCCTCCGCACTGCTCATCGGCTACGACGAGACCGTCGCCGTCGACGAGCACACGGTCGAGGTGCACTTCGCCACCCCGAACGCCGCGTTCCCGAACTCGACCGCGAGCGTCGCCCTCGGCATCGTGGGCGCCGCGACCGTCGCGACGCCGTACGACCAGCGCGCCGACGGCAAGGCCATCGTCGGCACCGGCGCGTTCACGCTCGGCGAGTACACGAAGGACGTCGAGACCGTGCTCGAGGCCCGCGACGACTACGCGTGGGCGCCCGAGGCCCTCGGCAACGACGGCGCCGCGCACCTCGACGAGGTCGTGTTCCAGGTCGTGCCAGAGGCGAGCGTGCGCACCGGCAGCCTGACCAGCGAGCAGGTCGACGTCATCGGCGGCGTGCAGCCGAACGACGTGCAGACCATCGACGACGCCGGCTTCCCGCTCGTGTACCGCGGCAACCCCGGCGCGACCTTCGGCGTCTACTTCAACGAGTCGCGCCCGGTCGTCTCCGACCTCGCCGTGCGCCAGGCGATCGCCGCCGCCATCGACCCCGAGGTCGTGCGCGACACCGCCCTGAACGACCTCTTCGCCGTGGCCACGAGCTCGCTCGCGAAGACCACCCCCGGCTTCGCCGACCAGGGCGACGCGTTCGAGTACGACCCCGAGGCCGCAGCCGACCTGCTCGACGAGGCCGGCTGGACCGAGGGCGCCGACGGCACCCGCTCGAAGGACGGCCAGCCGCTCAGCCTGAAGCTCGCGTGGATCACGAACTTCGGCCCGAACCAGACCTCGCTCGAGCTCATCCAGCAGCAACTGAAGGACGTCGGCATCACGATCGAGCTCGTCGGCGGCAGCGTTCCCGAGTTCCTGAAGATCCAGGAGGCCGGCGACTTCGACCTGTCGTGGCAGAACCTCTCCCGCGCCGACGGCGACGTGCTGCGCACCACGTACTCGACGGCCGCGAGCAACCGCCTGCACCTCGACGACCCCGAGCTCGAGGCGCTGCTGCTGAAGCAGGCCACCCTCGCCGACGCCGACGCCCGCGACGAGGTGCTCGCCGAGGCGCAGGCCCGTATCGCCGAGCAGGTGCACCAGGTGCCCGTGCACGAACTCACCTCGATCCTCGGCACGCTGCCGACCGTGCACGGCGTGAGCCTCGGCGCCGACTCGCGCCTCGACTCGCTCGTCGGCGCATGGGAGGACGCCGAGTGAGCGGCTACTCCGAGGCATCCGACCGCACGTACACCAAGGTCTCCAAGGAGCACACGCCCGACATCCTGAAGGCGTTGCGCTGATGTCGGGCGAGCACTGATGGGCGAGACGCTGTTGACTGGGACGGTGAGCGAGACATTGGGTGCGCAGGGCGGCGGGTCGCAGGTCGGCGGGTCGCTGCTCGAGCGCGAGGCGCTGCGCTACATCCGCGAGCTGATCCGCATCGACAGCGTCAACACGGGCGACCCGCGCACCATCGGCGACGGTGAGGCGCGGGCCGCCCGGCTCGTGCACGCGGCGCTCGCCGAGGTCGGCCTCGAGAGCGAGTTCATCGAGTCCACGCCGGGCCGCGGCAACGTCGTGGCCCGGCTGCGGGGCGCAGGCCCCGACGGGGGCGAGCCCGAGCGGGGTGCTCTCGTCGTGCACGCCCACCTCGACGTCGTGCCCGTCGACGGGCAGGACTGGCGGTACCCGCCGTTCGGCGCCGAGATCCACGACGGCCTGCTCTACGGGCGCGGTGCGGTCGACATGAAGAACTTCGCGGGCGTGCTCGTCGCGGTCGCCCGCGCCTTCGTTCGCGAGGGCTTCGTGCCGCAGCGTGACCTCGTCTTCGCGTTCTTCGCCGACGAGGAGGCGGGCGGTGTCTGGGGAGCCAAGTGGCTCGTCGAGCACCGGCCCGACCTGTTCGCGGGCGCCACCGAGGCGCTCAGCGAGGTCGGCGGGTTCTCGGTGCCGATCCCGGCTGCGTCGGCTTCGCGGGCTCCGGATGCCGCGGGCGCACCCGGTCGGCATCGGCGCGCCTACCTCGTGGCCACGGCCGAGAAGGGCGTCGCCGTGGCGCGCGTCACGGCGCGCGGACGCCCCGGGCACGGCTCGCGCCCGACCTCCGACAATCCCGTGGTGCGCGTCGCTCGCGCGGTCGCCGCGATCGGCGACCACCAGTTCCCGTTCACGCGCACGCCCGCGCTCGAGACGTTCCTGCAGCGCTTCGGCGAGGCGCGCGGTCTCGCGTTCGCGGCTGCCGCGGCCGACGTCGAGGCCGAGCTCGCCGAGCTCGGCTTCACGGGGTCGCTCCTCGGGGCCGGCGCCCGCGACACGGCGTCGCCGACCGTGCTCGAGGCCGGATCCAAGACGAACGTGATCCCGGGCGTCGCCACGGCGAGCCTCGACCTGCGGGTGCTCCCGGGGCACGAGGAGACGTTCATCGACGAGCTGCGCGCCGTCGTCGGCCCCGACGTCGAGCTCGAGGTGAGCCGGTGGATCGCCCCGATCGCGTCACCCGTCGACGCGCCGATCGTCGCGGCCATGCAGCGGGCGATCGAGGCCGACGACCCCGAGGGACTCGTCGTGCCGTACCTGCTGCCCGCGAGCACCGACAACAAGCACCTGTCGCGGCTCGGCATCGCCGGGTACGGCTTCGTGCCGCTGCGCGTGCCCGACGACTTCGACGTGTTCGGCCAGTTCCACACGGCCGACGAGCACATCCCGGTCGACGCGCTCACGTTCTCGGTCCGCGTCACGGAGCGCCTGCTCCGGCTCGCCTGAGCGACCGGCCGACCCGCAGGAATCCCGTTGTTGCGAGGGAATCCCGTCGCCCGCGGATTCCGACGCAACACCGGGATTCCTGCGCCGCCGCGTCATCAGGCGACTCGGAGGACGCCCGACATGTCGCCGTGCGGCGGAATGCGACGGCCTGTTGCGCCCCCTTACCGAGCGCGTCGGACGGCGCTCGCGACATCCGCCGCCCCCACCTAGCGTCGAGCCATGCCGAACACGACACCGCCACGGGGGGAACGACGATGACCCGACTCATCATCGGCGCGATGGTGCGCGCGATCGGCGCCTACCCGTCGGGCTGGCGATACCCGGGCGCGCACCGCGACCCTCGCAACGACGCCGGCGTGCTGCGCCTGACCGCGCGCCTGGCCGAGCAGGCCCGGCTCGACTACCTCTTCTTCGGCGACTGGCTCGCGACCGGGCACGACCTCGAGCACCGCGACCCGTACCTCGTCGCACGCATCGACCCGCTCTCGACGATCTCGCACCTCGCCGCCGTGACCGACCGCATCGGCCTCATCGCGACGGTCGACTCGACCTACGCCGACCCGTATCCGGTCGCGCGGGCGACGGCCTCGATCGACCTGCTCTCGGGCGGGCGTGCGGGCCTCAACCTCGTCACCTCGGCCGATCCGCGTGCGGCGCTGAACCACGGCGTCGACTTCGAGCGCGTGAACCCGACCCGGTACGACCGGGCGGTCGAGTTCGAGGCGGTGCTGCGCCGGCTCTGGGACTCCTTCGACGACGACGCGATCGTGGCGGATGCCGCGTCGGGCCGCTTCCTCGCACCCGGCAGCCTGCACGAGACCGGCTTCCGCGGCGAGCACGTGCGCTCGGCGGGGCCGCTGAACGTGCTGCGACCGGTGCAGGGTCACCTACCGATCGTGCGCTCGGGCGGATCGCCGCGTTCGCAGCTCATCGCCGCGCAGAGCGCCGACCTCGCGCTCGTGGCGGCGAACGACCTCGCCCACGCGGTGTCGGTGCGCGAGGAGCTGCGCGCCCTCGCGTTCGAGTCCGGACGCGACGACCGAACCCTCAAGGTCATCGCGCCCGTGCTGCCGATCGTCGGCGAGACGCGCGCCGACGCGCAGCAGCTCGCCGACGAGCTCTCGGAGCTCATGCAGCTCGTCGAGGACTGGCCCGACGGCCCGCCGCCCGGGTTCCCCGCGTCGCGCTCACTCGCGAGCCTGTCGACGCTCGTGGGCGTCGACCTCGCGGGCCGCTCGCCCGACCTCGCGGTGACCCCGTCGGTCGCTGAGCAGTTCGGCGCCGCCGGGCAGCAGCTCGTCGAGATCGTCGCCGAGCGCACCGGACGCACGCCGGGCGGCACGCGCCCGCCGACCCTGCGGCACCTCGTCGTCGCCGCGGCCGTGAACGCCCCGATCATCGTGGGCACGGCCGCCGACATCGCGGGCGAGTTCGAGACCTGGGGCGAGGCCGGAGCGGTCGACGGCTTCAACGTGCTCTCGGCGGTGCAGCCCTCGCAGTTCGAGGCGTTCACCTCGCTCGTCGCGCCCGAGCTCGTGCGTCGCGGCGTGCTGCCGCCGGCCTACGAGGGCGAGACCCTGCGCGAGCACCTCGGGCTCGAACGGCCCGAGAGCAGCTTCGCGCGGCCGAGCTACGCGGGCGCTCACATCTGACGGCGTGCAGTCGTGCGGCGGCGCTGGTCTCGAGACGCTTCGCTCCTCGACCGGCGTGGGTGGGTCTCGGCATGCGTCGTGCGGTGGCGCTGGTCTCGAGACGCTTCGCTCCTCGACCGGCGTGAGGTTCGCCGGCGGGGGGCTCGCCGGTCGAGGAGGCGCGCCAGCGCCGTCTCGAGACCCACCCCGCACGCGCGAATCGTGACCGAATGTTGCACCCCGTGACCACGTGCGACGCCGCATGGTTGTCGGCCCTGCCGCCCCGGTCGTAGGTTCGACGCCTGACCAGCAACGAGGAGCATCCGTGATCGAGACCGTCGCCCGCACCGAGGTGCGCGAAGCGGTGCGCACGGATGCCGCGGCCGGCCCGATCCCCGGCGGCCCGACCGCCGCCGGTGCCTCGCCGCTCGCGCCGCTCACCGACGCCGGCCTCGAGGTGCCCGTGCTCGGCGGCGCGACGGTGCGGCACGTGAACCTCGACGTCGCGGCATCCGCCCCGGCGCTGCAGTCCGTCGCGGCTCACGTCGCGCGCGTGCTGCCCTACTACTCCAGCGTGCACCGCGGCAGCGGGTACCCGTCGCAGGCCGCGACCGCGCTCGTCGAAGACGCCCGCGTGAGCGTCGCCCGCCACGTCGGCGCGCGCGACGGCGACCTCGTGGTCTTCACGCGGAACACGACCGAGGCCCTGAACCTGCTCGCCACCGCGGTGCCCGGCGAGGTCGTGGTGCTCGACATCGAGCACCACGCGAACCTGCTGCCGTGGCGCGACCGGCGCGTCGTCGTCGCGCGCCCGAGCATCGCCGAGACGCTCGTCGCGCTCGAGGCCGAGCTCGCCTCGCGCCCGGCCGCGCTGCTCTCGGTGACCGGAGCCTCCAACGTCACGGGCGAGGTGCTGCCGCTCGCCGACCTCGCTCGCATCGCGCACGCGCACGGTGCCCGCATCGCGGTCGACGCCGCACAACTCCTGCCGCACCGCCGCGTCGACCTCGCGGCATCCGACCTCGACTACCTCGCGTTCTCGGGGCACAAGGCGTACGCGCCGTTCGGCGCCGGCGCGCTCATCGGACGCGGCGACTGGCTCGACACCGCACCGCCGTTCCTCGCGGGCGGCGGCGCGGTCGAGAACGTGGCCATCGAGCAGGTCGAGTGGAAGACCGGCTCCGACCGCCACGAGGCGGGCACGCCGAACGTCGTCGGCATCGCGGCCCTCGCCCGCGCGCTCGTCGAACTCGAGCGTCTCGGCGATGCCGAGCGCGAGGCGCACGAGGCCGGCCTCACCGCGCGACTGCACGACGGACTCGCATCGCTGCCCGGCGTGCGCGTGATCCGTGGATTCGAGGACGCGACCGACCGGCTCGCCATCGCGACCGTCGAACTCGACCACGGCTCCGTCGGCCTCCTGGCCGCCGCGCTCGGCGCCGAGCACGGCATCTCGGTGCGGGCCGGGCGCTTCTGCGCGCACCCGTTCTTCGACCGCGTCTCGTCGCGCTCCAACGGGCTCCGGGCGAGCCTCGGCGCCGGCTCCACGATCGACGACGTCGACCGCTTCGTGGCCGCGCTCGCACAGCTCGTCGTCGACGGCCCCGCGTTCGAGTACGCGCGCAGCCCCGAGGGCTGGTGCCCGGTGGCCGACGACCGCCCGCGCGTCTCGTTCGACTGACGCGCCCCCCGACCGCCCCCGACCGCCCGCACCTCGACCGCCCCGGCTCCGGCCCGGCGCGCTTCGACCGCCCCCGGCGCCGGCCCGGCGCGCGCCCGCGACTTCCCAGCCGGGCATCAATACGATGACGGTATGCGTGCGGCGAAGATCACCGGAGGGCTCGGCGTGCTCGCCGCCCTGACCCTGCTGAGCGGCTGCGCCGCGAACGAGCGCGACCAGCAGTCGAGTGCGCTCTCGGGCACGATCGACGGCGCAGGCTCGTCGGCGCAGGCCGCGGCGCAGGACGTCTGGATCGCCGGCTTCCAGACCGCGAACGGCAGTGCGACCGTCAACTACGACCCCGCCGGCTCGGGCGCCGGACGCGACCAGTTCCTCATCGGCGCCGTCGCGTTCGCGGGCAGCGATGCGGCCCTCGAACCCGAGCAGACCGAGGGTGACGTCGGTCGGTGCGCGGCCGGTGCCGGCGCGGTCGACCTGCCGCTCTACGTGTCGCCCATCGCGCTCGCGTTCAACATCGAGGGGGTCGATGAACTGCGCCTCGACGCGGCATCCGTCGCCCGGATCTTCAGCGGCGACATCGACCGCTGGAACGACCCCGCGCTCGTCGCCCTGAATCCCGACGCCGCCCTGCCCGATTCCCGCATCACGGCCGTGCACCGATCCGACGACTCGGGCACGACCGAGAACTTCACCGATTTCCTGCACGAGGCCGCGCCCGCCGAATGGCCCGACGAGCCGTCGGGCACGTTCCCGTACGAGGGCGAGGCCGCGCAGGGCAGCTCGGGCGTCGCCTCGGTGATCCGCGACGGCGTCGACGTCATCGGCTACCTCGACGCCTCGCGCGCGACCGACATGGGGGTCGCGCAGCTCCAGGTCGGCGACGCGTTCGTCGCACCCACGCCCGAGGCGGCCGCCGCGATCCTCGATGTCTCGCCCATGCAGGCCGGCCGCGCCGACGACGACCTCGTGATCGACATCGACCGGGCCACGGATGCCGAGGGGGCGTACCCGCTCGTGCTGGTGAGCTACCTGATCGCGTGCCGCGGGTACACCGACGCGAACACCGGCGAACTCGTCGGCGCGTACCTCGACTGGGTCGCGAGCGAGGCGGGTCAGGATGCCGCGGCGCAGGATGCCGGTTCGTCGCCGATCTCGACGACGCTCCGGGAGCGCGTGCAGGCAGTCGTCGGCACGATCGGCTGACCCGACCTGCCCCGTGGGCCGCCCGCGTTCGTAGACTGGACGGGTTCGAGGAATCACGGGGGACCCATGCAGGCGTTGACCGAGGCCGAGGTGCGCGACGCGCTGCGCAACGCGTCGACGGCCGAGCTCGCGCAACTCACGCTGCCGGTGTCGTTCTTCGTGACCGAGTGGGCGCACCTCGACGCGTTCGCGTGGCGCGATCCGCGGATCCCGGGCCGCGGCTACCTCGTGACCGAGCTCGACGGCGAGCCGGTCGGCGTCGTGCTGCGCGCGCCCTCGCCGAACGGATCGCACCACCGCGCGGCGATCTGCAACCTGTGCCACACGCAGCAGCCGGCCGACCAGGTCGCGATGGTGTCGGCCCGCCGCGCCGGCGCTGCCGGCGAGCGCGGCGACAGCGTCGGCATCTACATGTGCAGCGACCTCGCCTGCCAGGACACCGTGCGCCTCGGGCGACCGGCCGCACCCTCCGAGGTCATGCCGAGCCTGCGCGAGCTCGAGAGCATCGACGGGCTCGCCCGTCGCACGCGAGCGTTCGTCGCGAACGTGGTCGAGACCGGCTGACGGAGCCGCTGGGAGCCGGCCGACGATGACGTCATCCGATCGTTCCGACCTCGAGGGCCGCGTGGCGGCGCTTCGACGCCTCGTCTACGGCACGCCCGACGGGCACCTGAGCGATGCCGTCGCGGAGCTCGAGGCGGCGGAGGCGGAGCTTGCACGGTCGATCGCGGCCGAGCGAGCGGAGGGTCCGTCGTCGACGCCGACGGCCGGGGTCGCTGCCGGTCGGGCCGGCGCCGATCTGCCGGGCACGGATCCGACCGATCAGGGCTCGCCCGGCGCCGGCCCGCCCGCCGGCGACCGGTCGACCGGCGAGCTCACGCTCCTCGACGTGCTGGAGCAGGCCGACCTCGCCGACGGGGCCGAATGGGCGAGCGGGGGGCGTGGGCGGGCGACCGACGCGCGGGCGGCCGACGCCGGGGCGACCGAAGCCGGGATGCCCGACGTCGACGCGGCCGACGGTTCGAGACGGCGCGGCGCCCGGAGCGGCGCGCGTCGCCGCACGCTGCTCTTCGGCGCGGTGGCCGCGATCGGCGTCGTGGCCCTGCTCGGTCCGATGCGAGCGCTCGCCGAGCCTCCGAGGGGCCTCGAGGTCTTCGATCGCGCGCCGGATCCGTCGCAGGCGATGATGCCGGGTGAGAACGAGATCCTGACGCCCGAGTCGCTCGCCTCGGTGCGGTTCATCGGCACCGAGGTCGGCTACGACGCCTGGGTGTTCCGCGACCGGAACGACGTCTGCATGACGCTGCAGCGCGAGAACTGGTACGGGTCGGGCACCACGTGCGTGGCCGAGGCGGACTTCGCGCGCACCGGCATCCGCCAGGTCGTGCGGTACGAGCAGTTGTACGACCTCGTGCGTCCGGTCGGCGTCGGGCCGGGCGACGGCGTCGAGTTCGCGTGGACCGCGGACTCGACCGCACTCGAGTGGTCGATGCGCCGGTAGCGCACCCATCGCCCGCGCAGGCTCGCTGTGTACACTCGCCCCTTGTGAGTCAGACCGTTCTTCCGTGCTCCATGCCCGTCGGGCGTCTGGAGGTCGTCGGCGTTCTCGAAGCCGGCAGGAGAGGGCCGTCGCGCCCGTGAACACCCGCGCCTCGGCGCGATCGACCGCCTGAGCCGCTCTCCGCGCCGGGCATCTCCATACGGAACCGAACCATCACGTCGGGTGGCATGAACGACCCGGCACGACGAAGGACTCATCACCATGCTCCCCATCGACGGCGCGCGCATCCGCGCCTCCCTCATCAACGCCTCGCAGCGCGAACGCGCCGCGGTGACCCTGCCCGCCGACTTCGCGACGCTCCAGTGGGACGCGTTCGACGTGCTCTGCTGGCGCGACCCCAAGCTGCCGAAGGTCGGCTACGCCGTGATCGAGACCGAGAGCGGCCCGGTCGGCATCATGCTGCGCCAGGCCGAGGGCCGCATCCGCACGCGCCCGCAGTGCTCGTGGTGCGAGGACGTGACCCTGCCGAACGACGTCGTGTTCTACACGGCCAAGCGTTCGGGCGCGGCGGGTCGCAACGGCGACACGGTCGGCACCCTCGCGTGCGCGGGCTTCGAGTGCTCGCGCAACGTGCGGCGCCTGCCTCCGGTGGCCTACCTCGGATTCGACGTCGAGGCCGCGCGGCTCCAGCGCATCGAGGCGTTGCGCGAGCACGTCGCCGGGTTCGTGCAGGCGGTGCGCGAGGGTGACTGATCGCTCCGCAGCATCGGGCGAGCGGATGCCGCGGGCGGGCGTCCACACGGATCGGCCCGCCCGCGGCATCCGAACCTCATCGGCTTGTGGCGCCCGCGAGCGTTCGACGCGTCAGTGCGCGGAGTCGGGCGTGAGCGGTTCGAGCGTGGCGCGCTTGGCCGTGCGGCCGTCGCCCGACGAGCGGCCCGTGAGGCGGCGGCCGATCCACGGCAGCACGAACTCGCGGTAGTAGGCGGCCGTGTTGCGGCTGCGCAGGCCGGCGGGTGCGGCGGCGACCTCGGCCACGCCCCACTCGTCGGGCACGGGCACGCCGATCGCGGTGAGCACGTTGCTCGCGACGCGCGCGTGGCCGAGCGAGTTCAGGTGCAGTTTGTCGGCCGACCAGTAGCGGATGTCGCGGAGGCCGCGGTCGTTGAAGTTGTCGACGAACGTGACGCCGGGAACGTCGGCGAGGTCGATGAGCGCGGTGGTCAGCCGTGCGCCGCGGGCATCGAACACCTTGCCGAGCGGGAGGTGCTCGGTGGGGTTCGCGCCGCTCAGCATGAGCACGTGGATGCCCTCGTCGCGGATGCGGTTGATGGCCTGGCGGAAGCGGTCGGCGGTGACCTGCTCGTCCATGCGGGGTCGCAGCATGTCGTTGCCGCCGCCGTTGAAGCTGATGACCTCGGGCTTCAGCGCGATCGCGACCTCGAGTTGCTCGTCGACGATGGGGCCGAGCTTGCGGCCGCGGATCGCGAGGTTCGCGTAGCCGATGGGTTCGCGCGCCGCGATGGCGAGGCCCATGGCGACGAAGTCGGCCCAGCCGCGCACGCTGCCGTCGGGCAGTTCATCGCCGACGCCCTCGGTGAAGCTGTCGCCGATCGCCGCATAGGAGTGGAACATGCGGTCAACGCTACCTTTCCGTGGCGCTCGGGCGGATGCGTCGATAGGGTGGCCGAAGTGGGTCAATTGACCCAGTTCGGAATCTTCGATGGCGAGGTCCCCAGTGGTCGACGAACGCATGCCCCGGTTCCCGAAGGGCTTCCGATGGGGTGCGGCCACGGCCGCGTTCCAGATCGAGGGCGCCACGGCGGCCGATGGGCGCGGGCCGAGCATCTGGGACACGTTCACGGCGGAGCCCGGACGGGTGATCGACGGGTCGAACGCCCACGTGGCCTCTGACAGCTACCGGCGCTGGCGCGACGATCTCGGCCTGCTCGGGGAACTCGGGGCGACCGACTACCGGTTCTCGATCTCATGGCCGCGCGTACAGCCCGGCGGCACCGGGCCGGCGAACCCCGCCGGACTCGATCACTACGAGCGGTTCGTCGACGCGCTCGCCGAGGCCGGCATCGCGCCCCTCGCGACGCTCTACCACTGGGACCTGCCGCAGCCGCTCGAAGACGCCGGCGGATGGCTCGCCCGCGACACCGCCCTGCGCTACGCCGAGTACGTGGGGCTCGTGCTCGATCGCCTCGGCGATCGCGTCGACCGCTGGATCACGCTCAACGAGCCCGCGATGACGACGCTCGAGGGGTACGCGCTCGGCACCCAGGCGCCCGGTCGAACGCTCATGCTCGGCGCGCTGCCCACCGTGCACCACCAACTGCTCGGGCACGGCCTCGCGGTCGCCGCGATCCGCGCCGCGTCGGGCACGGCCGAGGTCGGCATCACGAACAACCACACGCTCGTCGTGCCCGCCTCCGACGAGCCGGCCGACCTGGTCGCGGCAGGCGCCTTCGACCTCGTCTACAACCGCATCTTCATCGACCCCGTGCTCACCGGGGCGTACCCCGACCTGTCGGCGTTCGGACTCGAGACGTTCCCGGCGCTCGAGCCGGGCGACCTCGACGTGATCGCGGCGCCGCTCGACTTCTACGGCGTCAACTCGTACAACCCGACGTACGTCGCCGCGCCCGCCGCCGACTCGGAGTTCGCGCTCGCGGGGCTGCCGTTCGAGCCCGTCGGGCCGCCGGCCGGCACGCCCGTCACGGGATTCGACTGGCCGGTCGTGCCCGAGGCCTTCACCGAGCTGCTCGTGGGCCTCCGCCGCGACTACGGCGATGCCCTGCCGCCCGTCGTGATCACCGAGAACGGCGCGTCGTACCCCGACGAGGTCGTCGCCGACGCCGACGGCGAGCGGGCCGTGCACGACGTCGAGCGCATCGCCTACCTCGACGGTCACCTGCGTGCGGTCGCCACGGCGATCGAGCAGGGCGTCGACGTGCGCGGCTACCTCGTCTGGTCGCTCATCGACAACTTCGAGTGGGCTCAGGGGTACACGCAGCGGTTCGGGCTCGTGCACGTCGACTTCGAGACCGGCGAGCGCACCCCGAAGGACTCGTTCGCCTGGTACCGCGCGGTCGTCGCCGACCAGCGCGGCTGATCGCGGGCGAGCGGATGCCGCGGGCGGCCGTCCGCGGCATCCGCCCGTCGTGGTCGGTTACTGCACGGCGAGCAGGGCGGCCCACAGGTCGGCTCGCGCGTGGAAGCCCGAGAGGTCGCGCTCAAGCAGGCGCTCGGCGAGGGCGATGCGGCTGCGCACGGTGTGCCGGTGCACGCCGAGCTGCTGCGCGGTCGCGTCGAACTGACCGCCGTTCTCGAGCCAGGTGCGCACGGTGGCCACGAGAGAGCTTCCGGATGCCTCGTCGTGCTGCACGAGGGGCGCGAGCGTCGCGACGGCGACCGCCCGGGCATCGGTCCGGGCGAGGAACGCGAGCACGCCCTGCCGGCTGATCTCGTCGAACGCGACGACCCTGGCGGTCGAACCGGACTCGCGGGCCCGCTCGAGCGCACGCAGCGCCTGCTCGTGCGCGACCTCGAGCTGCTCGAGGTCGACCGCGTCGGAGATGCCGACGGGCAGGTCGAACTCCGACGCGAGCTCGTCGGCGACGGCCGAGTCGGCGACTTCGAGCACGAGGGCGACTCGGTCCGCGTCGCGGGCGAAGAACAGCCGGCCGTCGCGCTCGTCGACCCGCAGCTCGAGCAGCTCCGACAGGCGGTCGAGCGCATGGCCGGGGTCGCCGGTCAGGGCGACGCGCACCGGCCCGTCGGGCAGCGGTCCCCACATCTCGGTGGCGATGCCCCTGGCCAGGGCGAGGTCGCCGGCGAGCAGGCTCCGCAGCAG
Organism: Agromyces aureus; assembly: GCF_001660485.1. Taxonomy (GTDB): domain Bacteria; phylum Actinomycetota; class Actinomycetes; order Actinomycetales; family Microbacteriaceae; genus Agromyces; species Agromyces aureus. The sequence continues at coordinate 598,496 of NZ_CP013979.1, forward strand.
CCCGGAGCGCAGGTGGCCGCGCGCACGGTCGAGGTTGCGGTTCTGCTCGAGTGCGAGCCCGGCGAGCGCGATGACCGAGTTCACGACCTCGCGGCCGGCCTGGTCGAGTTGGGCGGAGTCGCCGATCGCGAGCACGCCGCGGAGGGCGCCACCGGATCCGAGGGTCTGCAGGGTCAGTCGCTGCGGCTCGCCCACGGACTCGCCGGCGAGCAGGCTGCGGCCCGCGCGCTGTCCGCGGCGGAGCATCGACCTGGCCTCGCCGACGACCTCGCCGAGCGCCGGCTGGGGGAGTCCGCCGGAGGGCGACTCGCGGTCGAGGTTGCCGGTCGCGTCGACGAGGCCGACCCAGGTTCCGAGTCGCTGCGAGAGCTCGGCGAGCGTGGCCGAGAGTCCGTCGGGGCGCAGGGCCGCGCGCGAGATCGCGCGCTGGGCCTGCAGCGCCCACGCCTCGCGGGCGTACGCGTCTTCGGCGAGCAGGTCGGCGACGAGCCGGGCGATGGCGATGAACGGCACCCGGAACGGCACCTCGAAGAGGGGGAGCCCGAGCTCGGTGCAGGCGTCGACCAGCGTCGCGGGCGTGCCGTCGCGGATCACCTCGGTGCCGAATCCGAGGGCTGCGACGCCGCGGTCGCGCAGGCGCTGCACGTACGCGAGGGCGAAGCCCGCGGCATCCGCTCGCGCCTCATCGAGGTCGAACTGGGTGCCCGTGGTCAGCAGCACCTGGCCCTCGTCGAGGAACGGGGCGGGGTCGGCGAGGTCGGAGCTGTGCGCCCACATGACCGGTGCGACGAGCGCCTCGGCGGGCAGGGTGGTCGCCGGGGTGAGCAGTCCGAGGGCCAGTTCGGGGCGATCGAGCAGCGTCTGCACCGTCGGTTGCACGGTTGGCCACCCTTCGCTCGGGCATGTACGCGGTGGCGAACATGCAGGCTTGAGTGTACCGGCGGGCGGCGGAGCTCGGGCTGAGGGTGCGGAGCCGACGCGGGCCGGCGGGTCGGTCGATGCGCCGACCGGCCCGCCGGGTCTGTCAGGTCACGGCGCCGCGGCGTGCGAATCGCGAGTCGCGCCAGACCTCGGTCGAGAGGATGTCCTCGAGCGTCGCCACGGCGTCCCACACGTCGGCGTGCGAGACGTAGAGCGGCGTGAAGCCGAAGCGCATCAGGTCGGGCGCGCGGAAGTCGCCGATGACCCCTCGCTCGATGAGCGCCTGCATGACCGCGTAGCCGTCGGCGCCGCCGGCGCGAAGGGCCACCTGGCTGCCTCGCCGAGCCGACTGCCGCGGCGTGACGACCTCGATGCCCCACGGCGCCAGCCGCGAGTCGACGAGCGAGATGAAGAGCTCGGTGAGCCGGAGGCTCTTCTCCCGCAGCAGCTCCAGGTCGACGTCGCGCCAGATGTCGAGGCTCGCCTCGAGCGCGGCGACGGACAGCAGCTGCGGCGTGCCGACCCGGAAGCGCGTGATGCCGGGCGCCGGCGCATACTCCACGTCGAAGTCGAACGGCTTCGCGTGCCCGTGCCAGGCCGTGATCGCGGGGCGGGCCTCGGGGTGGTGCCGCTCGGCCGCCCAGATGAACGACGGCGAGCCCGGGCCGCCGTTGAGGTACTTGTAGGTGCAGCCGATCGCGAAGTCCGCTCCGGCGCCGTTGAGGTCGACGGGCACGGCGCCGACGCTGTGGCAGAGGTCCCACACCATGATCGCGCCGGCCGCCTGCACCTGACGCGTCACCTCGTTCATGTCGTACATGCGCCCCGTGCGGTAGTTCACGTGGGTGAGCACGACGACCGCGACGTCGTCGTCGAGCACGTCGGCGAGGGTCGGGCCAGGAATCCCGTCGCCGCCGATGAGCCGGCGTTCGAGCGGCCGACCGGGCTCGCCGACCAGCTCCTGCACCGATTCGAGCACGTAGAGATCGGTCGGGAAGTTGCCGAGCTCCGAGACGATCACGCGGCGCTCCGGACGCAGGCGAGCCGCGGCGACCGCGACCTGGAAGAGGCTGCCCGACGTCGAGTCGCCGAGCACGACCTCGCCCGCGGCCGCGCCGATGAGCGGCGCGATGCGATCGCCGAGGTCGATCGGCTTCGTGAACCAGCCCGCGTCGTTCCAGCTGCGGATGAGCCCGGTGCCCCACTCCTCGGCGATCACGCGCTGCACGCGCGCGGCCGTCGCGCGGGGCAGGGCGCCGAGCGAGTTGCCGTCGAGGTACACGACGCCCTCCGGGAGGTCGAACAGCTCGCGGTGGCCCGCGAGCGGGTCGGCGGCATCGAGGGCCGTGCAGGTCGCGCGGTCGATCACGTGCGGGATGGCGGGGGCGATGCTCATGTCGGGTCGGTCCTTCGCGGTTCGGGGGAGGCGGTCAGAGCGCGAGGAAGCGCCGGGCGTTGCCGTGGCGGATGGCCGCCTTCTGCTCGTCGGTGAGGAAGTCGGCGCGGTCGATGACGGCGCCCACCGGTCGCTCGCCCAGCGGATAGGGGTAGTCGCTGCCGAGCATCACCTGCTCGGCGCCGAGGGTGTCGACCAGCAGGCGCAGGGCGGCCGGGTCGAACACGACCGAGTCGACGCTGAAGCGGTCGAGGTACCCCGTGGGCGGCAGCTCGCTGACCCCGACGACGTCGGGTCGGCGGTGCCACGCGTTCTCGAACCGGCCGAGCCAGAACGCGAACGAGCCGCCGCCGTGCGCGAAGCCGATGCGGAGCGTCGGTGGCACCCGGTCGAACACGCCGCCCAGGATCATCGCGATGATCGAGAGGTGCGTCTCGGCGGGCATGCCGGTGAGCCAGCGGGCCATCCAGCGGTCCAGCCGCGGCGAGTCCGGCATGTCCCACGGGTGCACGAGCACCGGCACGCCGCGATCCGCGCAGTGCTGGAGGAACGTGACGATGCCCTCGTGATCGAGGTCGCGGTCGCCGACGTGGTTGCCGATCTCGACCCCCCGGTGCCCGGCGGCGATCGCACGATCGAGCTCGGCGCACGCGGCATCCGTATCCTGCAGCGGAACCTGCGCGAACGGCAGCAGCCGATCGGGAGCCGGGGAGCAGATCTCGAGCGTGAGGTCGTTGAAGATGCGTGCGACCTTCGCGGCTTCGTCGCCGGGCTTCTCGTACGAGAAGAACACCGGCGTCGGCGAGACGACCTGGATGTCGACGTCGTCGGCGTCCATCTCGGCGAGCCTGGCCTCGGCGCTCCAGCAGTTCTCCTCGATGCGACGGAACTCACGCGAGCCGACCATGATCATCGCCTCGCGCTCGGAATCCACGCGGAGCGAGGGCCAGGGGCCCGGCCCGACCTGCGTCGACAGGTCGGGCCAGCCCTTGGGCACCGCATGCGTGTGGATGTCGATCGTGCCCACCCGGTTCAGCCCTTGCCGGGGTGGACTTCGCCGCAGTTCGGGCAGGTGCGCCCGGCCTCGCTCTCGTAGAACTCGCGGAACACGGGCGGGAGGTCCTCGACGATGTCGCGGACCTGGAGCTCGACCTCGTGCACCTTCGTGTTGCAGTTCGGGCAGAACCACGCGAACTTCTCGAGCGTGCCCTCCTCGCGGATGCGCTCGATCACGATGCCGATCGATCCGGCCTCGGGGCGCTGCGGGGAGTGGAAGACGTTGCCGGGCAGCAGCCACATCTCGCCCTCGCGGATGTCGATGCGCTGCGGGCCGTCCTCGGTCTGGATGTTCACGTGCATGTTGCCGCGGTACTGGTAGAACCACTCCTCGTAGGGGTCGAAGTGGAAGTCGGTGCGCTGGTTCGGGCCGCCGACGACCTGCACGATGAAGTCGCCCATCGGCGTCCACGCGGCCTTGTTGTTCACCGGCGGCTTCAGCAGGTGCTCGTGCTCGCGGATCCAGGCTGGGAAGTCGATCACGGGTGGGATGGTGGTCATGATTCCTCCTTGGTGGTGCTGATGGTGGTGCTGGTGGTGGCGTTCGGGTCTCGGCGGGCGATGGCCTGGATCTCGATGAGCAGCAGAGGGTGCGGCAGCTGGTGCACGGCGACGGTCGTGCGCGCCGGGCCCGTCTCGTCGAAGTACTCGGCCCACACGGCGTTGTAGCCGGCGAAGTCGTTCATGCTCACGAGGTAGGTCGTCGCCTGCACGAGGTCGTCGAGGCTCGCACCGGCCGCAGCGAGCACGGCCCTGATGTTCTCGAGCACCGCGCGCGTCTGCACCGCGATGTCGAGGGTGGTGACGCCGAACTCGTCGACCTCGGCGCCCTCGAACGTGTTGTCGGGGCGCCGGCTGCTGGTGCCCGAGACGTAGATCAGGTCGCCCGCGATCTTCACGTGCGGGAACCGGCCGCGGGGCGTGGCCTTGCCCTCGACGGTGATGGCGCGGTTCGCGGCCGGGTTCGGGGTCGCGTCAGTCATTGCCGACACCGCCGAATCGCATCGAGACGCGGCCGAGCCCGGTGACGGATGCCTCGACGTGGGCGCCCTGCGGCAGCGGCACCGCGGCGGTGGCAGCACCGGCGAGCAGCACCATGCCGGCGCGGAGCTCGAAGCCGTGGGCTCGCGACATCCGCAGTGCCGTGGTGAGGGCTCGATCGGGGTGCCCGAGGATCGCCGCGGTCGACCCGGTGGCGTGCAGGCGCCCGTCGACCTCAAGGCGCACGCCCCGGTTGTCGAGGTCGCCGGCCGAGGCCGCATCCGTCCACGGGCCGATGACGTAGGCGGCGGCCGAGGTGTTGTCGGCGACGACGTCTTCGAGGTCGAACCGGAAGTCGAGGTAGCGGGAGTCGATGATCTCGAGCGCGGGCGCGAACGCCACGACGGCCCGGCGGAGCGCGGCATCGTCGGCATCGGCCGGCAGATCGGTGCCGATGAGGTAGGCCAGTTCGGGTTCGATGCGCGGGTGGATGAACCCGTGGGGCGCGAGCCGCCCGCCGTCCTCGATGCGCATGGCCTCGGTCAGCGAGCCGATGATGACGTCGTCGACGCCCATCTGCACGGCCTTCGCCCGGCTCGTGAAGCCCAGCTTCACTCCGGAGACCCGGTCTCCGCGGGCGATGCGGCGCGCGACGAGCCGGTGCTGCACCTCGTACGCCTCGGCCAGGGTCATGGTCGTGCTCGACTGCGCGACGGGCGAGCCGTGCTGCTGGGCGAGGTCGAGAGCCTGCGCCACGGCGGCGAGGTCGTCACGGAGCACGGTGCCGGTCATCGCGCGGACTCCAGTGCGGCGTCGCGCGCCGCGACCAGGTCGAGCGCGACGTCGACGATCATGTCCTCCTGGCCACCGACCATGCGGCGGCGCCCGAGCTCGATCAGGATCGCCCTGGCGTCGAGTCCGTGGCGTTCGGCGGCGCGCTCGGCGTGCAGCAGGAAGCTCGAGTAGACGCCGGCGTAGCCGAGCGTCAGGGTCTCGCGGTCCACGCGCACCGGGCGGCGCTGCAGCGGGCGGATGAGCTCCTCGGCCGCGTCCTGCAGCGCGAACAGGTCGCAGCCGTGCTCCCAGCCGAGCAGGTTCGCGACGGCGACGAACGCCTCGATGGGGGTGTTGCCGGCCCCGGCGCCCTGGCCGGCGAGCGAGGCGTCGACGCGGAAGGCGCCGTGCTCGACGGCCGTGATGCTGTTCGCGACGCTGAGCGACAGGTTCTCGTGCGCGTGGATGCCGATCTGCGTCGACGGGTCGAGCACCTCGCGATACGCGTCGATGCGGTCGGCGACATCCTGCATGGTCAGGCGTCCGCCCGAGTCGGTCACGTAGACGCACTGCGCGCCGTACGACTCCATGAGCTTGGCCTGTTCGGCCAGCCCGCGCGGGTCGTTGAGATGGCTCATCATGAGGAACCCCGAGACATCCATGCCGTGCTCGCGGGCCCAGCCGATGTGCTGGGCGGCGACGTCGGCCTCGGTGCAGTGGGTCGCGACCCGCACGCTCTGCACGCCGAGGTCGCGGGCGCGCTCGAGGTGGTCGATGGTGCCGATGCCCGGGAGGATCAACGTGGTCAGCTTCGCCCGGTCGAGCACCGAGGCGGCGGCCTCGATCCAGCGCTCGTCGGTGCTCGCGCCGTGCCCGTAGGCGACGCTCGAGCCGCCGAGTCCGTCGCCGTGCGCGACCTCGATCGCGTCGACGCCCGCGGCCTCGAGCGCGGCCGCGATGTCGCGGACCTCCTCGACCGAGTAGCGGTGCGCGACGGCGTGCATGCCGTCGCGCAGGGTGACGTCCTGCAGGTACACGCGAGGGGCGGTGGCGGATGTCGCGGCGGCGGTCATGCGGTGGCTCCCGTCTGGGCGGCTGCTGTCGAGGCCCCGGTCGCGGCGGCGTCGGGTGCGGCCGCATCGAGCAGCCGCGCGGCGACGAGGCGCTCGGCGGTGCGAAGCGCCGCACTGGTCATGATGTCGAGGTTGCCCGCGTACTCGGGAAGATAGTGCCCGGCGCCCGCGACCTCGAGGAGGACCGTGACCTTCGTGCCGCGGAACGCGCGGCCGAGTGCCGGCACGAACGGCTCGTCGACGGCGTCGAACTGCACCTGCTGCTTGAGGCGGTACCCGCCGACGTAGCCCTGCACCTCGGCGACCATGGCGTCGACCGACTCGCGCACGGCGTCGCGATCGAGGTCGGCGGCGCCGCGCTCGACGAGGCAGAAGACGGTGTCGCGCATGATCAGCGGCGGGTCGGCGGGGTTCAGCACGATGATCGCCTTGCCGTGGTCGGCCCCGCCGATCGCCTCGATGGCGCGCGAGGTCGTCTCGGTGAACTCGTCGATGTTCGCCCTGGTGCCCGGGCCGGCCGACTTCGAGGCGATCGAGGCGACGATCTCGGCGTAGGCGACGGGCGCGACCCGCGAGACCGCGGCGACCATCGGAACCGTGGCCTGGCCGCCGCACGTGACCATGTTCACGTTGGTCGACTCGAGATGCTCCTCGAGGTTCACGACGGGCACCACGTACGGGCCGATCGCGGCGGGCGTGAGGTCGACCATGATGCGGCCGCGGTCGCGCACGAGGGCGTCGTTGCGGGCGTGGGCGCCGGCCGAGGTCGCGTCGAAGACGAGTGCGACGTCGTCGAACTCGGGCATGCGCAGCAGCCCGTCGACGCCCTCGTGCGTGGTCGCGACGCCGAGGCGCCGCGCGCGGGCGAGCCCGTCGGAGTGCTCGTCGATGCCGACCATGGCGACGACGCGCAGCGTGCTCGAGAGCCGCTTGACCTTGATCAGCAGGTCGGTGCCGATGTTGCCGGATCCGATGATGGCGACGCCCGTGCTCATGCGGCGGCTCCTTCCGTGAGGGCGGCGGGAGCGCCGGTGAAGTCCGCGTGCACGTCGCCGAGGCCGTCGAGGCGGGCGCGGTACACGCCGGCGCTCGCGGCGACCATGGGCCCGAGGGCGCCCGAGAGGATCACCTCGCCCGCGCGCAGCGGGCGTCCGTGCTTGGCGACCGCGCGGGCGAGCCAGGCCACCGCGATGACGGGGCTGCCGAGGCAGGCCGCGCCCGAACCGCTCGAGACCACGTCGCCGTCGCGGTCGAGGCTCATGCCGACGGCGGTGAGGTCGAGCCCGTCGAGCGAGCGCGGGGTCGTGCCGAGCACGACGGCCCCGCTCGACGCGTTGTCGGCGATGGTGTCGGCGATGCGGATGTCCCAGCCGGCGATGCGCGAGTCGACGACTTCGATCGCGGGCAGCACGAACTCGGTCGCGCGGATCACGTCGGCGACGTGCGTCGTGGGGGAGTCGAGGTCGCGGCCGAGCACGAAGGCGACCTCGGCCTCGACGCGCGGCTGGAGGAAGCGCGCGAGGTCGAGCGGTTCGCGGTCGCCGAGGATCATGTCGTCGAGCAGCACGCCGTAGTCGGGCGTGTAGACGCCGAACTGCGCCTGCACGGCCGACGACGTGAGGCCGATCTTGCGACCCGCGATGCGGCGTCCGCCGGCGAGGTGCCGCTCGATGCCGAGCGACTGCACGGCGTACGCCGCCTCCTGGTCGGCGTCGCCGATGAGGTCGCGCACGGGCGCGCACGCGGTTCCGGATGCCGCGGCGAGGCGGAGGCGCTCGGCGGCCGCCTGCACGGCGGCCGCGGTCGAGGACGCGGCGGCCGCGGCATCCGCCTCGGGCTGTTCGCCCGGCCATGCAGGCGAGGTCCGGCCGCTCACAGCTGCACGCAGACGTTCGTGGGCTCGGTGTAGAAGCCGAGCGAGTGGAGGCCGCCCTCGCGGCCGATGCCCGAGAGGCCGACGCCGCCGAAGGGGCTGCGGAGGTCGCGCAGGTACCAGGTGTTCACCCACGACATGCCCACGCGCATGCGTTGCGCGACGCGGTGCCCGCGGGTCAGGTCGCGCGTCCACGTCACGGCGGCGAGGCCGTACTCGGTGTCGTTCGCGAGCGCGATCGCCTGTTCCTCGGTGTCGAACGGAATGAGCGTCGCGACGGGCCCGAAGATCTCCTCGCGCACGGTGCGGTGCGAGTTGTCGAGTCCGGTGAGCAGGGTCGGCTCGACCCAGAACCCGGTGTCGAGTCCGTCGCCGAGGTTCGGGATGCCGCCGCCGGCGAGCACGGTCGCGCCCTCCTGCCTGGCGAGCTCGAAGTACGAGAGCACCTTCTCGCGGTGCTGCCGCGAGATGAGCGGACCGGTCGTCGTCGCGGGGTTCTCGGGGCGGCCCAGGCGGAGCCGTGCGGCCTGCTCGGCGAGGCCTGCCGCGACGTCGTCGAAGACCGCCCGCTCGACGTAGATGCGCTCGGTGCAGAGGCAGACCTGGCCGGTGTTGAGGTAGGTCGACCGGGCGAGGCCGGCGATCGCCGCGTCGAGGTCGGCGTCGGCGAAGACGATCGCGGCGTTCTTGCCGCCGAGCTCGAACGACACGGGGCGCACGCGCGGCGCGACGGCCCGCATGATCGCCGAGCCGGTCGAGGACTCGCCCGTGAACGTGACGCCGTCGATGCCAGGGTGCGTGGTCAGGAACTCGCCGGCCGAATCCGCGCCGAACCCGTGCACGACGTTGACGACGCCCGCGGGCAGGCCGGCCTCGACGAGGATCTCGGCGAGCAGGGTCGCCGAGGACGGCGTCTCCTCGGAGGGCTTCACGACCACGGCGTTGCCCGAGGCGAGCGCGGGAGCGAGCTTCCATGTGAGGAGCAGTAGGGGCAGGTTCCACGGCACGATCACGGCGACCACGCCGAGCGGCTTGCGCACGGCGTAGTTCAGCGCGCGGCGTCCGTCGGGGAACTCGGTCAGGTAGGAGTCGAGGCCCGCGGCCGAGACGACGTCGGCGAACGCTCGGAAGTTCGCTGCCGCTCGTGCGACGTCGAGGTCGCGGGCGAGCGCCTCGGGCTTGCCGGTGTCGCCCACCTCGGCGGCGACGAGGTCGTCGAACCGGCGCTCGATCGCGTCGGCGATGCGTCGCAGGATCGTCGCCCGCTCGCCCACCGTCATCCGGCCCCACGGACCCTCGAGGGCGGCGCGTGCGGAGGAGACGGCACGGTCGACCTCGTGCCGCCCCGCCTCGTGCACCTCGGCGACCAGGGTGCCGTCGATCGGGTTCAGCTTGGCGAACGTGCGCACGCCGTCGACGGGCTCGCCGCCGATGAAGTTGCGCAGCTGGCGGGTCGCCTGGCCGCTCGTCTGGAGGGCTTCCGCCGGTTCAGGCAGCGACGTCGTCGTCCGGGTGGTCATGCGATCAGGCTAGGAACTCGGGTCGATGCCGACAAATGCCCACTTGTGGCAGTGCCATGCCCGTACGGCTATAGTTCCGGATCGTGAGCACCGACCGCATCCTCGATGGACGACTGAAGATCCGACACCTCGTGCTCGTCACGGCGATCGCCGACGAGGGCACGCTGGTGCGCGCCGCCGAATCGCTGCACATCACGCAGCCCGTCGTGACGCGCGGACTGCGCGAGGTCGAGGAGCTGCTCGGCGTGCCGCTCTTCGAACGCCTGCCGCGCGGCGTCGTGCCGACGCAGTACGGTCGGCCGTTCATCGAACGCGCCCGCTCGGTGCTCGCGGAGCTCCGCATCGCCGGTGAGGAGGTGCGGCTGCTGCAGTCGGGCCAGCTCGGCACGGTCACCGTCGGCACGCACCTCGCGGGCTCGAACCTGCTGCTGCCGCGCGCCATCGCGGGCCTCAAGGCCGAGCACCCGAAGCTGACCGTGGTCGTGCGCGAGGGCACGCCCGACACGCTCCAGCAGCTGCTGCTCTCCGGCGACCTCGACCTCACCGTCGGGCGGCTCTCGCCGACCGTGCCCGTGCGCCTCGAGCAGGAGCGCCTGCACCAGGAGCCGATCCGGCTCGTCGCGCGCGTCGGCCACCCCGTGCACTCGGGGTCGCGCACCTCCCTCGCCGACCTGATCGCCTACCCGTGGATCTTCCCGGTCGCGCAGACCGCGCTCCGCGCCGAGCTCGAAGCGGTGTTCTTCCACGAGGGCCTCCCGCTGCCGGCCGACCGGGTCGAGTGCACGTCGATGCTGACGCTGCGCAACCTCCTCGTCTCGACCGACGTCATCGCGGCGCTGCCGATGTTCATCGCGGTCGACGACGGCGAGCTGCGCATCCTGCCGACGCCGCTGAGCTCGATCCGTCGGTCGGTCGGGGTCACGCTGCCGAAGGACCGAGCGCCGTCGGCCGCCGCCGCGGCGCTGCTCGTGCACCTGCGCGAAGAGGGCGCGCTGCTCGCCGCGCTCGAGCGCGAGTACGCGCAGACGGAGTTCCGCCCGCTGGGCTGATCTGCGCCGGGCTGACTCCGCTGGGCTGATCTGCGCCGGGCTGAGGTCCGCGGGCCGGTATGCCTGAACGGTCATAGCTCCGAGCCGGATAGTCATTGGACAGCATCGGTCGCGCTGGCGACGCTGGGATGAACGACGACCCCGCGTCGTGACATCCGAACTGCCAATGGAGGCGACATGGCCGGCTCTCCGTACGTACCCACGGCGAAGAAGTACCACCCCGACGACTTCGAGCGCGTCGAAGGCGAACCGGTCGACCCCGATCCCGCCAGCTGGGGCATGCAGCCCGACGGCACGTTCCTGCCGCCGGCGCTCACGCCGTCGGTGCCGCGCGACGTCTTCGTCGACTGGCCCGGGCAGCTCGACTACCGCGACCCCGAGACCTACGCGCTGAACGCGACCGCCGAGGCGTTCTACCCGATCGTCGTGAACACGAGCCACACGTGGCAGTCGATCTACGACCTCGACGGCCGGCGCTACATGCTGCACTACGGCGGCGGCTACGCGTGGAAGGTCTACGACATCACCGACCCGCGCGCCCTCACCGTCGTCGACGAGGAGACCCTGCCGTGGAGCGCCCCGCAGTTCGGCGCCGTGACGATCCAGTGGAACGAGGAGCGCGGGAAGTACATCGCCATCCAGGCGAGCGAGACGCCCCGCTACTTCCTCAACGGGCGCGTCGCGAACAAGTGGACCGACGACACCGTCGAGGGCCAGCTGCTCGAGTGGGAGGGCCTGCGCGGGTTCCGCGTCTTCGAGGTGAACGGGCCGACCCCGCGCGACTGGACCCTGCTCACCGAGGTCTCGACCGACCCGAACCACGGGCCCGACGAGGTGCAGGAGGGCAACGGCGTGCTCGACCTGCCCGTGTACTACGGCGACAGGTACCTCTTCGTGGCGACCGCGCCCGACAACACGTTCACCAACCAGCCGTACAAGACCACCCTGTGGGCCGCGGGCCACGCCGCCTACGACGTGTCGGACCCGGCGAACCCCGTTCGCCTGTCGGACTGGTGGGTGCCCGGCACCCGCGCCGGCGAGGAGGCCGACTCCGAGTACCTCGCGGGCAACGACCGGTGGAACAACAAGACCTCGTGGTTCGGCTCGCGCATGGGCGTCTTCATGCCGCGCTCGGTCGAGGCGGGCGGCACCTACGCCTACGCGGCCCAGGGCGGCCAGGGCTTCTTCGTGCTCGACGTCTCGGACCCGACCAACATCCACCACGTCGGATGGTGCGAGCTGCCGTCGAGCGTCGCCGGCACCGAGGGCGACAACGTCGACACCACCCAGGTCGAGCAGACCGGCTACGTCTACGTCTCGGGCTACCCGATGAACACCGACTGCTACGAGCCCGCCAAGGAGATCTACCAGATCGACGTGAGCGACCCCACGCAGCCGAAGCTCGTGCGCACGCTGCCCCGCCCGGTGCCGCCGGCCACGGCCGCGTTCACCGACTGGGCGCAGCGCCGCGGGTCGTTCGGGCCGAAGCGCTCCGGCTACTTCACGAACACCGGAACGCCGCACGGCGGCGTCGTGCCCTACGCGTTCTACGCCGCGGGCCTGCAGATCTTCGACGTGCGCGACCCCGAGGAGCCGAAGGTGGGCGCGTACTTCGTGCCGCCGATGGGCCTCAAGGACGACGACGACATGGCGGCGCCCGTGCACGGCATCTTCGTCGAGTGGGACCGCAACCTGATCTGGGTGTTCGCCAACCACGGCATCTACGCGGTCTCGACGCCGCTGCTCGGCGAGCCCGTCGTGGGGTTGCCGTCCGCAGTGCCGCCCGCCGCGGCATCCGTCGCCGACTGACCCGGCCGAGACATCCCCTGCGAGAGCCGACCATGCATCAGACCGTGAACACCAGCGCCGTGAGCCAGGCCACTCGGCCGTGGCCCGCCCTGTGGGCGCTCGTCATCGGGTTCTTCATGATCCTCGTCGACACGACGATCGTGTCGATCGCGAACCCGGCGATCCTCGCCGACCTCGACACCGACCTCACCGCGGTGATCTGGGTGACGAGCGCCTACCTGCTCGCGTACGCGGTGCCGCTGCTCATCACGGGGCGGCTCGGCGACCGGTTCGGGCCCAAGCGCGTCTACCTGGTCGGGCTCGTGGTGTTCACGCTCGCGTCGCTCTGGTGCGGGCTGTCGGGCGACATCGAGTCGCTGATCGCCGCGCGAGCGGTGCAGGGCCTCGGTGCCGCGCTGATGACCCCGCAGACGATGGCGGTCATCGCCCGCATCTTCCCGCCGAACCAGCGGGGCGCGGCGATGGGCATGTGGGGATCGGTCGCGGGCGTCGCCACGCTGGTCGGCCCGATCCTCGGCGGCGTGCTCGTGGACACGCTCGGCTGGGAGTGGGTGTTCTTCGTCAACGTGCCCGTCGGCATCGTCGCGTTCGTCGCGGCCTGGCGGCTCGTGCCGAACCTCGAGACGCACGCGCACCGCTTCGACTGGCTCGGCGTGGTGCTCTCGGCGGTCGGCATGTTCCTCGTCGTGTTCGGCATCCAGGAGGGGGCGACCTACGACTGGGGCACGATCGTCGGCCCGATCACGGTCTGGGGCCTCATCATCTCGGGCCTCGTCGTGCTCGTGGGCTTCGTGGTCTGGCAGGCGTTCAACCGCGCCGAGCCGCTGCTGCCGCTCGGGCTGTTCCGCGACCGCAACTTCGCCCTGTCGAACGTCGCGATCTCGCTCGTCGGCCTCGCGATGACGGCCATGCCGCTGCCGCTCGCGTACTACTTCCAGGTGGCGCGCGGGCTGACCCCGTCGCAGGCCGCGCTCATGTTCGTGCCGATGGCCGTCGTCTCGGGCGTGCTGTCGCCGCTCGTCGGGCGGTTCAGCGACCGGGTCGACCCGAAGTGGGTCGCGCTCGCCGGATTGTCGACGGCGGCGCTCGCGCTCGGGCTCTACGTCGCCCTGCTCGGTCCGGATGTCCCGTACTGGGCGCTGCTGCTGCCCTCGGCGCTGCTCGGGCTCGGCATCTCGGGCGTCTTCGCCCCGCTCGCGTCGACGGCGACCCGCAACCTGCCGCCGGCCCGCGCCGGCGCCGGATCGGGCGTCTACACGATGACGCGTCAGGTCGGATCGGTGCTCGGCTCGGCGGCCGTCGCCGCCCTGATGAGCTACAGCCTGATGGTGCACCTGCCCGGTGCGTCGGGCGAGCAGGCACGACCCGGTGAGGAGGGCGAGCTGCCGCCCGACCTCGCGGCCGGGTTCTCGGCCGCCATGGCGCAGTCGCTGTGGCTCGCCGTCGCGGGGTTCGCGCTCTGCGCCCTCGTGGTGGCGTTCTTCGCGAAGCCGAAGGTCACCGTCGGGTGGGGCGAGCCGCGCGCGGCCGCCGCGCCGTCCGCTGCCGCGCCGACCACTGCCGCGGCCTCCGCGACGGCCCCCGCAGCCTCGACGCCTGGCGCTGATCGCTGATGGCCGTCGATGCGCCCGCCCGTGGCATCCGCAATCCCTCGCTGGATCCAAAATACAGAAACCGCCACCCGGAAGTTGAGCACCGAATGACGCACGAAAGCGGAGGCGGTCGGCTCGTCGTCGACGGCCTCGAGAAGCACTACGAGCTCGACGGCGCGGAGGTGCCGGTCGTCAAGGGCGTCACGTTCACCATCGAGCCGGGCACCTTCACGTCGTTGCTCGGCCCCTCGGGCTGCGGCAAGACGACCACCCTGCGCTGCGTCGCCGGACTGGAGAACAGCAACGGCGGCGAGATCTCGCTCGACGGCAACGTGCTCTCGACCGGCACCCGTCACGTCTCGCCCGACAAGCGCGACATCGGCATGGTCTTCCAGAACTACGCGATCTGGCCGCACATGACGGTGTTCGCCAACGCCGTGTTCCCGCTGCAGGTCGCCGCGGGCAAGCTGCCCAAGAAGGAGGCCAGGAAGCGCGCCATGGAGGCGCTCGAGCTCGTGCAGCTCGACGCCTACGCCCACCGGCCGGCCACCGCGCTCTCGGGCGGGCAGCAGCAGCGCCTCGCCCTCGCCCGCGCCCTCGCGCACCGACCGAAGCTGCTGCTGCTCGACGAGCCGCTCTCGAACCTCGACGCGAAGCTCCGCGACACCATGCGCAATGAGCTGCGCTCCCTGCAGCAGCGCCTCGGCATCACCGCCCTCTACGTCACGCACGACCAGTCCGAGGCGCTGTCGATGTCCGACCGCGTCGCCGTGATGAACCAGGGCCGCATCGTGCAGGAAGCCGCCCCGCGCGACCTCTACTACCAGCCGGCCGACCGCTTCGTCGCGGACTTCGTGGGTCGCGTGAACATGATCCCCGCGATCGTCCGCGGGCGCGATGGCGACGGCGACGCGCTCGTCGAGGCCTTCGGCGCCCGCCTCGTCACGCCGTGCCCCGACTCGTTCGGCACCGGCGCCGACGTGACCGTCACGTTCCGGCCCGAGAGCGTGCGCTGGCACGAGGCCGCGCCCGATCGCCCGAACCTGCTGCCGGCGCGCGTCGTGCGCGTCGAGTTCCTCGGCGAGATCGTCGAGTACGAGGCCGAGATCCTCAGTGGGCAGACCGTGGTCGGCACGATCGTCGGCCGCGGAGCGCCCCTGAACTCGCCGTCGCTGCACGACCCCGTCTTCATCGAACTGGCACCGCAGGCGTGCCGCGTGCTCGCGGCCTAGCCCCCGAACCATCACGACCGCACGACCGCACCACCCCGCAACACCCCCAAGGAAGAGCGCCACCGAGAAAGGAAACCCGGATCATGACATCACCCACAGCACGGAACGGAATGGTGGCCCTCGCGGCCGCGGGCATGCTGCTGTTGAGCTCCTGCAGCTCGACCGGATCAGCAGCCTCCGGCGCGATCGAGCCGTCGGGCGGCCCGGTCGAGCTCGCGGCCTGCGACGCGGTCGAGGTCGGCGCGGTCACGCGCTGCGAGAACTTCTACGACGACTACTGGCCCGCGATCTCGGAGCAGATGGACGCCCTGTACGAGACGGCGAAGCAGGCCGACGGCGGCCGGCTGGTCATCTGGGACTGGTACGAGCTCTCGCCCGACGTGATCGCCGAGTTCAACGAGGTCTACCCCGACCTCAAGATCGAGACGCGCGGCCTCACCTACAACCTGTCGTCGGCGATCATCTCGGCCAAGGCGACCGGGTCGCGCAACACCGACGTGATCTCGGGCTCGCTCGTCTCGGCGGCCACGATGACCGACGAGGGCTACTGGGCGGATGTCGATTGGACCGCGTTCGGCGTGCCGAAGGAGTTCTTCACGATCGGCGCCCCCGAGATGCTGCCCGACAGCGTGAACGGCTCGCTCATGCAGGTCAACACCGACAAGGTCGCCGAGGCGCCCGCCACGCTCGACGGACTGCTCGACCCGCAGTACGAGGGCAAGGTCTCGGTCGCGAGCTACAACGCCAACGTCTTCGCCGGCTACGGCATGGACAAGGGCGAAGAGGCCATGACCGGGCTGATCGGCGACCTGAAGTCGTCGGGCAACCTGCAGGTGCTGGAGGACCAGGACTCCCCGCTCTCGAGCGGCGACGTGCCGATCGCCCTCGGCCAGACGCTGTTCAACCCGAACCCGAGCCTCTCGGTCTCGCCATACGAGGACGCCGGCGTCTTCGCCCAGTTCTCTGGCGTCAACGTCGACGCGAAGAACCCGGCCGGCGGCATGCTCTGGTCGCTCTGGAACGCGTACAACCCGGACTGGCTCGAGCTGCGCATGACCGACGAGCGGTTCTCGACGACGCAGGTGCCGTTCCCCGGCCTGCCGACCTCGCTGTTCGACTCGGCCACCGGACTCATGCAGACCAACTCCTCCGCGCTGCTCACCGGCCTCGCGGGCGGGGCGATCACCGAGACCGTCGACACCCGCGACGACTGGATCGCCATGATCAACGCCGCCGACGCGGCACTGAACGGATAACACGTGTCTCAGGCAGGACGGACCACGAAGGTCGAGCGCACTCGACCGACCTCGATGAAGATCGCGACGATCATCGCCGGAGCGGTGATCTTCCTCCTCCTCGCGATCCCACTGGCCGTACAGGTGATCACGGCCTTCCGTGGTCCGTTCCTGCCGTTCGGCGTCTCGACCGCGAAGTGGTCGGTCGAGAACTTCGTCACCCTCTGGAGCCTCCGCGACGACTTCTGGGCCGTGCTCGGCTCGACCGCCGCGTTCGTGGGCGGCTCGACCGTGCTCTCGCTCCTCATGGCGTTCGGCCTCGCATGGGTGACCGTGCGCACCGACGCCCCGCTGCGACGCGTCATCTCGGTGCTCGTCGTGGTGCCGTTCATCATTCCGCCGATCGTCAAGGCGCAGGCATACCTGCTGATGCTCTCGCCCGAGTCGGGCGTGCTGAACCAGCTGCTGCGCCTGCTGCCGGGCGACCTCGTGATCGACCCCTACTCGTTCGTCACGATGACCTTCATCCAGGCGCTCACGAACGTGACGTTCCCGTACCTGATGATCGTGCCGATCCTCACGAGCATGGACGGCTCGCTCGAGGAGTCCGCGCGCGTCTCGGGCGCCTCGTGGGCCAAGACGCTCCGACGCGTCACGCTGCCCATGCTGTGGCCCGGCCTGCTCGGCGTCGCCGTGCTCACGTTCATCCTCGGCCTCGGCAGCCTCGAGGTGCCGCTGCTGTTCGGCCAGGAGTCGGGCAAGTCGATCTTCGCCCTGAAGCTCTGGAACCTCATCAGCGCGGGTGCTGGGGAGTTGCCGCAGTACGGCCTGGCCGCGGCGTGGGGCTGCGTGTTCCTCGTGATCACGACGATCGCGTTCGTGATCTACCTCAGGGCGACGAGGAATGCCGAGCGGCGCGCGTCGATCTCGGGCAAGGGGTTCCGACCCACGGTCATGAAGCTCGGCGCGTGGAAGATCCCGGTCATGCTCGCGATCGCCGTGTTCGTGATGCTCACCGCGGTGCTCCCGCTGTTCGCCCTGTTCTGGTCGGCCATCACGCCGTACCCCATCGCCTTCTCGTTCGAGGCGCTGGTCACGCAGACGCAGTTCGGATCGTTCGGCGCCGTGCTCGCCGATCCGGAGTTCTGGGCCTCGCTCGGGCGCACCCTCGTGATCGCGGGCGGCAGCGCGACGATCGCGTGCGTCGCGGCGACCGTGCTCGCCTACGGCATCGCCCGCGCCAGGCGCACGGGCTGGACCAAGGCCGTCGACCTGTTCGCGTCGTCGTCGGTCGCCATCCCGGCGGTCATCGCGGGCTTCGCGATGTTCCTCACGTTCATGGTGATCAACCCGGTGATCCCGCTGGCCGGCACGATCGTGGCGCTCATCATCGCGTACTCGTACCGGGTGTCGATCGCCTACCGCGCCGGGTACAGCGCGACGCTGCAGATCCGCATGGAGCTCGAGGAGGCGGCGCTCGTCAGCGGCGCCAGCCCGCTCGAGGGCTTCCGCCGCATCGTCGCCCCGCTGCTCATGCCCACGGTGTTCGCCGTATGGATCCAGATGTTCGTGCTCGGCACCAACGAGTTCACGCTGCCGGCCTTCCTCGCGACGCCCGAGTCGCGTCCGCTCTCGGTCTACATGTACGCGATGATCAGCCCCCGCTCGGCGCAGCTCTACCAGCCCGACCAGGGTGCGGCCATGGCCCTGATCTTCACGCTGCTCGTCTTCGCGATCGGCTACGGGCTGCAGTGGGGCGTCTCGCTCTTCGCGATCGGTCGGGCGAAGCGGCGCAACCCGATCCCCGGCGTCGGCACGGCCGAGGTGGTGCCCCCGGCCGACCCGGTGGCGCCCGACACCCGCGCGGTCGCCGCGCAGGACCTCGAGGAGCGTCGGCAGCTGGCCAGGCGCTGACGGATCCGTCGCTCGGCGCGTTTGTACGCGGCGTCGAGTAGACGGGCTCCAAGTGTACGACGGGGTGGTGCGGCATCCGGATGTCGCGACCTAGCATTGGGCGCACCGCCACCGTCGTCACCTGAAGAGGAGTCCGTCATGACCATCGTCGACACCACGGCCGCCACGGCCACCGTCACCGGAGGACCGGCGCTCCCGCAGGAGCGTCGTCTCGTCACCGCCATCCCGGGCCCGCGCTCGCAGGCCCTCATGGCCCGCAAGGCCGCAGCCGTCGCCTCGGGCGTCGGCACCACCATCCCGATCGCCGTCGTCGCCGCGGGCGGCGGAGTGGTCGTCGACGCCGACGGCAACTCGATCATCGACCTGGGCTCGGGCATCGCCGTCACGGGCGTCGGCAACGCCAACCCGCGCGTCGTCGAGGCCGTCACCGCCCAGCTCAACGCCTTCACGCACACCTGCTTCACCGTCGCGCCCTACGACTCCTACGTCGACGTCGCCGAGAAGCTCAACGAGCTCACCCCCGGCGACCACGACAAGCGCTCCGCACTGTTCAACTCCGGCGCCGAAGCCGTCGAGAACGCCGTGAAGATCGCCCGCGCCTACACGAAGAAGCAGGCCGTCGTCGCGTTCGACCACGCCTACCACGGCCGCACGAACCTCACCATGGGCCTCACCGCGAAGAACATCCCGTACAAGAACGGCTTCGGCCCGTTCGCGCCCGAGGTGTACCGCGTGCCGCTCAGCTACCCCTTCCGCGACGGCGGGCTCTCCGGTGCGGATGCCGCGGCCAAGGCCATCTCGCAGATCGAGAAGCAGATCGGCGCCGAGAACCTCGCCGCCATGATCATCGAGCCCATCCAGGGCGAGGGCGGCTTCATCGTGCCCGCCGCCGGCTACCTGCCGGCGCTCGTCGAGTGGTGCCGCGCGAACGACGTCGTCTTCATCGCCGACGAGGTGCAGACCGGGTTCGGCCGAACCGGCGCCTGGTTCGCGAGCGACCACGAGGGCATCGTGCCCGACCTCATCACCACGGCCAAGGGCATCGCGGGCGGCCTGCCGCTCTCCGCGGTCACCGGCCGCGCCGAGATCATGGACGCGGCGGGCCCCGGCGGCCTCGGCGGCACCTACACCGGCAACCCGATGGCCTGCGTCGCCGCGCTCGCCGCGATCGAGGCCTACGAGGAGGACGGCCTGATCGAGCGCGCCAAGGAGATCGGCTCCGTGCTCATCGGCCGCCTGAACGCCCTGCGCACGACCGACGCCCGCATCGGCGACGTCCGCGGCCGCGGCGCGATGGTCGCGATCGAGCTCGTCGACCCCGCGACCGGCGCACCCGACGCCGCGCTCACGAGCAAGGTCGCCGCGTACGCCCACTCGCAGGGCGTGCTCGTGCTCACCTGCGGAACCTACGGCAACGTGATCCGCTTCCTCCCCCCGCTCACCATCTCGGACGACCTCCTCATCGAGGGCCTGCAGGTCGTCGCGGAAGGACTCAAGACGGCATGACCACCCTCACCGACAACGACGTCGTGATCGCCCGCCCCGAGGCATCCGTCGACCACATCGCCACCCCGCTCACCGACGCGCGTGCGCAGCTCTCGGAGGCCGTCGCCCTGCTCGGCTATCCCGATGGCCTGCACCAGATGCTCGCGACCCCGCGTCGCGAGCTGACGGTCGCCGTGCCGCTGCGCATGGACTCCGGCGAGAGCCGCCTGTACGTGGGCCACCGCGTGCAGCACAACTTCTCGCGCGGCCCCGCGAAGGGCGGCCTGCGCTACGCGCCCAACGTCAACATCGACGAGGTGCGGGCGCTGGCCATGTGGATGACCTGGAAGTGCGCCCTGCTCGACGTGCCGTACGGCGGCGCCAAGGGCGGCATCGCGATCGACCCCCGCGAGCACTCCAAGGCCGAGCTCGAGCGCGTGACCCGCCGCTACACGAGCGAGATCCTGCCGATCATCGGCCCGGAGCGCGACATCCCCGCGCCCGACATCGGCACCGACGAGCAGACGATGGCCTGGATGATGGACACCTACTCCGTCGCCAGCGGCTACACGGTGCCCGGCATCGTGACTGGCAAGCCCATCGCGCTCGGCGGATCGCTGGGTCGCGCCTCGGCGACGAGCCGGGGCGTGACCCACATCGCGCTCGCCGCGCTCCGCCACGTCGGCATCGAGCCCTCGCGCTCGACCGCCGCCGTGCAGGGCTTCGGCAAGGTCGGTGCGGATGCCGCGCGGTTCCTGTCCGAGGCCGGCGTGCGCGTCGCGGGCGTCAGCGACCAGTACGGCGCCGTCCACAACGCCGCCGGACTCGACGTCGAGGCGCTCACCGACCACGTTCGCGCCACCGGCTCGGTCGTCGGCTTCGCGGGCGCCGAACCCATCGACGGCGCCCAGTTGATCACGCTCAAGGTCGACCTGCTCGTGCCGGCCGCCGTCGAGGGCGTGCTGCACGAGTCCAACGCCGGCGACGTGCGCGCCCGCGTCATCGTCGAGGGCGCCAACGGCCCCACGACGCCCGCGGCCGACGCGATCCTGCGCGAGCGCGGCATCCTCGTGGTGCCCGACATCCTCGCGAACGCCGGCGGCGTGATCGTCTCCTACTTCGAGTGGGTGCAGGCGAATCAGGCCTACTGGTGGCGCGCCGACGAGGTGGAGTCCAGACTGGAGGAGCGGATGCTCAACGCGTGGCAGCACGTGCTGGGATACGCAGAGACCAGGGGGCTCTCGCTTCGCACCGCCGCGACGGCGCTCGCCGTCGAGCGCGTTGCCGATGCGCACCGCCTCCGCGGCCTCTACCCCTGATCGATCCGGAAAGCTCCTCGAGTCGCCCGGATGGCACCGCATCCGGGCGGCTCGAGGCCCAGCACCAACCCGAACCGCACGAACCGCACGAACGCCGAACCGCAGCAACGGAACGAACCGCAGCACGTGCACGAGACATCGAACGGAAGTCACACGCATATGACGAACGCAACGCTCGAATCGACCGTCCTCGACGCCGTCGAGGCCCGACTCTTCATCGGCGGCGACTGGGTCGACGCCGAGGGCGGCAAGACCCTCGCCGTGCACGACCCCGCGACGGGCGCCGTGATCAAGGAGATCGCCGACGCCTCGCCGGCCGACGGCATCCGTGCGCTCGATGCGGCCGTGGCCGTGCAGGAGTCGTGGGCCAAGACCGCGCCCCGCGTTCGCGGCGAGCTGCTGCGCAAGGCGTTCGACCTGCTGCAGGAGCGCAAGGAGCAGTTCGCCCTGCTCATGACCCTCGAGATGGGCAAGCCGCTCGCCGAGGCGCGCGGCGAGGTCGTCTACGGCGGCGAGTTCCTGCGCTGGTTCAGCGAGGAGGCCGTGCGCATCTCCGGTCGGTATGGCCTGAACCCCGAGGGCACCGGACGCATGATCGTCTCGCAGCGCCCCGTCGGCCCGTCGTTCTTCATCACCCCCTGGAACTTCCCGCTCGCGATGGCGACCCGCAAGATCGCGCCCGCGCTCGCCGCAGGCTGCACGGTCGTCATCAAGCCCCCGGCCCTCACGCCGCTCACGACCATCGCGTTCGTGCAGCTGCTCGAGGAGGTCGGGCTGCCCAAGGGCGTCGTCAACGTCATCCCGACCTCGACCTCGTCGGCGGTCTCGGGACCGATCATCGAGGACCCGCGACTGCGCAAGCTGAGCTTCACCGGCTCGACCGGCGTCGGCCGTGCGCTCATGAAGCAGGCCGCGACCGGCATCCTCCGCACGAGCATGGAGCTCGGCGGCAACGCGCCCTTCGTGATCTTCGAGGACGCTGATCTCGACAAGGCCGTCGAAGGCGCCCTCGTCGCGAAGTTCCGCAACATCGGCCAGGCGTGCACCGCGGCGAACCGCTTCATCGTGCACGAGTCGGTCGCCGACGAGTTCGCGGCCCGCGTCGCCGATCGCGTCAAGGCCATGAAGGTCGGCCGCGGCACGGAAGAGGGCGTCAACATCGGCCCGCTCATCGACGACAAGGCCGTCGACTCGACCGACGCGCTCGTGCAGGACGCCGTCTCGCGCGGGGCGAGCGTGCTCACCGGCGGCGAGCGCATCATCGACGGCGACGGCACGTTCTACGCGCCGACCGTGCTCGCGGGCGTCGCGGCCGGCAGCCGCCTGCTCGCCGAGGAGATCTTCGGACCGGTGCTCGGCATCACGACGTTCTCGAGCGAAGACGAGGCGGTGCGCCTCGCCAACGACACCGAGTACGGACTCATCTCGTACGTCTTCACGCAGGACCTGGCGCGTGGCCACCGCATGATCGAGCGCCTCGCCACCGGCATGATGGGGCTCAACACGGGCCTCGTCTCGAACGCCGCCGCACCGTTCGGCGGCGTGAAGCAGTCGGGCATCGGCCGCGAGGGCGGGCTCGAGGGCATCCACGAATACCTCGACACGAAGTACACGCTCGTCCCGGTGGACTGAGCACGTCGAGCGGATGCCTCGGCGCCGCGCCGCGGCATCCGCTCGCCCCCTTCTCGAATCACGCGCATCACGCGCCAACACGCGAACCGAAAGCGAAGAAACACCATGGAACGCATCGACTGCGACGTCGTCATCGTCGGAGCGGGGGCCTCCGGCCTCACCGCCGCCAACAAGCTGAAGGACGCCGGCAAGTCCGTCGTCGTGCTCGAGGCGCGCGACCGCATCGGCGGCCGCCTCTGGACCGACGACATCGACGGCGCCATGCTCGAGATCGGCGGCCAGTGGGTCTCGCCCGACCAGGACGCCCTGATCGAGACCCTCGACGAGCTCGGCCTCGAGACGTACGAGCGCTACCGCGAGGGCGAGAACGTCTACATCGCCGAGGACGGCGAGCGCCGGCTCTTCGAGGGCGACATCTTCCCGGTGCCCGCGAAGACCGAGGGCGAGATCGTCGGCCTCATCGAGAAGCTCGACCAGCTCGTCGCCGAGATCGACCCCGACGCGCCGTGGGCCCACCCGCGCGCGAAGGAGCTCGACGAGGTCAGCTTCGCCGAGTGGCTCGGCACGCAGACCGACGACGAAGAGGCGAAGCTCAACATCGGCATGTTCATCGCGGGCGCCATGCTCACGAAGCCCGCGCACGCCTTCTCGGCCCTGCAGGCGCTGCTCATGGCCGCCTCGGCCGGCTCGTTCTCGCACCTCGTCGACGCCGACTTCATCCTCGACAAGCGCGTCGTGGGCGGCCTGCAGCAGGTGCCGCTCCTGCTCGCCGAGCGGCTCGGCGGTGCCGTGCGCCTCGGTCAGGCCGTGCGCACCATCCGCTGGGCCGGGCTCACTGAAGACGGCGCCCCGGCGTCCGACTCGGGCGTCGTCGCCGTCACCGACTCGCTCGAGGTGCACGCCCGGCGCGTGATCGTCGCGGTGCCGCCCGTGCTCATCAGCCGCATCTCGTACGAGCCGCCGCTGCCGCGCCGCCAGCACCAGCTGCACCAGCACCTCTCCATGGGCTTCGTGATCAAGGTGCACGCGGTCTACGAGACGCCGTTCTGGCGCGCCGACGGCCTGAGCGGCACGGCCTTCAGCCCCTACGAGCTCTGCCACGAGGCGTACGACAACACGAACCACGAGGACCCCCGCGGCACGCTCGTCGGCTTCGTCTCCGACGAAGAGGCCGACGGCGTCTTCACGCTCAGCGCCGAGGAGCGCAAGGAGCGCATCCTCGAGTCGCTGTCGCACTACTACGGCGAGCAGGCGAAGCACCCGGTCGTCTACTACGAGTCCGACTGGGGCTCGGAGGAGTGGACGCGCGGCGCCTACGCGGCGAGCTTCGACATGGGCGGTCTCGCGCGCTACGGCTCGGACCTCCGCGCACCCGTCGGCCCGATCCACTTCTCGTGCAGCGACATGGCGGGCAAGGGCTACCAGCACGTCGACGGCGCGATCCGGGTCGGCCGCGAGGTCGCCGCAGAGATCCTGGCCGGCTGATGAACGCGGGGGGCACGTCGGCGGCATCGGGGGCGGATGCCGCGCTGCCGCGCATCGTGGTCGGCTACACGGCCAACGAGAGCGGCGCCGACGCGCTCGCCCTCGCCACCCGGCTCGCCACGGCGAGCGAGGCGCAGCTCGACGTGGTCATGGTGCTGCCGAGCGAGGCCCGCTCGAGCACCGTGCCCACCGACGTCGGCTACGAGCGCCACCTCAAGGCGCGCTCGCGCGAGTGGCTGACCGAGGCGTCGGCCAAGCTCGACGCCGAGGTCGCGCAGTCGCTGCACGTGCGCTACGCGGAGTCGTTCGCCGAGGGGCTCATCGCGGCCGCGCACGAGTTCGGCTCATCGCTCATCGTCGTGGGCGCGGCCCGCGGCGGCATCCTCGGGCGTTCGCGCATCGGGTCGGTCGCCAGCGAGCTGCTGCACTCCTCGGACGTGCCGGTGGCGCTCGCACCCTCCGGGTCACGCGAGCTCGCGGCATCCGTCGGCGTCTCCCGCATCACCGCCGCGCTCGGCTCGCGCCCTGGCGCGGGCGTGCTGCTCGACGTCGCGGTCCGCCTGACGAAGTCGCTGCGAGCGCCGCTGCGTCTGCTCTCGCTCGTGCCCATCGACCTGCCCTCCGGCATGGACGAGGGCCTGGCCGAGCTCACGAGCACGGCGCACGCCGACGAGGTGCTCGCGGCCGCCAAGGCTGCGCTGCCCCCCGGCGTCGTGACGACCGCCGTGGTCGCGACCGGCGACACGATCGAGGCCGCCGTGCGCAGCCTCGACTGGCACGAGGGCGAGATCGTGCTCGTGGCTTCCAGCCGGCTCGCGACTCCGAGCCACCTGTTCCTCGGCTCGACCGCGTCGAAGATGCTGCGCGAGCTGCCGGTGCCGATGATCGTGGTACCGCGCTCCACCGGAAAGGCCGCATCATGACGAACCAACCAGACCCCGCGTCGAGTGCACCGCTGACCTCCGCGAGCGCCGCCGTCGACGCCTCCGAGCAGGGCGGCCTCTCGAAGAAGGGCCTCTCGGCCGGATCGGTCGGCCTCATCGGCGCGATCGTCATCGGCATCAGCTGCATCGCGCCGGCGTACACGCTGACGGCGGCCCTCGGGCCGACGGTCTCCGAGGTCGGCGTGCAGGTTCCGGCGATCATCCTCGTCGGGTTCATCCCGATGCTGCTCGTCGCGCTCGGCTACCGCGAGCTCAACAAGCGCATGCCCGATTCGGGCACGTCGTTCACGTGGGCCACGCGCGCCTTCGGGCCGTGGATCGGCTGGATGGCCGGGTGGGGGCTCGTCGCCGCCACCATCCTCGTGCTCTCGAACCTCGCGGGCATCGCGGTCGACTTCCTGTTCCTGCTCATCGCGCAGGTCACGGGCAACGCCGGCATCGCCGACCTCGCGCTGAACCCCTTCATCAACATCGCCGTCTGCCTGCTCTTCATGCTCGGCGCGACCTGGGTGTCGTACCGCGACATGCAGACCACGCAGAAGCTGCAGTACTGGCTCGTCGGGTTCCAGCTCCTCGTGCTCGTGACCTTCTCGATCGCGGCGCTCGTCGAGACGGCCAACGGCAACGCGTTCGACGCGACGCCGATCGAGCTGTCGTGG
The DNA here is from genome assembly GCF_001660485.1 of Agromyces aureus. Classification (GTDB taxonomy): domain Bacteria; phylum Actinomycetota; class Actinomycetes; order Actinomycetales; family Microbacteriaceae; genus Agromyces; species Agromyces aureus. The sequence continues at coordinate 624,445 of NZ_CP013979.1, forward strand.
TTCAACCCGTTCGCCGTCGAGTCGTTCTCGGCGTTCGCGGCGGGCCTGTCGCTCTCGATCTTCATCTTCTGGGGCTGGGACGTGACCCTGACGATGAACGAGGAGACGCGCGGCTCCGACAAGACGCCCGGGCGGGCGGCGACCATCACGGTCGTCACGATCGTGGTGCTCTACCTGCTCATCGCGGTGTCGCTGATCACGTTCGCGGGCGTCGGCACGGGCGAGTACGGCCTCGGCAACCCCGACATCCAGGACAACGTGTTCTTCCACCTCGCCGGCCCGATCCTC